>NZ_CP015196.1:0-300000 GCF_001623565.1 Streptococcus marmotae | reverse complement strand
AAAGTAGGCGTTTTGCTGTTTCACAACTTTTTCAACGAATGATTTTCTTAATGCGTTTGTCGTGGCTATAGTATTGATTCATCTAGCAAATACTGGTTGAAAATAGTATAATTAGTGTATGATGAGATTAGAAGATAGAATAACAGTTCTGCCTGGTGTGGGTGAAAAGTCAGCTGCAAAATTGCAACAATTAGGATTAGAGACAGTAGAGGATGTACTGTGTTATTATCCCTTTCGTTATGATGATTTTGCCGCTCGTTCGGTATTGGAATTGGAGGATGGAGAAAAAGCTTTGATTTCGGGTACTGTTCTGACGTCGCCAACTGTTCAATATTATGGCTTTAAACGCAATAAGCTTCGTTTTTCTCTTAAGCAGGGTGATGTAGTCATTGTGGTCTCTTTTTTTAATCAGCCATATTTAGCTGATCGAATTGAAGTAGGGCAAGAACTTGCCGTCTGGGGGAAATGGGATAAGGCCAAGGCTAGCTTAACTGGTATGAAGTTGGTTGCACAGCGCGAGGATGAATTACAGCCCATTTATCACGTCACACAAGGAGTTTCGCAGGCTAGTGTAGTGAAATTAGTAAAAGCGGTATTTGACAAGGGCTACGATTATTTATTGAAGGAAAATCTTCCGCCTTCTCTTTTAGAACGGTATCGTTTAGTGGAGCGAAAGCAGGCAGTAAGGGCCATGCATTTTCCAAAAGATCTAGCAGAATACAAACAGGCCCTGCGTCGTATCAAGTTTGAGGAATTGTTTTACTTTCAACTGCGTTTGCAGCAGCTAAAGGTAGCGAATAAGGTCATGGCAGATGGCGTTTCGATTGCCTATAAGCCTCTTGAAGTAGAAGAAAAAATAGCTTCCTTGCCATTTAACTTAACAGAAGCTCAAGAAAAAGCATTACATGAAATTTTAAGAGACATGCAGTCTAGGGGGCATATGAATCGTCTCTTACAGGGCGATGTTGGCTCTGGAAAAACAGTTGTCGCAGCTTTAGCGATGTATGCAGCCTATACAGCTGGCATGCAGGCAGCAATGATGGTTCCGACTGAAATTTTGGCGGAACAGCATTTTGAAAGTTTGACCCAATTGTTTCCAGATTTGTCGATTGCACTATTAACAGGTGGCATGCGAGCAGCACCACGTAGAGCAGCGTTAGCAGCAATTGAGTCAGGACAAGTGGACATGATTGTAGGAACGCATGCCTTAATTCAGGATGGGGTCCATTATCATCGTCTAGGCCTTGTCGTTACAGATGAGCAACACCGATTTGGGGTTCATCAACGTCGTTTATTGCGTGGAAAAGGAGTGAATCCAGATGTGTTGATGATGACGGCAACACCGATTCCAAGAACGCTTGCAATTACTTCTTTTGGTGATATGGATGTATCGATTATCAATCAGCTTCCTGCAGGACGTAAGCCAATTGTGACTCGCTGGGTAAAGCACGAGCAGTTTCCTGTTGTACTTGACTGGTTGGAAAAAGAATTACGCAAGGGAGAACAGGTTTATGTCATTTCGCCTCTTATCGAAGAATCAGAAGCACTGGATTTGAAAAATGCAATTGCCTTGGAAGAGGAATTGACTGCTCATTTTAAGGAAAAGGCAAGCGTTGCCTTACTGCATGGTCAGATGAAAAATGACGAGAAAGAAGCGGTTATGCAGACCTTTAAAGCAGGTCAAACTGATATTCTAGTTTCCACAACGGTCATCGAAGTGGGAGTGAACGTACCAAATGCGACGGTTATGCTCATCATGGATGCAGACCGATTTGGATTAAGCCAACTACACCAATTAAGAGGGCGAGTTGGTCGTGGTGAAAAGCAATCGTATGCCATCTTAGTTGCCAATCCTAAAACAGATTCCGGTAAGGATCGCATGCGGATCATGACAGAGACGACAGATGGTTTTGTCTTGGCAGAGGAAGATTTAAAAATGCGAGGTTCAGGTGAAATTTTTGGAACACGTCAATCGGGCTTACCAGAGTTTCAAGTAGCAAACATTATAGAAGACTATGCGATTTTAGAAGAGGCAAGACGTGTAGCCGCACAGATTGTTTCAGAGCCAGATTGGCAAACTCAGCCGGAATGGCAGGTTTTGTTACCATACTTAGCAAAGGAAGAGCGATTGGATTAAAAAAACTCAGATTTAATCTCAACCGTGATGGATTGGAGAAAAGGGAGATTTTAGGGAGAGATCAACAAGTTGTCTCTCTTTTTTTTATACTTCAAAGTGTGTGGCAGGTGATTTATGTCTATACTCAATGAAAATCAAAGTTAGTATTTTTGCTGCTTTTAGATGGCTCAGGCATAGACTATCTATTTTTATTACTGTTCATCTCATTTATTAAAAGGAATCCTATTCGACTCATGTAGCCTACTCCATTCCATAGAAAAAAAGTGGAGAAAATTCTCTTGTTAGAGTCTTCCCCACCACTAATTGTAGATTCTTTTATTTAGTTGCCTATTCTGCTAGATACTTTTCTTTTATTTTCTGAATTTCATTCAAATTACCAGCAATGCTTTGTTGGTAGACGTTTACCTTGTATTGGATTTCTTCTGCCATTTCCTGTACAGGTTTCTGATAGGATTGGATGAGGGTGAGGCTATCTTGGATTGTTTGATAGTTGTCCTGCATACGATGGATCAGATCCGTAGTCTCTGTCATTTCCTGAAGAATCTTATCACGGTTTTTGACCGCTAGATAGGAGAGGGTAGCAGCTGTTCCTGCAGCGATGAGATGTGTAAGTTTCATAATTTCTCCAAACGTAATTGATCGGCTAGTTGAGCTAAGGCTGAAAAATCAGGTTCCTTGGTCTCAAAGGCAATGTGCAGTCCGTCTTGCTCATCAAAGCGAGGTAAGAGGTGGATATGGGTATGAAAAACTGTCTGGCCGGCAGACGTTTCCATATTACTAATTAGATTAACGCCAGTTGCTCCGAGGGTATCTTTGAGGCGCTTCGCAATTATGGGAATCTTGGCAAATAGGGCACCACTTGCTGTTTCGTCCATTTCAAGTAGATTGCGGAAATGTTGTTTTGGTACAACCAAGGTATGTCCTTTTGTTACTTGAGTAATGTCTAAAAAAGCAAGGATGTTTTCATCTTCATAGATAACAGACGAAGGAATGTCGCGCGCAATGATGCTACAAAAAATACAATCTGACATAAAGTAAACCTCTTTTTCAAAATTCTGTTATAATAAGTATATCAAATTATAGGAAAAAATGTATGTTAGAAGTAAAAAATGTAACAGGTGGTTATGTCAATATTCCTGTTTTGAAAGATATTTCCTTTCAAGTAGCAGATGGAGAATTGGTCGGTTTGATTGGCCTTAATGGTGCAGGAAAATCGACGACAATTAAAGAGATTATCGGTCTCTTATCACCATACAAAGGACAGATTTTGATTGACGGAGAGAGCCTTCAGTCGGATCCACAAGCCTATCGGAAAAAGATCGGTTTTATTCCAGAAACACCCAGCCTCTATGAAGAGCTGACCTTAAAAGAGCATTTGGAAGTGGTGGCCATGGCCTATGATTTGGATGTCGAACAGGCCCTTTCTCGCGCGCAAAAATTGCTCAAACTCTTTCGCTTGGATGAAAAACTGGACTGGTTTCCGGTGAATTTTTCTAAAGGAATGAAGCAAAAGGTCATGATTATCTGTGCTTTTATGGTCAATCCTAGTTTGTTGATTGTGGATGAGCCGTTTTTGGGCTTGGATCCGGTGGCAATTGATGATTTGATCCGTTTATTAGAAGAAGAAAAAGCTAAAGGAACATCCATTTTGATGTCTACCCATGTTCTTGATTCAGCTGAAAAAATGTGTGATCGCTTTGTCATCTTACACCAAGGACAGGTACGTGCACAGGGAGATTTAGCAACCTTACAGGCAGAATTTGGTCGAAAAGAAGCTAGCTTGAATGAATTGTATCTTGCTCTTACTAAAGAAGGAGAGCAGGTATGAAAGAACTCTTTCAAGAACGGAGGCTAGAGTTCAATCAGCGCTGTCTCAAATACCTTCGCTATGTTTTAAATGATCATTTTGTTCTGGTTTTAATGGTTTTGCTTGGTTTTCTGGCCTTACAATACCGAGAACTTTTAGAGCATTTTCCAGCCAATCCTTGGGGTGTTTCTATCTTGCCTGTTCTCGTCACCGTCTTGCTCTTTTTTGCGGGTCGAATAGCGACCTATATTGAGCCAGCGGATCGTCAGTTTTTGCTGCCTAAAGAAGTGGCGTTGCATCAGCAGATTAAGACAGCTCGATTGCGTGCGATGATCCTATGGGGAAGTATTCAAGTAGTGGGACAGGGGCTGTTATTGCCCTTGTATTTGAAATTCGGCTGGTCAATAGGGCTGTTTGTTCTCTATCTATCCTTCTTATCTGTTGGAAAATATGGTTGGTTAGTTTACCAAACGCGCTTTGTTTCGCAACAGGGCAATTTGGACTGGGATCAGGCAATTCAGCACGAAATCAAGCGTAAGCAGGGAATTTTACAGTTTTATTCTCTCTTTACCCATGTCAAGGGTATCAGTAGCGATGTTAAGCGGCGGAAGTATTTGGATGTTGTTTTAAATCTTGTTAAGAAAAGGCAGGATAGTACATGGGATTATCTCTTTGTTCGAGGCTTCTTACGGTCAGGCGATTTTTTCTGGCTTAGTCTCAGACTGTTAGCCTTGAGTCTAGCTAGCCTCTCTTTGATTCAAGAGTCGTGGTTGGCAGTTGCCTTAACGGTGCTTTTTGACTATTTATTGCTGTTTCAACTACTCCCTCTTTATCATGTCTATAATTACCAGTACCTTTCAAGACTTTATCCTCTACCTAAACAGGAAAAATGGCTTAGTTTTAAGCGGGTGATTCAGCGGATTTTGTACATGATTAGTACAGTACAACTAGTGGTAGGAGCGGTCGTTTTATCGGACAAGGTATACCTTTTCTTAATAGTAGGAGCGGGAATCTTTTTGCTTCATTTTTATTTGGAAATGAAATCAAAGAAATTGATTGACTAATAGATTGAAAACTAGTAAAATAGTAAAGAATTTTTAAAAGGAGAATGGCATGCAATTTGATACAAGCGGACTTCGTCTGCAGTCTATCGCAGGAAATAGTGGTAAAGCATTTAAGGGTATGCGAGCTGATGGGACACCTGTTTTTGTCAAGTACGAAATGCCACCGATTGTTTCCGTTTTAGCACACGAACATATTACACCGCCTGTCCTTTCTGCCAATCGTGAAGTCGGAGTAGGACAACGTGTTGAGCAAGAGTGGTTAAATGGACATCCTCTTACTCGTTTGGATATGGGAGGTAAGCAGGTTCAGCAAATATTAGTTCGGATGCACTATTCAAAAATGTTGCTCAACCAGGCCTTACAGCTAAATTACACTTATCAAGAACCGCAGGATTTAGTCCGTAAGTGGCAGCAAGAAGCACCAGCTCGTCTGGCTAAAAATAGTTATCTCCAATCGATTTGCAGCGAGTTATTAAGCCATCTTCCACGTTTTCGTAGGGATACCGCTACATTTGTACATGGTGATTTGCATCATACCAACTGGGTAGAAACAACGAGTGGCTTAATTTATCTAACAGACTGGGAAACAGCTTGTGTGACAGATCGAATGCTCGATGTGGCTTACTTGTTGACCCACTATATTCCAAGACAATCATGGGAAGAGTGGCTCAGAAGCTATGGATACAAGTACAATCAAACAGTGTTAAATAAAATTTACTGGTATGGCCAACTAGGCTATTTGAATCAGATAGCCAAGCATGTCGAAAGTTATGACATGGAGGCGGCAAATAAAGAAATTTATGCTTTGCGGTATTTCCGTAAGAGCTATTATAAGGAAGTATGAGAGTAAGAAATCGGAAAGGAGCTAGCGACATGCTAGCAGCATATCCTCAATATGTCATCTTGACACCTGAGGATTGTAAAGGAAAATGGGCAAGTATTTTTGGAAATGATAACCCTATTCATATCGAAGTTGGTTCGGGGAAAGGGCGTTTCATCACAGGAATGGCAGCTCAGAATCCAGAAATTAACTATATTGGGATTGATATTCAGATGACGGTACTAAGCTATGCCTTGGATCGTGTCGTCGAAGCGGGTTTACCCAATATCAAATTATTGCAGGTGGACGGATCGAGTTTGACCAATTATTTTGCACCAGCAGAAATTGATCGTCTGTACCTCAATTTTTCTGATCCTTGGCCCAAAAAACGCCATGAAAAACGTCGTTTGACCTATAAAAGTTTTTTGGATACTTATAAGGAGATTCTGCCAGAGAAGGGTGAGATTCAGTTTAAGACGGATAATCGTGGATTATTCGAATATAGCCTCGTGAGTTTTTCGCAGTATGGCATGACCTTAAATGGCGTGTGGCTCGATTTACATGCTAGTGACATGGAAGGTAATGTTATGACTGAGTATGAAGAAAAATTCTCTCAAAAAGGCCAAGTCATTTACCGTGTGGAAGCAACATTTTAAAACGCACTCGAGGAAATCGAATGCGTTTTTTTGCTGATTTATATTTATACTCTATAAAAATCAAAATCTGACTAGGTTCCACAATTGATACTCAATTAAAATCAAAGTTAGCACTTTGGGATACTTTCTTAATTAGTGCGGACGCAAGCGACCTCCCTTGGAGTTTCAATTGCTCACTTCGCTCAATCCATTTTCTTAAAGAGTAGATATTTATAAGATAAAATAGTTATTTTTGATTTTCATTGAGTATTCAGTCGCTTTGCTTCAATAGTCCAGTAGACTGTTGAAGGTTGGAAATAGGGATTATGGAGTAATCCTCAATTAACGCCAGCTCTATCTACAGCTCCTTGCCTTGTCCTATTCCTTCATAAGATACGAGGGCGTATAAAGCACAAAGTGAAAATAGGAAGTCTGACGAAGAGCCCGCAGACTCTAGGAAGCCTTATCTTTTTCACACAGTGCTTAGCCCGAGTTCAGTTTCATAAGATACAAAGGACGTCAAGAGCAAAGTATACCCCTAGGGCATCCGTATCTGTAGAACGGGCAAGCTCGTAATAGCTACGGTAAGATAGGAGATGGACGATGGGAGTCTGTACCAGTCTCAAGGAAATCTATCCCTAAAGGGGGCGCCTCAGCTGTAACCAGCTAAAGCTGGAACATCTGCGTCTCTTTTTTTACACAGCTCTTAGTCCGTGTTCAGTTCTCAATCCACTATATCATTGACTGCTCCCAGAAACAGTTGGAATCAGGCTATATAAATAAGGGACAATCTGTTCTCCTTCTAATTCCTCCAAAGATTTAATCCAGCGGAAATCGGTGTGTTCTTCTGGATCAAGCTCAATAGGGTATTCCTCCTTTAGGTGAGCGGCGTAGACCAATCGTGTAAAAACGGTCTGTTTATCAGAATCAAACTGGCTATCTTCGTGGAGAATGCCAGTAATCGTGATGACTTGATTGGCTTCTTCGAGGGTTTCACGTAGCGCAATGTCTTGTAGCAATTTGCTCACTTCAACACTTTCGCCTGTAAAATCGTACAGTCAAATCAATACTGACAGAAATTATATTTAAGTTACGTCTGGAGGCTTATTATTGATATGTTTAATTCCCTAAATATTTAATGTAAATTTGGCAAGGGTTCCATTCATCCCATAATGTTGGAAATACTTCTAACTCCTTATAACCTACCGAAGTATAAAAACTATTTGTAATATCATATTCTTTATAGTGGCCAGATTGAACTGTTTTCACTTGGGAATATAGGTACCCCAATTTCTTAGCTAGTTTTTCATACTCTTCATTTAATTGTGTTGCTGCACCTTGTCGGTGGAACTTCTTTTTGATTCCCATTACAAATATGTCTGCACAGTCTGGACTTGTAGTATTTAAAACTATAAATCCGACAATTTCATCTTGATAAAAAGAAGCCAAGAAAGGTTTGTCTTGTGAATCAGTGACATATTCTTCTGTGCTTTCTGGCATGCCAAACCACTCTGGAAGATCGTAAAGAATTTCCTTAGAAATCTTTTCCTTTTCTGCTTTATCTTTTATTTCTTTAACGGTAAACTTCATATGTTCTCTCCAATTTATTTGTTTTATATTTTTGTAGAAGGTTGCAAAGCCTGATTTTGAGGGTAAACATTGGCTTTTCCTCGTTTGATATTAGAACGTTTAAGGACAAGGCAGCGGTGTTCCTTTTTTATCAAAGCGACTTAACGCTATCTTCACCTCTATTCAATTCACTATATTGTCCTTTTCTAGGAGCAGTTGGGATAAGGTCGTAGAGATAAGGTACAATCTGTTCTCCCTCTAATTCCTCCAAAGATTTAATCCAGCGGAAATCGGTGTGTTCTTCTGGGTCAAGCTCAATAGGGCATTTCTCTTTTAGGTGAGCGGCGTAGACCAATCGTGTAAAAACGGTCTGTTTATCAGAATCAAACTGGCTATCTTCGTGGAGAATGCCAGTAATCGTGATGACTTGATTGGCTTCTTCAAGTGTCTCCCGAAGAGCAGCAGCCTGAGGTAATTCATGTAATTCGACACTGCCTCCAGGAATATCCCAGTAGTTTGGGTAAACATTGGCTTTTCCTCGTTTGATACTAGAACGTTTGAGGACAAGGTAGCTGTGTTCCTTTTTAATCAAAGCATGGGCAATCAGTTTGACAGACATGGTATCCTCCTATTTTTCTAAACAGAATGGGAAAAAGAGCTGGGCATCAGCTCTTTGGGTGCAGTTCCTCCTGTGCTTTCTCCGAGAATCTGCCAGCAGTGGATCAAATTCACTTGGAGCAAGTCGACAGGCTTTCTATTTCAAGTCCCACATTTACCGTCTGCAGAGCCTCTATAGCTTTACCACCGTGGTTCAGCTTCAAAAATCCAGCTGCGTTTCCAGTTAAAGGATTGGCCGGGTGCAACAGTGATTTTTTGGATAATCTCTGGGCTGACGATATGATCAGTTGCCCAGAGTAGGAGGCTAGTCGGTTGGACTTCATCGATTCCTGTCACGCTGGCCTTAGCCCCCTTGTGGAGTAGTGTCCATGTGAAGGTGGTCTTGTCTGTCTTGGGAATGGGCAAAACACTGAGTGACACATCCGTCTCGCATTGCTTAAAAGCGATAGCTTTGCCATCTGCTACAAAATTATTGTGGTCATAACCGCCGAAACCTTCCAGTCCCTGCTGACCCAAGTCAGGCATATCAGGCAATTCCAAGCGGTAGTCAGGTGAAATAGCCATACCGTCAATGCTAAGGAAATTATGACAATATTCTTCGGTCTCGATGACCTTATCCCCGACATTGGTGATAGTGGCTTTCAGAGTCACTCGATTTTCCTCGATGATGATGGTTTTTTTAATAGTAGCTGCGATACCGAGGCAAGGCACTGCCTTCGTGACAAAACTGGCACTAGTCTGCGTGTGTTTCATCGTTACAGGATAAGGCTCAACCTCATCATACTTATGAGCAAATTGGTAGCCTAAATCTGAATCCTGCTTGATGAGCCCAACGCCTAATTTCGGGAAAAATTCGCCAACGGTAGCTCCAGAGCTGAAATCTCCACTAAATTCACAACAAAGTCCTCGACCACCAGAAGACAAATGGCGCAAGTTCATGGGCTCATTGGCACAAAAATGGGTATCTCCGTCAAGCGTAACTTCCGAAATGAATCCTGCCCTGTCAAAGCGGAAAGTATCATTCGGACGCTCACCAGGTTCAGAAATTTCCACCCGCAAGCGGTCATTGGTTAGTACAATCATAGCAACCTCCTATGAATTTTATGATTACATTACTTTATTTCCCAGACTAAATCATTGAATCCTGTTACTTTGAATTTTTTAAATATACTAAAGTTTCTTTTTTAACATTGTAAAACATG
Organism: Streptococcus marmotae; assembly: GCF_001623565.1. Lineage (NCBI taxonomy): Bacteria > Bacillati > Bacillota > Bacilli > Lactobacillales > Streptococcaceae > Streptococcus > Streptococcus marmotae. The sequence continues at coordinate 290,148 of NZ_CP015196.1, read as the reverse complement.
ATGCACACTTACATTATACGCCAATTTTTTACCCGTGTAAGGCATAGTTGTTCAATAGGATAATAGGATTCCTGATCCCAATACAAGTAGTTGGAGTCTCCTTTGAACGTCTATTTTCCTAAACAGAATTGGCTAAAGAGTTGGGTAATCAGCTCATCTGGTGCAGCATCTCCAGTAATTTCACCAAGAATTTGCCAGCAACGCGTTAAATCGACTTGAAGCAGATCAACAGGCATGCCCATTTCAAGTCCGTCATTTACCGCCTTTAAGGCCTCTACGGCTTGTTCAATGAGGGAGATGTGTCGGGCATTGGAGAGGTAGGTGGCATCTTGTTCAACGAGTCCTGCATTTTCAAAGAAGAGTTGATTGATTCGTTCTTCAATCTGGTCAATGTTTTGATTATTTAGGACAGAAATGGCAATAGTATCCGCAGGTAGCTGGTCTTGCTCAATTTGAATCGGTAGGTCCGTCTTGTTTAGGAGAACGATTCGATTGCTGTCGTGACTGATTGCGAGCAACTGGCGATCTTGTTCTGTTAAGGGCTCACTAGCATTTAAGACTAGAAGAACTAAATCAGCTTCTTCGAGGGCTTTTTTGGAGCGCTCTACTCCAATTTTTTCTACTAAATCGTCAGTCTCACGAATCCCTGCGGTATCAATCAGTTTGAGGGGGACACCGTTGATGTTGACATATTCTTCGATGATGTCGCGTGTTGTTCCCTCGATGTCAGTGACAATAGCCTTATCCTCTCGTAGGAGATTGTTTAATAAACTTGATTTGCCAACATTAGGACGTCCAATAATAGCTGTTGCAATGCCCTCACGTAGAATTTTGCCTCGGCGTGCTGTTTTGAGGAGGCGTTCTAGCAAGGCTTGAAATTCCATGGTTTTCTCACGAACTAGCTCGGTTGTAGCTTCTTCGACATCGTCGTATTCAGGATAGTCAATATTAACCTCGACCTGAGCTAGGGTATTTAGAATTTCCTGTCTGGTATTATTGATGAGGGTAGAAAGCGAGCCGTCTAACTGTTGAACAGCTTGATGCATAGCCTTATCTGTCTTAGCTCGGATAATATCCATAACAGCTTCTGCCTGAGTGAGATCAACACGGCCATTTAAAAAGGCACGTTTTGTAAATTCACCGGGTTCTGCTAGTCGTGCTCCTTGACGGATGACTAGTTGGAGAATTTCATTGGTAACAGCAATTCCACCATGGGTATTGATTTCCACAATGTTTTCTCGTGTAAAGGTCTTTGGCGCTTTCATGACAGATACCATGACCTCATCGACCACGATGTCTGCAAGAGGATCAAGAATATGCCCGTAATGAATGGTATGGCTGGCTACTTCCTGAAGATTTTTTTCTTTAAAAACGCGGTTTGCAATCGTAATTGCCTCACTCCCAGATAAGCGGACAATGCCGATAGCCCCTTCTCCAAGAGGAGTAGAGATGGCTGCGATTGTATCAAATTCTTTAGTAATCATAGCTCTATTGTAACGCAAAATCCCCTCTCTATCAAGAAAATAGAAAGGGGAATGGAATCAATGTTTGAGCTATACAGTGGAATGGTTGAAGAGCGAATAGGTCGCATCGTGGATATAACGGGCTGTTTCTGCATTGTTCATCGTGTAGAGGTGAATGCCTGCTACATCCTGCGTTACCAAGTCCACAATTTGGTCGATAGCATAAGCCAAACCTGCTGCCTTTAAGGACTCAGGGTCGTGTTCATACTTGTCTAAAATCGCACGAAATTTCCGTGGTAAGCGGATATTTTCACAAGTGTTCAGCAAGCGTAGAGCCTGATTGCGGTTGATGATGGGCATAATGCCTGCCAAAATCGGGACTTCAATGTCCGCTAAATGGCACTTCTCTTGAAAATCATAAAAGACTTCATTGTCAAAAAATAGTTGAGTTACAAGAGTTGAACAGCCGGCATCCACCTTTTTTTTCAAATGCTTAATATCGGCAATCTGACTAGGAGAATCTGGATGACTTTCAGGATAACAAGCCCCGATAATATCAAAATGAGGTGCTTCTGCCTTGATAAAAGAAATCAAATCAGTTGCATACTGAAAATCTTTTTGCGGAGCTACATGAGGAATAATATCCCCTCGCAGGGCCAAGATTTTATGCACCCCAATCTGATCAAGGGAGGTTAAAATGTTAGCAACCTGATCCTTGGTCAGATAGATAGCTGGTAAATGTGCAATAGACGGAATTCCCAGGTCATTTTGAATATAATTGGCCAAGCAAACAGTTGTTTCTTCGAGATTGAACTTATTATTACTGGCGGTCACGCTGATAAAATGAGGGCACAAATCCTGCATATCTCTTAAAGCCGCGAAAATTTTTTCATTTCCTGCTGCTGGATTTGGCGGGAAAACTTCAAATGAGAGTCTGGGATTCTGAACAACCATTGTTTTTTCCTTTCTGATAAGAGAGGAGAAAACGAGGTTCTCTCCTCTTGTTACTGCTGAATTTTTTGCCGAGCGGATTTGGCGGCTTCGACAAGCCGAACGAGACTTTCCCGCGTTTCTTTGATTCCACGTGTTTTAAGTCCACAGTCAGGATTGATCCAAACTTTGCGACCAGGGACTTTTGCCAGAATAGCTTGAATGGTCTGGTCAATTTCCCCTTCAGCTGGCACGCGTGGTGAATGGATATCATAGACTCCAGGACCAACCTGTGTTTGGAAATTCTGTGCTTTTAATTCGTCCAAAATCACGAGATTTGATCGACTTGCTTCAAATGAAATGACATCTGCATCCATATTGTCAATAGCAGGAATAATATCAGTAAATTCACTGTAGCACATGTGGGTGTGAATTTGTGTATCTGGTGCGACAGTTGCATGCACCAATCGGAAGGCTGGAATAGCCCAATCGAGGTAATCCTCGTACCAGTCGCTTCTACGCAGTGGCAATTTTTCACGTAGTGCAGCTTCATCAATCTGGATAATCTTGATCCCCGCTGCTTCCAAATCCAAGACTTCTTCTTTTATAGCCAGTGCAATCTGTAGGGTAGATTCTTTTATGGAAATGTCTTCACGAGGGAAGGACCAGTTGAGAATAGTGACCGGACCAGTTAGCATACCTTTGACAGGTTTGTTTGTCCTGCTTTGCGCATAGCTAGACCATTTTACAGTAATGGGTTGCAAGCGAGTGACATCTCCCCAAATAATCGGGGGTTTTACGCCACGCATACCGTAAGATTGAACCCAACCGTTCTTACTAAAGAGGTAGCCAGATAGGTTTTGTCCAAAGTATTCCACCATATCGTTGCGTTCAAATTCACCATGGACCAAAACGTCAAAGTCAACTTCTTCCTGCCAGTGAATCCAATCATCAATCTGTTTTGCGACAAATGCATCGTAGGCTTGGGCTGAAATATTTCCCTTTCTGAAAGCGAGGCGTGTATCACGTACTTCAGCTGTTTGTGGGAAAGAACCAATGGTTGTCGTTGGTAAATTTGGCAAATTCAAGCGCTCTGCTTGTAATTTTTCACGCTCTGAAAAAGCTGGCAGACGAGTATAGTCTTGATCGGTTAAGCTGGCGATACGATTTGCTAAACCAATATTTTTTCCAACTCGTTCTCTGGTAAATAAGGCTTTGTTCGCAGCCAAACTATCTGTACCACCACCAGCGAGGATGGTATCCAAATCACGTAACTCGGCTAATTTTTCGACTGCAAAGGCAAAGTGTTGGAGGATATCTTCTTCCAATTCTTCATTAGCAGTTGTAAATGGGACGTGTAGCAGTGAGCAAGAGGTCGTTAAATGAACCTTGTCAGCAGGGATTTTTTCTAAAATCGCTAGACTGTTTGCGTAGTCATTACGCCAGATGTTTTTTCCGTTGACAATTCCCGCGTAGAGTACCTTATCAGAAGGGAATCCTGTTGAGACGAGATCAAGCGTCTTTTTCCCTTCAACAAAGTCAAGTCCTAAGCCGTCAATTGGCAAGGCAATCAAGTCAGCGTACACATCACGCACATCCCCAAAGTAGGTTTGTAGGAGAATGGCCAAGCCCTTCTTATCTGCTAAGAGTTGCTTGTAAATCGTTAGGAAAAGGGTCTTTTCTTCAGGCGATAAATCCTTGACCAAGCTCGGCTCATCAAGTTGAATCTTTTCAGCCCCAAGTTCTGCTAATCTTTCAAAGACTGCTTGATAGGTAGTGACAATGTCATTCAGATAATCAGTAGCTACCGTACCTTCTTCATAGTCTGCTAATTGGAGGAAGGTAAATGGTCCAATCAGAACAGGACGTGTTAGTAACCCTTGATCTTTTGCTTCTGTAAATTCCTCAAAAATTTTCTGGCTAGCCAGTTCTACTTTCGTCTCTTTTTCAAATTTTGGTACGATGTAGTGGTAGTTCGTATTAAACCATTTTTTCATCGGTAGTGCCCGGACATCCCCTTTTTCTCCCTGATAGCCACGTGCAAGAGCAAAGTAACGTTCCAAGTCCGTTAAGTCCAAGTCTTGTACGGCTTTTGGCACGACATTGAGGAGAAATGCGGTGTCTAAAACGTTGTCATAATGGGAGAAGTCATTACTTGGAATTTCAGAAATACCTGCTTTCTTCACCAAATTCCAATGTTTCCTACGAAGTTCCTTTGCTGTTTCTACTAATGCTGCTTCTTCGATTTCTCCTCTGAAATATTTTTCCGTTGTAAATTTTAATTCACGAAATTCTCCCAACCGTGGGAAACCAACGATACTTGTTGCCATAAAAGCGCCTCCAATCTTATTCTTGACACTATCCTAACAGAAAATGGAGCATTTGTATAATTGAAAATGATTAGGAATAGATATAGCTAAAAACTATAGAACATTTTGTATTATTTCAGTAAAATAGAGAAAATGGTATAGTTTTTAAAAAAGATTACACATAAGATGAGATGAAAAGTGATGCAAGCTGAGGCTATTTATTCCAAAAGATAAAAATTTTTAAAGAGTTGATAAAACATCTATATTAGACAGAGAGAGTGGCGCATGATAGTATAGGATACAAATCAAAGGAAAGAGGTGGCGCAATGAAAAAAGTGATTGTCGGGATTACAGGAAATGAAAAGGAGCTGCCACCGATGTCTGGCTTGACCTATGTTGCAGTTGCGAAGGATTTGGCTGAAGGGGTGAAAACTGCGGGTGGTCTGCCAATTGTCATTCCAATTGGGACACCTGAAATGGCGAAAGATTATGTTCAGATGATTGATAAATTAATTCTCTCAGGAGGACAGCATGTCAGTCCACAATTTTATGGTGAAGAGCAGTCAGTCAATAGTGATGATTATCTACTGGCGCGTGATCAGTTTGAACTAGCCTTAATCAAAGAAGCACTGAAACAAGAAAAACCAATTTTTGCCGTTTGTCGTGGTATGCAACTGTTAAATGTTGCGCTAGGTGGTAGTTTGAAGCAAGACGTCAAACACCATTGGCAGCCACAATTAGAGGGAACATCGCATGGTTTGCAGGTAAGACCAAACAGTCGTGTGAGTCAACTCTTTGCTGAGGGGAGCCAAATCAATTCTTTTCATCATCAAAGTATCAAGGATTTAGCGCCTGTGTTAAAGGTGACGGCTCGTGATCCGCGTGATGGGACTATTGAAGCTATAGAAGGGCGTGGGAGATTACCGATTTTAGCAGTTCAGTGGCATCCAGAATTTTTATGCAGAGATTGTGACAGTAACCGACAGTTGTTTGACTATCTGGTTCATCAGTTGTAAGTGATGATTGGAAAATAGGGAAAAGTGAGGGAAGTCCAGACTTGAAAGGTGAGCTTGGCCTCACTTTCTTTTTGTATCCGCTGTCACACTTTAGTGCCCATATCTAGTGGCTTTTTTCTAGTCTTAGGAATAGACTATAGGTAAAGAGGGTTCGTGTTTCTAGCTTAACTTGATGGAAGGAGGCTGTACCATGTTTGAATCTGCTCTACCTCATATTAAAAAATATTATCCCCTGCTCATCATTTTGGTTTTTCTTTTCTGGATTAGTCCCTTCTTTCTTCCAGACGAGTTGACCATTACAACGCAAAATCATCTTGGTTGGGGTTATGTTGTGACCTTGTTTATTTTGCCGATGGTAGGCGCGCTCAGCTTTCCATTTTCTCTTTATTTCAAAGAAAAGAAGTGGATGCTACCGAGTCTAATGCTTTTACTAGCTTTTCCAATTTCAATCGCACTTCAGATTTTTCTTATTTTCTTCGTCTAAAGGAGGTTTCCTATGTCACACTCTTATTCTCTTTTTATTAAAAAACATACGGCTCATCTTATCGGGCTGGGATTTTTCGTCTGGATTGCACCGGTTTTAATGCTCTTTACCCCTAAAGTGGTACGAGCTCCATTTTTCGCTACCGCAGATTGGCATACGGTTACAATCGTTTGGCTGGTTCCGATTATCGGTGTCCTTGCCCTTCTTTGCTCTCTCTATCTCAAACGCAAGAAATACCTATTTTTCAGCGCTTGCTTAATCTTTGCCCAACCGATTTCCTATCTTCTGTGGTTTGCAAGTTTTTATCTCTTTGTTTGGGGATACGGTGTGATTCATTGGCTATCTAGTTTCTTTCATTGAGGATATAGCTAAAAACTATGTAGTTTACAAAAGGGCTATAAAAGATTTTTAAGTGGCACATAAAAATTCTATATTGGTCAAATAGTCGCTCCTGTGATAAGCTATGTATAGTTCATTTTTAAGGAGTGTAAAATTATGAAATTGAAAAAATTAGCTAGCTTAGCAGTAGTCGCTTTTGTTTCAGTTGCAGCCTTGGCAGCATGTGGTTCAGGAGCTTCCAAAGAAGCAAAGAATGACAATGTTCTTCGTGTTGGTGTGATGAGTTTGAGCGATTCAGAAGAAGCGCGTTGGGATAAGGTTCAAGAGCTTCTTGGTGATAAGGTGAAATTAGAGTTCACTCAATTCACAGACTATTCACAACCAAATAAAGCAGTTGCTGAAGATGAGGTAGACATCAATGCTTTCCAACACTATAATTTCTTGGAAAACTGGAACAAGGAAAATGGAGAAGACCTAGTAGCGGTTGCTGATACCTATATTGCTCCAATTCGTCTCTACTCAGGTACAGAAAACGGAAAAAACAAATACAAATCTGTTGATGAAATTCCAGATGGTTCTGAAATCGCAGTACCAAATGACCCAACAAATGAAAGCCGTGCCCTTTACCTTCTTCAAGCAGCAGGTTTGATTAAACTAGATGTATCTGGTACAGAATTAGCAACAGTGGTTAATATCAAGGAAAATCCTAAAAAGTTGAAAGTAACCGAATTGGATGCCAGCCAAACAGCGAGCTCACTTCCATCTGTCGCAGCAGCAGTTGTTAATAATACCTTTGTTCGTGAAGCGGGACTTGATTATAAGAATGCCCTTTACAAAGAGCAAAAAGATGAAAATTCACACCAATGGTATAACTTGATTGCAGCGAAGAGTGATTGGGAAAAATCATCAAAAGCAGATGCGATTAAAGAATTAATCAAAGCCTACCACACAGATGATGTTAAAAAAGTCGTAGAAGAGTCTTCTGACGGTATGGATGAGCCAGTTTGGTAAAAAATACAAAATGCTATGGTGGATTTTCCCCATGGCATTTTAAAATAAAAATCACTTGATTTTAAAAGGGTATCGTGAGAGAAAATCATGATATAATGAAAAGGAATATCATCAGTCAAAAGGATTGTCTGGGAGAGCAATTGATAGAAAGAAGCTGGAAAGTAGTAATCCAGTAAGGAGAAACGATGTCAAGACAAGAGGAACAAATCAAAAAATTCGAAGCAGATGCGATTGCACAAGCTTACTTTGAAAAACTGAAAGTGCTGATTTCAAAGAAATCGATTTTTGCCCAGCAAGTTGGCTTGTTGGACGTTGCGACCTATCTGAAAGAAATCTTTGAAGAAGCAGGGGCCGAGGTCATTTTGGATGATAGCTATGCAGCTCCTTTTGTCATGGCAACCTTTACCAGTTCAGCACCAAATGCGAAAACACTGATTTTCTATAATCACTATGATACGGTTCCAGCAGATGGTGATCAGGTTTGGACAGACCAACCATTTGAAGTCAGTGTGCGGAACGGTTACATGTATGGTCGCGGTGTAGATGATGATAAGGGCCATATTACAGCTCGCTTATCTGCTGTCCAAAAATACCTAGCTAATCATGAGACACTACCTGTCAATATCATCTTTATCATGGAAGGTGCGGAAGAATCTGCTTCGGTTGATTTGGATAAGTATTTGGAAAAACACCGTTCTCACTTGGCTGGAGCTGATTTGTTAGTCTGGGAACAGGGCGCTCGAAATATCTTAGGTCAACTGGAAATTGCTGGTGGAAATAAGGGAATTGTGACCTTTGATGTGGCGGTTAAGAGTGCAGAGCGAGACATTCATTCCTCTTATGGTGGTGTGATTGATTCAGCTAGCTGGCACCTTATGGCAGCTCTGCAATCTATGCGAGATCGTGATGGTCGTATTTTGGTTGAAGGGATTTATGAACAGGTAGAAGAGCCAAATGAACGCGAGTTGGCTTTGGTTGAAGAATTTGCTCTAGCAAGTAGCGAGTCAGTGACAGAGCTTTATGGATTGACCTTACCAACTTTAGAAACCGAGAGAGCAGCATTTTTAAAACGTCTCTTTTTCGAGCCGTCTATTACGATTGAAGGATTTTCAACAGGTTATTTAGGGCAAGGAGTAAAAACGATTATCCCTGCTGAGGCTAGTGCTAAAATGGAAGTTCGCCTCGTACCAGGTTTAGAACCGCAGGATGTCTTGGATAAGATTCGCAAGCACTTAGTTAGTCATGGTTTTGAACAGGTTGAAGTGACTTTTACTTTGGGAGAAATGAGTTACCGTAGCGATATGTCAGCTCCGTCTATTTTGAACGTGATTGAGCTTGCAAAACGCTTGACACCAGAAGGAGTAGCTGTTTTGCCAACTTCACCAGGTACTGGACCAATGCATACAGTCTTTCATGCTTTAGGTGTACCAATTGCAGGCTTTGGAATCGGAAATGCCAATAGTCGCGATCATGCAGGTGATGAAAATGTTAGCCTTGCAGATTATTATAGCCATATTGAGTTAGTAGAGGAGTTAATTGCAAGTTATGAGTAAGGAGATTATTACACTAGATCATATTGATGTGACCTTTCATCAAAAAAAACGCACAATTGAAGCGGTAAAAGATGTGACGATTCATATTAAGCAAGGAGATATTTATGGGATTGTTGGCTATTCTGGTGCTGGAAAGTCAACCTTGGTGCGGGTGATTAATCTTTTGCAGGTTCCAACAGCTGGTCGCATTTGTATCAATGATGATGTGATTTTTGAAGGGAATAAAGTGACCTTAAATTCAGCTCAATTGCGGACCAAACGTCGTGAAATTGGAATGATTTTTCAACATTTCAATCTCATGGCTCAGATGACGGCTGCTGAAAATGTGGCCTTTGCCTTAAAACATTCTGGTTTGTCTAAGGAAGAAAAGAAGGCCAAGGTTGCTAAACTATTGGACTTGGTTGGCTTGGCAGATCGTGCAGAGAATTATCCAGCGCAATTATCCGGTGGTCAAAAGCAACGTGTAGCCATTGCTCGTGCCCTTGCAAATGATCCGAAGATTTTGATTTCAGATGAATCGACATCTGCCCTTGACCCAAAAACAACCAAGCAGATTTTGGCCTTGTTGCAAGAACTCAATGAAAAATTGGGCTTGACCATTGTCATGATTACGCATGAAATGCAGATTGTCAAGGATATTTGTAACCGTGTAGCTGTCATGCAGGACGGTAGCCTAATCGAAGAGGGGTCTGTTTTGGAGATTTTCACCCATCCAAAAGAGCCGTTGACACAAGACTTTATCAAAACAGCAACAGGAATTGATGAAGCCTTGGTTAAAATTTATCAGCAAGACATCGTTCGACATCTTCCTGAAGATAGTCTCTTAGTGCAGTTCAAGTATGCGGGTTCTGCAACGGATACAGCCATTATCAACGATTTATACAAGACCTATCAGGTGTCTGCAAATATTTTGTACGGTAACATTGAAATTTTAGACCATACCCCTGTTGGCGAAATGGTCTTGATTTTATCGGGACATAGAGAACAGTTGCGCGAAGCCTTGACAGCTGTTACGACAGCTAAGGTCGAGGTGACGATTTTGAAAGGAGAGTATTAGGATGAATGAAGTGCTTTCATGGATTCAGGCCAATTTTCCCCATATTTATAAAATGGGCTGGGGTGGCCAAACTGGTTGGGGAACAGCGATTTACAGTACCTTTTATATGACCTTTGTTTCCTTTGGAATCGGTGGGGCGATGGGCTTGATTTCAGGCTTGTTCCTTGTCTTAACAGGTCCTCGCGGGATTGCCGAAAACCGTGTAGCCTTTTGGATTTTGGATAAGGTTGCTTCTATTTTACGTGGAATTCCCTTTATCATTTTGCTCTCAGCTATTTCGCCATTAACCAGGGCTATAGTGGGAACCTCTATCGGAATGAATGCTGCCTTAGTGCCATTGTCTCTATCGGTCTATCCTTTCTTTGCTCGTCAAGTTCAAGTTGTTTTGTCTGAGCTTGATGGAGGGGTTATTGAAGCAGCACAGGCTTCTGGTGCAACCTTTGGTGATTTGATTATGGTTTATTTCCGTGAAGGGCTGCCAGACTTGATTCGCGTAACCACTCTAACTTTGATTTCCCTTGTGGGCTACACAGCTATGGCTGGTGCAATCGGAGCAGGCGGTTTGGGACAAGTGGCTCTTTCATATGGCTATCTGCGGTCAAATGATGATGTTACTTTCCTTGCGACACTTCTTATTCTGATTTTTATCTTTGTTATCCAATTTGTGGGTGACTTGATTACTCGAAAAATTAGTCATAAGTAAAACCAAGCTAGATGCTTGGTTTTTTGATATACTAAATATACTCCTTGAAAATTGAAAGTATTCTTCGTTAGCTCGTTATGCTATGAGCAGTTTCCTGGACTATTTATAAATTTTCGTGAGTATAAATGAGTATTACATCGTGGAGGAAAATATGAAGACTTATACAATGAATAATGGTCTCACCATTCCAGCTCTTGGTTTTGGAACCTATTTATCAAAGGATGGAGAAGAAGTTTATAATGCAGTGCGCAAGGCTTTAGCAGTAGGCTATCGTCATATTGATACAGCAGCTTTTTATGGAAATGAAGAAAGTATTGGACGTGCGATTAAGGATTCGGGTATTGCACGAGAAGAGCTCTATATTACAACAAAATTGTGGAACGATGCGCATGGCTATGAAGAAGCAAAAATAGCCTTTGCTGACTCTCTGGAAAAATTACAGTTAGACTATCTTGATTTGTATCTTATTCATTGGCCAAATCCAGCAGGTATTCGGGATCGCTGGCAAAAGGCAAATGCAGATGCTTGGCGGGCAATGGAAGAATTGGTTGCAGAAGGGAAAATTCGCTCGATTGGTGTCAGCAATTTCATGATTCATCATCTGGATGAACTCTTAAAAACCGCAACTATTGTCCCTGCTGTCAATCAAATTCGTCTTGCACCAGGTGTTTACCAAGATGAGATTGTGACCTATTGCCGTGAGAAAAAAATCGTTATCGAAGCCTGGAGTCCGCTTGGTCGTGGAGAATTATTTACGCATCCAACCATGCTTGCGTTGGCTGAAAAATATGGGAAAACAGTAGCCCAAGTTGCTCTAGCTTGGTCATGGGCACAAGGTTTTTTACCTTTGCCAAAATCGGTGACAGATAGTCGAATCGTAGAAAATTTAGATTTTGAAGATCTTCAGTTGTCCGACAAAGACTTGGTCGCAATCACAGCTATTACAGGGGTGACAGGCGCCTATAACCCTGATGAAGTCAATTTCTAATCTGCCTTTTGTCTGATAGATGACAGCTTCTAAATTTAGAAACCATATGAATTTTTAATAGACAGCGGAGAAATTTTCTGTTATACTAACATGTAAGAAAGAGGGTCTCTTGATACAACCTATAGCGAGTTTGGGATAGTGAAAGCCAAACGGAAGTAAGAGTGATTGGCGCTTTCTAGCTGTTTTTAAGAACAAAATGAAGTAATAAATTAGGGTGGAACCGCGTTTCAACGCCCCTATGGAGACATAGGAGTGTTGGCGCGTTTTTTGCTGTACTATAGTGAATGAATAAGGGTTAGGACATCGTTCAGTCGCTTTTACTCGTCAAAAATCAAAATCTGACGTTGTTAACTCACCTTGCTTCAACAGTCCTGTGGACTGTTGAAGGTTGGAAATAAGGATTATGCACTAATCCTCAGCTACCATTAGTCCGAACTAGTGGTTCAAAGGGGCGAGCTGTGCTCGTTCTATTTCCAACCTTCCACAATTCTCAATTGTGGAAGCTAGTCAGATGTTGATTTTTATAGAGTATTGATAAATGCCAGTTCTATCTGCAGCTCCTTGCCTTGTCCTATTCCTTCATAAGATACGAGGGCGTATAAAGCACAAAGTGAAAATAGGAAGTCTGACGAAGAGCCAGTAGACTCTAGGGAGACTTATCCCTAAAGGGAGCCTCAGCTGTAACCAGCTAAAGCTGGAACATCTGCGTCCCCACTAAAGGGAGCCTCAGCTGTAACCAACTAAAGTTGGAACACCTGCGTCTCTTTTTTACACAGCTCTTAGCCCGTGTTCCGTTCTCAATCTACCATATATGTTTTACAGATACGGATACATAAACCTCTCTATCCTACATTTCTTCAAATCGTATCGTCCATTATCAAATAGAAAGAGGAAACACAATATCTAAAAAAATAACCTTTCACCTAGCCAACGTTGCTAATAAACATAAATATTCGAGCAACTAACGGCAATCGCCATGGCGAATTGCCTAGACTATGCACTTGTTTTTAAAAGAAAACATCGCAAATGATAACCATTAAGAAAGAGAGAAACCAATGTCTAAAAAATTAACCTTTCAAGAAATTATTCTGACCTTGCAACAATTTTGGAATGAGCAGGGCTGTATGTTGATGCAGGCCTATGACACAGAAAAAGGAGCAGGAACAATGAGTCCCTATACCTTCTTGCGTGCTATTGGTCCTGAACCTTGGAATGCAGCCTATGTTGAGCCAAGTCGTCGTCCAGCAGACGGTCGTTACGGAGAAAATCCTAACCGTCTCTATCAGCACCACCAATTCCAAGTGGTCATGAAACCAAGTCCAAGCAATATTCAAGAATTGTATTTGGAATCGCTAGAGCGTCTTGGGATTAATCCTTTGGAGCACGACATCCGTTTTGTAGAAGACAACTGGGAAAATCCTTCAACTGGTTCAGCAGGTTTAGGATGGGAAGTTTGGCTTGATGGAATGGAAATCACACAATTTACCTATTTCCAACAGGTTGGAGGTCTAGCGACAGGTCCAGTTACGGCTGAGGTAACCTACGGTTTGGAACGCTTGGCTTCTTATATCCAAGAAGTTGATTCAGTCTATGACATTGAGTGGGCAGACGGAGTGAAATACGGTGAGATCTTCCTTCAGCCAGAATATGAGCATTCAAAATACAGCTTTGAAATCAGTGACCAAGATTTGTTGCTCGCTAACTTTGAGAAATTTGAAACCGAGGCAAAACGTTGTTTGGATGAGCATTTGGTTCACCCGGCCTTTGACTATGTCTTGAAATGTTCGCATACCTTTAACCTATTGGATGCCCGTGGGGCAGTTTCCGTAACCGAGCGGGCAGGTTACATTGCACGTATTCGAAATTTGGCGCGTGTGGTTGCAAAGACCTTTGTAGCAGAAAGAAAACGTCTTGGTTATCCACTTTTGGATGAGGCAACAAGAGCGCAATTATTAGAGAAGGAGGCAGAATAAGATGACGAAAAATTTACTAGTAGAACTTGGGTTAGAAGAAATTCCAGCTTACATTGTAACGCCTGCTATGGTGCAGTTGAAAGACCGCATGGCACAATTTTTGACAGACAATCGTTTGGCTTTTGAAGAAATCCAGATGTTTTCGACACCTCGTCGTTTGGCAGTTCGTGTGCGTGGTTTGGCAGACCAACAGGAAGATTTGACAGAGGACTTTAAAGGGCCAAGTAAGAAGATTGCCTTAGATGCGGATGGTCATTTTACCAAGGCTGCGGAAGGATTCGTCCGTGGTAAAGGGTTGACAACAGCTGATATTACTTTCCGTGAAATCAAGGGAGAAGAGTATGTCTATGTGACCAAGCATGAGACAGGAAAGACAGCTAAGGAAGTTTTAGCAGGCATTCCAGACGTTCTTGCTTCGATGACTTTCCCAGTCAGCATGCACTGGGCTTCAAATACATTTGACTATATCCGTCCGGTTCATACCTTGACAGCTCTCTTGGATGATGAAGCACTTGAGATGAATTTCCTTGATATTCCATCAGGTCGTGTCAGCCGTGGTCATCGCTTCCTCGGACAGGAAACGGAAATTGCGACAGCAGATAGTTATGAAGACGACTTGCGTAAGGAATTTGTGATTACAGACAGCGCAGAGCGTGAGAGAATGATTGTAGAGCAAATCAAGGCGATTGAAACGGCACAAAACGTAGTCGTTGAAATTGATCAAGAGTTACTGAATGAAGTCTTGAACTTGGTCGAATACCCAACTGCTTTTATGGGAGCTTTTGATGCTAAGTATCTTGCTGTTCCAGAGGAAGTCTTGGTTACTTCCATGAAAAATCACCAACGCTACTTTGTTGTCCGAGACAAGGACGGTAAACTCTTGCCGAACTTTATCTCTGTCCGTAACGGAAATGCGGAATTTCTGGCCAATGTCATTAAGGGAAATGAGAAAGTCTTGGTAGCACGTTTGGAAGACGGTGAATTCTTCTGGCGGGAAGACCAGAAGTTACAGATTGCGGACCTTGTGGAACGCTTAAAAGCCGTGACCTTCCATGAAAAAATTGGCTCATTATATGAACACATGGCACGTACAGCTGCCATTAGTAACCTTTTGGCTAGTCAAGCTGGGCTTTCTGAGGAAGAAAAAACAGATCTCGCGCGTGCAGCTACTATCTATAAATTTGACCTATTGACAGGCATGGTTGGCGAATTTGACGAATTGCAAGGGATTATGGGGGAGAAATACGCACTTCTTGCAGGCGAAACCCCAGCCGTTGCAGCCGCTATTCGGGAACATTATTTGCCAAATAGTGCAGAAGGTGCTCTTCCTGAAACCAAGGTCGGTGCGGTATTAGCGCTTGCTGATAAACTGGATACAATCTTGTCTTTCTTCTCAGTTGGTCTTATTCCAAGTGGTTCAAACGACCCCTATGCCCTTCGTCGTGCAACCCAAGGTGTGGTGCGGATTTTGGAAGCCTTTGGCTGGACGATTGCAATCGATGAATTGGTTGAAAAACTTTATGCCCTAGAGCATGATAGCCTTACTTATGAACATCAGGCAGAGGTTCTTGAATTCTTCCGTGCTCGTGTAGAGAAAATGATCGATAAGAGCGTTCCGAAAGATATTGTGACAGCAGTCTTAAATAGCACAAACTTTGTGGTCAGCGATATGGTTGAAACAGCTCGTATCTTGGCAGAACAGGCGAAAACAGCTACTTTCAAATCAGCCGTTGAAAGTCTTTCTCGTGTCTTTAATTTGGCAGAAAAAGCAGCGGCAGCTGTTGCAGTAGATAGCAGTCTCTTTGAAAATGAAGCAGAAACAGCCCTAGCAGATGCAGTGGCAGGACTTACCTTCACCCAAGATTTGGCAGGAAATATCCAACAATTCTTTGGACTTCAGCCTCTGATTGACGCTTTCTTTGACAATACCATGGTCATGGTAGATGATGAAGCTGTGAAGAACAATCGCTTGGCCTTGCTTGCAACCCTCACTCATAAAGCACAGAAAGTTGCACAATTTAACCAAATCAATACCAAGTAGGAGAAAAAATGGAACAAGCAAAAATTGATCGTATCAATGAATTGGCCAGAAAGAAAAAAGAAACAGGCTTGACAGAAGAGGAATTAAAAGAACAAGCAGCCCTCCGAGAAGAGTATATCGAAGGCTATCGCCGTAGTGTTCGGGCCCATGTCGAAGGGATCAAAATTGTCGATGAAGCGGGCAACGATATAACTCCAGAGAAACTCAAACAAGTCCAACGCGAAAAAGGACTGCATGGCAGAAGCCTAGATGACCCTCATTCATAACAGATGAAAACCAGCTAGCAAGAATCTAGCTGGTTTTGTTTTGTGCTAATACTCGTTAAAAATCAAAATCTGCTCTCGTTCACTCACCTTGCTTCAACAGTCCGGTGGACTGTTGAAGGTTGGAAATAAGGATTATAACATAATCCTTGGCTAACACTAGTCCGGTGGACTGTTGAAGGTTGGAAATAAGGATTATGTTATAATCCTCGGCTAACACTAGTCCACCGGACTGTTGAAGGTTGGAAATAAGAGGGGGGAACAGACTCCTTCAGCATAACCTCCGATACCCCTGCAGTTTCGTTGCCTAGTCAGATGTTGATTTTCGTAGAGTAGGATTATTCGATTTGCCCTTGGCCTAGTTTTCTTGTCAATATAATACTACTTGGGACCAAGACCAGAACGCTTCCGATCCAAGCAGCAGGATTGGCTGCAGCAACACCATAAAAGCCGAAATAGATCAGTCCGGCAATGGCAACACCGGCCCGCATGACTAATTCCATGATACCTGCTAGAGTTGGGACAAAGCCTCTGCCAAGTCCTTGGATGAAACTCCGTAAGACAAAGAGAATTGATAAAATCCAGTAGCAAGAGCCATTAATAATATAGTAGACTAGTGCGAGAGAATAGACTTCTTGATTGCCGTCTGCTAGAAACAGCCGTGAGAAAAATCGATTTGCTGCCACTAGTAAGATGGCAAAGATAATAGCCCATGCAATATCAATCAAAACCGCCTTTTTTAGGCCCTCTAAAATTCGCGAGTACAGCCTGGCTCCATAATTCTGAGCAGTAAAGGTTGAGACTGCCAAGCCAAGATTAATCATTGGGAGCATGGCGAGTTGGTCAGTCTTACTAGCAATGGCTTGAGCTGCTATAGCATTGGTGCCTAATTGATTGAGCATGACCTGTAAGGTAATGGCGCCAATAGCGATAATGCTAGCTTGAAAAGCCATGGGAAATCCTAATTGAGCATGTTTGATTAGATTTTTTCGGTCTAATCGAATGTCTGCTTTCGTGATATGGAAATAAGGAATTTTTTTATAAATATAAATGGCAAGATAAAGGACAGAAAAGGCTTGAGCTGTAATCGTTGCTAGACCTGCTCCGAATACCTCCAATCCGACATTTAAAATAAAGAGAAAGTCAAGGGCAATATTGATGAAACAGGCGATAATAAGAGCAATTAGCGGTGTAGTTGAATCACCGAGACTACGGATGAGATTAGATAGATAGTTAAACAGCACAGAGAAAATCGTCCCACCAAAGATGGCTGTTAAAAACTGTTGCGAATGGGGAAGTAATTCCTCAGGAGTCTGCATGAAAATGAGTAGAGGACGTAGAAAGGTGAGGGCTAAAACGGTCAAAACAAGACTAACCCAAAGAGAATAAAAGAGTCCATGGACAAAACTTTTTTTAACTCCGTCAAAATCGCTTGCTCCAAACCGTTGAGCAGTGACAATGGTCAGTCCGCTGGTTAAGCCTTGTGCAAAGCCAAGAATGAGAAAGACAATGCTCCCAGTAGCTCCGACACTGGCAAAAGCGACCTTTCCTAGGGTATGTCCTACAATAATACTATCTGCAAAATTATAGGCTAATTGAAAAAAACTGCCAATTAACAGTGGCACAGTAAAGCGTAAAATCACGCGAATTGGTTTGCCTTGGGTTAAATCCTGCATAAAAATTCCTTTGTAAAGAGTAGAAGAGCGTGAGACTTGAACATGATTTTCTAGCAATCGCTTTTCCCCACTCCGTTATTTCTAGGCTTGTCAATGTGTAAAAATCCGACAATCCTCGTCTAAATTCGGGTAGCGACGGTTTACGGGACTGTGGTAGCTACATCGACTTGTTTAAATACTTGAATGAAGGTAATCGGTTTTGTTGCCTGAAACCTATAGTTTATTTGTGTATTCCTCAAAGTGATCAACAGTATGGTTATCAGTTACAGCCATAATCAATTCGTGCTCGTTAAAGGTATAGTCTGGTGAAAATTGCACATTTAATTTATTGGTTTGTGCATCGCGGTAGCCAATAATATTGAGATTGTAGTGCTGGCGTAGCTGGAGTTGGGCTAAACTTTTGCCAATCCATTTTTTAGGGGCATGAAATTCAACAATACTGACATCCCCATCTAATTCAATCAAATCCGTTGTATCACGGTGAAGAAGATGCTTAGCTAGGGATACACCAGTTTCTCTTTCTGGAGAAATCACTCGGTCTGCTCCGATTTTTAAGAGCACTTCTTTTGCTGTTTTGCTTTTTACCTTAGCAACGACTTTTGGGACATTGAGAGCCTTACAGTGGAGAACCGCAAGGACACTTGATTCCAAGTTGCGACCGGTAGCGACAATCACTGTGTCACAGCTGTCAATCCTTGCTGCGCGTAGCAAATCCTTGTCTGTAATATCTCCTACAATTCCTTTTGTTAAGATCATTTCAAGTTGATTGATACGATCTGCATGGTTGTCTACAGCAATAATATTACAATCGTAATGGTGTAAGGTTTTAGCAATGGTGGTACCAAATACACCAAGACCTAAAATGCCAATCGTTTGCGTTTTCATAAAATCTCCTTAAATCAAGATACGAGGGCGTTAAAAAAGCGAAAGAAAAATAGGAAATACGACGAAGAAGCACAAGCTTCTAGGAGTATTTATCTTTTTTCCGAGCTTTTAGCCCGAGTTCAATTACGTAAGATACGAGGGCGTTAAAAAGCGAATGAAAAATAGGAAATACGACGAAGAAGCACAAGCTTCTAGGAGCATTTATCTCTTTTCCGAGCTTTTAGCCCGAGTTCAGTTAAAAACAGGATACAAAGGACGTCGAGAGCAAAGTATACCCCTAGGGCATCCGTATCTGTAGAACGAGTAAGCTCGTAGCAGCTACGGCAATCAATCCCTAAAGGGAGCTACAAGCTGTGATTAACAAAAGCTAGAACATGCATGTCTCTATCTTTATAAGTTTTTAGTCCGGATTCAATTAACAAAACACGAGCGTTTTAGCCCAAGTTCCGTTATACAATCATAGATGATTTAGCATATTGCAGGGTCTCTTTCTTTGATAATTTCCGTGAAGAAAGACTGATTAAAATCGACATTGGTCCAATTCGGCCAAAAAACATGAGTGCCATGATTACCAGCTGTCCAAGTTGCGATAGTTGTGGAGTCAGATTTGCGGTTACGCCAACAGTTGCTAGGGCTGACATAACTTCGAAAATTAGAAAAATCATGGGCTTTTGAGGGTCTGTCATACTAATGGCAAAGAGTCCTACTAGAAAAATCATAATGAACACAATAAAGGTTGCAAATGCTTTTCGAATGGTTTCATCATCAATGGTTCGTGCCTTGAAATTGGTATGAGGCAGACCAATAATTTCGCTTCTCGCATAGAGGATAACAGTCAAAAAAGCTGTGATTTTGATACCTCCAGCCGTTCCACCAGGTGCCCCGCCCAACATCATTTGAAAGGTATAGAGTAGCAAGGTGACAGGATTGGCCTTTGTGTAGTCAATCGAAGCAAAGCCAGCTGTCCGCATGGTAACAGTTTGGAAAAAGCTAACCAAGACCTTTTGTGGCAAGGATAAGGAGCCAATCGTATCAGGATTTCGATATTCTGTCAACAGAGTCAGTAGGGTCCCAAGCAGCAGAATGACAGATGTCATGGTTAGGACAACCTTGGTATGGAAACTTAATTTGCGAAAACCCAAGTGTTTTTGAATTTTTGTCTGCATATCAAACCAGACCGAAAATCCGAGTCCACCCATAATAATCAGGGAAGCTATCGTTAGATTAATTAGTGGATTAGCTGCATAATTCACCAGACTAGTAGCACCAAAGTTATCAAATCCAGCATTGCAAAAGGCAGAAACAGCTACAAAGAAAGCCGAAAAAAGTCCACGTTGCCAGCCAAATTCAGGTACGAACTGAAAGGCAAGTATAAAAGCGCCCACTGTTTCAATTGCAAAGGTAAAACCAAAGACAGATTTGATAAAGCTACGGAAATGCTTGGTTTCGGTCACATTAAAACTCTCTTGTAGCGTAGCCATATTGATGAAACTGAGCTTTCGCCCCCCTCTTAGGGCAAACAGTCCGATGAAACTAATCAAGCTCAGCCCACCGATTTGAATTAAGACCATGCAGATGAACTGCCCTAGCGTATTGTAGGTCTGTGCAACAGGAACGGTAAACAATCCTGTCACACAGACCATGGAAATAGTTGTAAACAGATGATCCCAGTATCTAGCTTCCGAACTAGCCAGTTGTGAAATGGGTAAAGATAAGAGGAGCGAGCCAATCAGAATAACGCCTGCAAAACTGAGGACAATCCGTTGGCTCGGTGTGAATTTTAAACTAAAAGAAGACATATTTCCCTCTCGTATAGTAGATATGAGGCTATTGTAGCATAAATTAGCAAAAATGAACGAAGAAGAAGCTGAAACAAAAGTATTCGTCCGTTCTTCTTTGTATAGCTTTAGCAGTTTGACGCATATCAATAGTCAGGGAAGTGACTATTGATACCTGAGCTTGAAAATCAAAAAGCGAGGATTGTCTGGTTTGTAAAACGTTGATAAATCAACATTCTATTCGAGGAGGCTAGCGAGCATTTCTTCGCTAGCCTATTTCCATTCCGCTAAAATGATTTGATTATAGTGACGCAAGGGACCAACTTTTTGGAGGAGGTAGTTGGCTGTTAGACCAACGAGAAAACCAGACAGGATACCAGTAAAGGATAAGATGGGTAGATAGTTGAGGACCAAGAGAGATTGACCAATCAGAGCAAAAACGAGGAGCTGTCCAATATTATGAAGCATGCCCCCTAGGATAGAAATACCGATGGCGCTGACCCGGTTTGGCCCGAGTTGCTTAGCAGATAGCATACCAATATAACTGAGTGTAACTCCAGCAAATCCATACAAAAAAGTTGAAAATGTTCCGCCTAAGAAAGTAGAAATCAGTAAGCGAATGCTGACAACTTTGACACTGTCTCTAGCTGGAAGAGTGAAAATAGCAATGAGACTGATGAGATTTCCAAGTCCAAGTTTCGCTCCAGGAGCAAAGGAGAAGGGGGTTGGGATCAGTCTCTCTACCAAAGAAATAACGACTGCCTGAGCAGCTAGCATGGTAATAAATAATACGGTTTGATGTTTTGAATTCATAAGCGTTCTCTATTCAAAGTCTGCCTTACAATACAGCAATCAGATGACAAACTTCATATCCTATATACTATCTGTTTTGGAGGAGATATGCAAGTCTTTTCCGTCAAATCGTAGGACAAACGCATGAAAAAATGCACCTATCCTAATTTTTGATAAGTGCAATTTTTTAATCATGTTGTAACTTTTTTGAAAGAAATAGTACATTTTCTCTCGTTAACGACTTGATTTTTTCTAAGTACTAACACCAACAATTGAAAACTCGATTTCTGAAAACTGTACTTTCTTCATGCATTTGCCGTGGAAAATCATTGGTAAAAAACGAGCGCTTCAATTGTCTAATTAGTCAAAAAAGTGTATAATGGAGCCTGATAAAAAACAGACAAACTTATCGGAGGTTATGTTTTGACTAAAAATATTGTGATTGTAGGAGCTGGTTATGCAGGGATTGCAGCAGCACGCCTACTTGGGAAAAATTTCAAGAAAAACGATGATGTTACCGTCACCTTGATTGATAAAAATTCATTCCATACCTATATGACAGAGTTGCATGAGGTGGCAGCTGGACGTGTGGAAAAAGATGCAATTAAATACGATTTGAAACGTATTTTTAACAAGTATCCAAAAGTTAATCTAGTGACTGACAAGGTTGTTGAGATTGACTATGACAAAAAGCAGGTCATCGCTGAGCACCAAACCTTGCCGTTTGATTATCTCTTACTTGCTATGGGTGGAGAAGCGAACGACTTTGGTATTAAAGGTGTTAAGGAAAATGGCTTTACGCTCTGGTCTATCGAAGCAGCAGAGCGCTTGCATGATCATATTATTGACTCTTGCTACCGTGCTATGCGCGAACATGACGAAGAAAAACGCCGTGCTCTTTTAACCTTTACAGTTATCGGTGCAGGTTTCACTGGTATTGAGATGATTGGTGAGCTGATTGATTGGGTACCAATCTTGGCACGTGAATTTAAACTAGATCCAGCAGAGTTCTCACTTAAAGTGATTGAAGCAATGCCAAATATCTTGCAAATGGTCACTGAAAAAGAACAAGTCAAGACACGTAAATACCTTGAGAAAAAAGGTGTTGAATTGGTACTTGGTGACGGAGTTGCAGCTGTTGAAGCAGACAAATTGGTCCTTTCATCAGGTCGTGAAATTCCAACCTATACCTCTATTTGGACAGCAGGTGTACAAGCAAATAGCGATGCAAGCGAGTTTGGAATTGAAAAAGCACGTGCAGGCCGCTTGGTTGCCAACGAATACATGGAAGCTAAAGGCAAGGAAAATGTCTATGTAGCAGGTGACTTGGTTTACTATGAAGAACCAGGAAATGATGGCAGACCAACACCGCAAATCGTTCAAGCTGCTGAACAAACTGGACATACTGCTGCGCAAAACATTATCGCTGCTATTACTGGCGGTGAAAAACATAGCTACAAAGGGAAATACGATGGATTCATGGTCTCAATCGGTTCTCGCTATGGAGTTGCCTTCTTGATGGGGAAATACCATATGTCAGGCTTTATGGCGATGTTTGTGAAGCATATGGTCAACTTGATTTATTTCTTTAGCATTCGTAGTTTCTTCTATATGGGCTCTTATGTCCGTCATGAATTCTTCGACATTAAGAACAAACGCAATATCTTTGGTGGCCATACATCAGGGAAGGGAAATCTTCTCTGGTCAGCACCGCTCCGTGTTTTCTATGGTTCTGTGTGGCTCTATGAAGGGGTTAAGAAGGCTTTTGGTCTCTTTGGTACGACTTCATGGTTGGGAGATCAAGTTGTCTTCCCATTCCCATGGTTAGCAGACCCTGTATCGGGTGCTTCAGCTGCTGAAGCAACTTCTGGTGCTTCTCAAGCAGTCGCTGAAACAGCCCACGCTATTTTTGGGCTTAGCTATGCTTATGGCGAGCAACCTATGACTGTTTTGGATGGCATGCCAGATTGGTTTGCGTCAATCATGCAATTCATGATGCCAAACCAAGAAGTTGCCCTCTTTATGCAAAAATTCATGACCATTGCTGAAATCGGAATTGGTCTTGCCTTGATTGCAGGGGCCTTTGTCTGGATTGTCAGCGCAGCAACAGTAGCCTTGGTGGTGATGTTTAGCCTTTCAGGTATGTTCTACTGGGTCAACATCTGGTTCATTCCAGTAGCCATTTCATTGATGAATGGTGCAGGCCGTGCCTTTGGTCTTGATTACTGGATTATGCCATGGTTGGGTCGCTTCCTTGATAAGAAGATTTATGGCAAGCCCAAGCATATTTACACTGTAAAAGAAAAACGATAATGAATAGTGGTTCTTAATTCCATTATCATTGAAAAACAATAAAAATGATAAGGACTATTCAAAAAACGAAATGAGAGTTTGCTGAATAGTCCTTTTTCGATGAAGTAGGAGAATTGTGGTACATCAAATTTGGGAGAATCATCCAGAAATACAAAGAGGCTTAGAACAAGTCAAGCGCATTATGGTGACAGAGATGAAGATGATTCATCCAACTGTGCGTGAAAAGATTGTAGAATATATGGAAGCGCCTGGGAAATACCTACGTTCTGGTTTGTGCCTTTTGTTTGCCCAAGCTGTAGACGGAGAGATTAGACCTGAAAAGCTCTATTTTGCTGCTTACGTGGAGGTGTTGCATCTGGCAACCCTGATCCATGATGATGTCATTGATGAGGCAGATGTGCGTCGAGGAATCCGTGCTGCTCACCGTCAATTTTCAAATCGCATTGCCATTTATGCAGGAGATTATCTAATGGCTTACGCAGGCCGCCTCCTAGCAAAAGGAATCAAGATGCAAGGATTAGAACAGCAAAAGATGACACCTGTCAATGAAAAACTTATCGAAGGCATTTTAGCTGGGGAGCTATCGCAGCTCATGAATCAATTTAATCCACAGATGACAATGAAACGCTATTTAAAACAGATTCAGGGCAAGACTGCTTTCTTATTTGGGATAGCTTGTCAATTGGGAGTGCTTCAGGCAACTGGAAGAATTCGGGAAACACACCGAGCCTTTCAAGCAGGACGTTCTTTTGGCATGGCCTTTCAACTGCGTGATGATCTGATTGACTACCATTTGACGCTCCAAGAATCAGGGAAACCAGCTCTACAAGATATCCAAAATGGCATCTATACAGCCCCTCTCTTGTTTGCCATTGAAGAGGATAGGAGCATTCATCAAGATTTGGTCGATAGTATTGAGAGTGGTAGCTTGGATACACTTGAGAGCTTGGTTGAGAAAATGAACCAGACCCAGGCACAAAATCGAACAGAGAAGTTGATGCAGGCCTATCTCGTCAAAATGGAAAACTATATTTCATCCATTGGTACCAAGCCTGGACGAGAAATTGACTGGAAATGGCTGGTTGAAAAAATGCTAAAGTGGTCAGCTTGATACGGGCTCAAATCTTAAATTTTAATTAAATTTGTAAAAAACGTTGGACATTTTTGCAAAAATGGTATATGCTTATAAAGTAAGAAAACGCTTCAGCTTGTGAACTGAAGTTTGAAAAAGGAGTTCTATTTATAATGAAAACAACAAAAGTCGTTTTGAAAAGTGTTGCAGTTTTAGCAGCTGCTTTTGCTCTAGTAGCATGTGGTGCCAAAGAAGAAAAGAAAGACACAATGATGTCTTCATCTGAAACTGCCATGTCTTCATCTGAGACAAGCATGTCTTCATCAGAAGCAAAAATGATGGGTGAATTGAAAGACGGCATGTATTCAGCAGAATCTGGTGCTGACGATCGTGGATACAAGATTGTTCACACAATCACTGTAAAAGACGGTAAAATTACTGAATCTAAGTTTGATTACGAAGACAAAGATGGTAAGATGAAGTCTGCAAACGAAGAATACAACAAAATGATGAGCGAAAAAGCGGGTGTTTCTGCGAAAGAAGCAATTGAAAAATTGAACGCTGGATTAGTTGAAAAACAAGATGTCGAAGCAGTAGAAGTTGTTTCTGGTGCGAGTCATACTTCAGAGGACTTCAAGAAGAGTGCAAAAGCCCTCCTTGCTGCAGCTGAAAAAGGTGACACTGCTAAAGTAATGCTTGATAAATAATCTGGCATAGAATAGATGAAAATAGGAGGCTGAGCACATATATCCCAGCCTCTTTTCTAGTGGATTTTTAGTGAGAAGATGATACAATGGTATATGTTATTCTATTAAAAAGTAAAGGAGAATGAGAATATGAGATGGAAATGGCTAGCCCTTCCCTTGCTTGTTTGTATGCTTTTTCTAGTAGCTTGTCAACCTAAACAGGTAGCAAAAGATGGCTTACCTATCGTCGAAAAACCGCTGACTCGCACAGAAACGTTGCTTCATACAGTTGTCCAAATTAGTATCTATCATAAGGAGCAAGAAGAGACCTTGGAAGAGGGGATTGCCTATGTAAAAGAGATGGAGCGACTCTTATCGACGAATTTGGAAGGTTCAGATATTTACCGAATCAATCAGGCTGCAGGAAAAGAAGCGGTGAAAGTAGACCCACGCACTTTTGAATTGATTGAACGTGCCTTGGAAATGGGTGAAAAGAGTCAGGGGCGTTTTGATGTCTCAATAGGAGCGGTTAATAATCTGTGGAAAATCGGCTCAGAAGATGCACGCAAACCGAGCGATGCAGAAATCAAAGCGGCCTTACCGCATATTCATTACCAAGATGTCCAGCTAGACAAAAAAAATCAGACAGTCGCAGTAAAAGAGGGCATGGTTTTGGAGTTGGGAGCTATTTCAAAAGGCTATATCGCTGATGGCTTAAAAAAACTGTTTGCTGAGAAAGGGATCACCACAGCTATTATCAACCTAGGGGGAAATGTCGTTGTTATGGGAGCATCCCCTGCCCATAAAGAAGGTTGGAAAGTAGGAGTGCAAGATCCGGACCAAGTACGTGGAACGGTGGTTGGTTCCGTTTATGTAGTGGATGGCTCTGTTGTGACCTCGGGCATCTATGAACGCTACTTAGAAGTAGATGGTGTGATCTATCACCATATTCTGGATCCAGCGACAGGCTATCCTGTTGAAAATACTATCTCAGGAGTAACCGTCTTTACAAAGACCTCTACTCAGGGGGATGCCTTGTCCACTACCTTGTTCCTCTTAGGAATCGATAAGGGGATGGAATTTATCGATCAACTGGATGGAGTAGAAGCAGTTTTTATTGATAAAGACCGCGGGGTACATGTTAGTAAAGGGCTCAAGGATCGATTTGAATTGAGTAATGAGGAGTATCATCTTGTCAATGACTAGTCAAAAGGGAAGGATTACCCTACCGATTTTTTTAGAATTTATCGAATTACGGACGAAAGTAGCGAGCGTTTTTCCTATGCTGCTAGGTATTTTGTGGTCATTGTATCGCTATCATGTGTTTAATCCTCTCAATACCTTTTTGTTTGTCCTAGCTGTTTTGAGCTTTGACATGTGTACGACAGCCATTAATAATACCATGGACTATGTCAAAGCCAAGGATCAGGTCTACCGGAAAGAGGAAAATGTCATTGGTCGTCATCAACTCGATTTTCGGCAAATGGTAGAGATTATTCTTCTTCTCTTGTTTTTCTCGATTGCCATTTCGCTCATGTTGGTTTGGCGGACGGACCTGATGTTGCTACCGCTGGGTGCCGTGTGTTTCGTGATTGGAATCTGCTACACCTTTGGACCAATTCCCTTATCTCGGATGCCACTCGGTGAGATTTTCTCTGGCGTAACAATGGGATTTGGAATTTTCTTTTTAGCTGTTTTTGTTCAGGCTCCTCATCAACTTTTAGTCAGTCGCTTTGTGGGCGAATGGTTTCAGTTGCAAGTAGCCTGGGGGAAATTCCTTGAAATTGGCTTGATGAGTCTTCCTTTGGTCTGTTTAATTGCCAATATCATGCTAGCCAATAACTTGTGTGACTTGGAAGAGGACATTCGAAATGACCGCCATACCTTGGTATTTCATATTGGTCGTCAAAAGGGTTTGTTACTCTATATCTGCCTTTCCATGTTATCTTGGGTCTTGTGGCTGCTCTACCCGCTTCTTGGCTTCTTGCCTTATTGGGCTTGGATAGGATGTGGTGTTGCTGTTCTTTCTTACAAGAGTCTAGGACGTTTTTTAGAAAAGCAAATCAAACGCGAAACTTTTATCGAAGCAGTTAAGAGTTTTGTCTTGTTTGCAATGATGTATCTAGTAGTTTTAATCTTAGCAGTAGTATTTTAGTGAGTTAAATAAAGGTTAGGACAGCGTTCAGCCGCTTTGATGAACACCAGTTCTATCTGCAGTTCCTATTCCTTTCTCAGTCAACTATATATAAAGTATTAAAAGGTCCTGAACGTTGCTCCAGGACCTTTTCTAGTTAAATCGGTAAAATCAATTCTTCCTCTTCATCGGATTCTTGGTCTTCAGGGACACGGATTTCAATGATGAGATTGTGTGGGAGGCAGACAGCAATTTCTCCTGGCCGACTAATCCAGCCAGTATTAACAGCTATCTGGTCAGGGCTATTGTCTTCTTTGTCACGAATCCGTTCTCCGTCTACTTCAATGATATTGTACTGACCAGGATTGGGATAGTAGGTGACTTCCTTATGGGGTGTATCTTTTGATAATTTAAATTCTTCAACCACCTCGCCATTAATCCGAATCGAAGCAATCAGATAGGGTTCATCTGTCTGCTGCTTGCTATGGAGATAGGTAAAGACTGCTGGCGTAAAAGATAGTAGGAGGGTCAAGCCAATCAGGATAAAGTCAAAGGGTTTTAATTGCCGTAAAATCTGTTTCATTCCAATTCTCATTTTCTTGCTAATAAAGAATATTGTAAAGGAATTCTGCCACTTTGTAAACTGTTTGGGGTTATTCGGATTGTCCCCTTCGCGCTTTAAAAGAAAGATAGAGCTGGCAAGCAAGACCAAATAGTGTAGCTCTTATGAAGAAGGTGAGAGCTGCTTTTACAGTAAAGAGAGAGTCAAAGAGAGTTGTCTCCTGTGAGAAGGCATCGTATAACCAGAGTACCCCTCCAAATAATAGCCCAGCTTTTAGTCCCGCAAATTTCAGTTGCCCTTGTTCTTTTTGGTTGAGTCCTTCTTTATCAATATCAGCCAAATGCATGCTGTGGACTTTGACCAAGGCAAAGGTTGACATTGTTAATAAGAGTAAGGTCAGTGTGATAGGATAGGCAAAAGCGACCACTTTAGGATACTTATCAGATAGAAGTAGGGCAATCAGATTTCCAAATAGCAGTATCGAAAAGAGAAGAATGAAGCAGATATTGCCGATACGGTCAATTTCTCGGTGTTTATACTCATCAAGTGGGCCGGCGATGCCATAGAAACGTTTCATCATTTTTTCAATAAAAGTTTCTTTTTTTATGGTGGTTCTCCTTCATTGGTTATTTTTTGCTGATGTTCCAGATGGTGTAGCCAAGGCTAACGATATGGATGGCAAGTAGGATTGGGAAAATAAGCAGTGAAAGTTTGAATGTACCAGCTGCGATACAGATCGTCAAAATGGTGAAGAGGGTAAATTCTATCACAATCTGGTGCAGGTTATAGAGGAGAAGTTTTTCTGGATTGTTCTTTAGAATAGCTGTTTTTCCAGTATACAGGGCGATAAAGGGAATGTATAAAGGAAAGAGTACATAGGATTTTCCGTGAAGATATCCGTCAATGATGAGAGCTGCCAAGATGAGCTGACTAACGGTCACTCCTAAAAGTGTTTTTAGGCTTGGTGAAAAAGAGTATTTATGCTGGTTCATAGGTTTTCCTTTCTATTCTTCCCAAAATAGACCATTTAAGTCTGTTTTGAGGGCATGGGCGAGATTGATACAGAGTTCCAATGTGGGATTGTACTTGTTGTTTTCAATCATGTTTATGGTTTGCCTAGAAACGCCGATAGATTTGGCGAGTTCTAGCTGCGAGAGTTTTAATTCCTTGCGATAGAAGGCAACGCGATTCATCTAAACCTCCAATCTATGTAAAATAGATACGACACAAAATCCTAAAAAAGAAAATGTGTCAATTATAATTGACTTGTTTGCATTTTTATTGTAACTCCTATTTTTAAAAATGTCAACCATATTTGATAAAAAATAGGAATAATTCTTTGATTGATTTTTAAGAGAGAATAAAGGGAGAATGTGGTATAATAGTAAGGATATGATAAATGAATTTCACCATGTAACAGTTCTTCTTCACGAAACCATTGACCAGCTCGCTGTGAAGCCAGATGGCATCTATGTGGATGCGACCTTGGGTGGAGCAGGTCACAGTGAGTATTTATTAAGCCAGTTAAACGAAAAGGGTCATCTCTATGCCTTTGATCAGGACGAGACGGCTATTTTGAATGCCCAAAAACGCTTGGCTCCTTATATTGAAAAGGGCATGGTTACCTTTATTAAGGACAATTTCCGCCATTTACAGGCTCGCTTGAAAGAGCAGGGAGTAGAAGAAATTGACGGGATTTGTTATGATTTGGGGGTGTCAAGTCCTCAGTTGGATGAGCGTGAGCGTGGTTTTTCCTATAAAAAAGACGCTCCGCTTGACATGCGGATGGATCGTACAGCAGCTCTCACGGCCTATGAAGTGGTCAATCACTATGACTATCATGATTTGGTGCGGATTTTCTTTAAATATGGGGAAGATAAATTCTCCAAGCAAATCGCACGAAAGATTGAGCAGGTGCGTGCTATCAAGCCGATTGAGACGACAACAGAATTAGCAGAAGTGATCAAATCAGCCAAACCAGCGAAAGAATTAAAGAAAAAGGGCCATCCTGCCAAGCAGATTTTCCAAGCCATTCGGATTGAAGTGAATGACGAATTAGGTGCGGCAGATGAATCAATCCAGCAGGCTATTGAACTGCTTGCGGTAGACGGCCGGATTTCTGTTATCACCTTTCATTCCTTGGAAGATCGCTTGACCAAGCAATTGTTTAAAGAGTCGTCGACAGTCGATGTTCCAAAGGGCTTGCCGTTTATTCCAGATGATTTGCAACCGAAATTGGAATTGGTCAATCGCAAGCCAATCTTACCGAGCAAAGAGGAATTGGCAGCCAATAACCGTGCCCATTCAGCCAAGTTACGGGTGGCACGAAAAAGACACAATTAGGTAAAAAATATGTTAAAAGAACAACGAAAAGATGCGACCATGCGCATCATTAGTGAAAAAATCAAAACATTTTCTCGAGTAGAAAAGGCTTTTTATGGAAGCATTGTCCTGTCGGGCTTGACCTTGGCGATTGGGATTGTCTTTATGCAGACAAAGCTCTTACAGGTCCAAGCGGCCATGGCGCGTGTCAATCAGGAAATCAATAGTAAGCAGGTCGAGATTGATGATGCCAAGCAAGCAGTTAATGAACTGATCCGTGATGCTCGGATGATGGAAATTGCGGAAAAAGAGGGCTTGACTTACAATAATAACAATGTTGGAGTAGCAGAATAATGTCAAAGCGAAAGAAGCAACTTTTACGGTATGTCTTGAAAAAACGCTATATTCCGTCACAAAATCGTCGGAGGGTAGGGCAAAGCCTGATTCTTTTGACGGTTTTCATCTTTTTCATCTTTTTAATTAATTTTGCCATAATCATTGGGACGGATCGAAAATTTGGTGTGGATTTATCAGAGCGTGCAAGACGGGTGCATCAGACAGAGGTGACGGTTCAAGCAAGGCGAGGGACGATTTATGATCGGACGGGTGTAGCGATTGCTGAAGATTCCACTACCTACACTGTCTATGCTATTATTGATAAGGAATACGTATCTGCGACTAAAGAGGTTCTTTATGTCGAGCCAAGTCAATTCAATCAAGTAGCTCAACTGCTCAATAAGCACCTAGGGTTAGAAGTAGATTATGTCATCAAGCAACTAAATCAACCAGAATTAAAGCAAGTCTACTTTGGAACCTTGGGAAAAAATATGACGTATAGTACCATGACGGCGATTCAAAAAGACATGGAAGTAGCAGGTGTTAAGGGGATTTCCTTTAATACCAATCCTGGTCGGTTGTACCAGAACGGAAACTTTGCCTCAACCTTTATTGGTTTGGCTAATCTTGTTGAAAATGAGGAAGATGGCAGCCATAGTCTCCGTGGGCAAAGAGGGATGGAGTATGCGTTGGACAGCATTTTAGCTGGACAAGACGGGAAAATTGTTTATGAAAAAGACAGTCGTGGCCGAATTGTTCCGGGAACAGAAGATGTAAAAAAGGCGATTGTTGACGGACAAGATGTATACACAACGCTTTCTGCCCCCCTACAACGCTCTCTCGAGACCAATATGGATATTTTCTTTAAAGAGACAGGGGGACGATATGCGAATGCGACCCTTGTATCTGCTAAGACGGGGGAAATCTTAGCGACGACTCAGCGACCGACCTATAATCCAGATACCAAGGAAGGAGTGGATAACAAGGATATTCTGCAACGCTCGCTACTTTATCAAGAAAATTTTGAACCAGGTTCGACGATGAAGGTCATGACAGTAGCCTCTGCTATTGACAATGGAACTTTCAATGCGAATGCCTATTATGACCGGTCTGAGCTTCGGATTGCAGATGCGACTATCCGAGACTGGGATGTCAACGGAGGCGAAATCTATGCACCGACGACCTTGACCTTTGCTCAAGGATTTGCCCTATCCAGTAACGTCGGAATGACGACTTTGGAGCAGGGGATGGGTAATGACAAATGGTTGAACTATTTAACAAAGTTCCGCTTTGGCTATCCAACACGCTTTGGTATGATGGGGGAAGAAGGAGGCCTATTCCCAAGTGATAATATCGTCTCTATCGCAATGAGTTCGTTTGGTCAGGGGATTTCTACAACCCAGACCCAGATGTTGCGTGCTTTTGGAGCAGTTGCAAATGATGGCGTGATGTTGGAGCCTAAATTTATTACCGGACTGTATGATCCAAATACAGATAGTGCGCGTCTGTCACAGCCAGAAATTGTCGGGAAACCTGTTTCAGATATAGCAGCTCAGCAGACTCGTCAATATATGATTGGAGTAGGGACTGATCCAACTTTCGGAACTCTTTATGGAGGTGATGGTCCAATTATTCAAGTAGATGGGTATGATATTGCGGTTAAATCTGGTACTGCCCAGATCGGTAAGGAAGATGGGACTGGTTATCTAGATGGGCCAAATGATACAATTAACTCAGTAGTCGCTATGATTCCAGCAGAAAATCCGGAATTCATCATGTATGTAACGGTTCAACAGCCTCAGCATTGGAGAGGTATTGAGTGGAAGAATATTGTCAACCCCTCCTTGAAAGAAGCCATGCTTCTAAAGGAAAGCTTAAATCTAGACAATCCAGCTCAAGCTTTAGCAACTGTAGCAAACGAAACAGAGTACAAGCTAGAAGATATTATTGGCGCTCAGCCGGGGGCTACGGCAGCAAACTTGCGTCAGCATCTTGTTCAACCAATTATCTTAGGAAATGGTTCAGAAATCGAGAAAACTTCTGTGGAAGTTGGTGCCAATCTAGCAGCTAATCAACAGATTTTACTACTGACAGATCGTTTTACAACTGTTCCAGATATGTATGGCTGGACCAAGGAAAATATGGATATTTTCGCCGACTGGACAGGAATTGAAGTTGAATATAGTGGAACTGGATTGCGGGTAGTTGGTCAAAATGTTCCAATCGGCAAGGACTTAGAAAAGACGAAAAAAATAAAAATTAACCTAGGAGACTAATATGTATTCTGTAATCATGGCAGGATTAATGGCCTTTGTGGCGACGATTCTGCTGATTCCGAAATTTATCAAGTTTTATCAAGCAAAGCGCATCGAGGGGCAGCAAACCCATGAAGATGTAAAGCAACATCAGTTTAAGGCTGGTACTCCAACCATGGGAGGGACGGTATTTTTAGCCGTTGCGATTCTCGTAACCTTCCTCTTTGCCTTGTTGTCTCAAATGCTGACAGGAGCAGTTTTAGCTATTTTGTTTATTTTATTGCTATATGGAATTGTTGGTTTCTTAGATGATTTCCTAAAGATTTTTCGCAAGGTTAATGAGGGCTTGAATCCTAAGCAGAAACTGGCCTTGCAGCTTCTAGGTGGTCTTGTCTTTTACCTGGTTCACATGCAGGGTACAGGAGGCGGTACGCTAAATGTCTTGGGCTATCCTCTTCATCTGGGAATTTTCTATGTCGGTTTTGTCCTTTTTTGGCTGGTTGGTTTTTCCAATGCGGTTAATCTCACGGACGGAATTGATGGCTTATCGTCGATTTCTGTGGTGATTAGTCTGTCGGCTTATTCGGTCATTGCCTTTGCTGAGGGACAATTTGACATTTTATTGGTCTGCGTGACTATGATTGGCGCCTTGTTAGGTTTTTTCTACTACAATCACAAGCCAGCTAAAATTTTCATGGGAGATGTAGGAAGCCTTGCTCTTGGTGGGATGCTTGCAACGATCTCAATTGCACTTCATCAAGAATGGACCTTGCTCTTCATCGGACTTGTGTATGTAATCGAGACTTCTTCGGTTATGCTTCAGGTTAGCTACTTCAAATATACCAAGAAAAAATTTGGCGAAGGTAGGAGAATTTTCCGTATGACTCCTTTCCATCACCATTTGGAATTGGGAGGACTAACAGGTCGTGGTGAAAAATGGAGCGAATGGAAGGTTGACTTTTTCTTGTGGGGAGTTGGTCTCGTCATGAGCTTAGTGACCCTTGCTATCTTATATTTCTAATACCTAGTCAGTATCAAACAGCAGTCAAATGCTGTTTTTTTTGGTATAATAAGGGGAAGTAGAAAAAAGAGGATCTTATGAAATTTACAGAACTGACTTTAAAACCTTATATTCAAGTAGCACTAAAAGAAATTGGCTTTGTCACGGCAACGGAAGTTCAAGAACGCTTGATTCCCATCGTTTTATCTGGCCGTGACTTGGTCGGCGAATCAAAAACAGGTTCAGGTAAAACCCACACTTTCTTGATTCCTATCTTTCAACAATTACAAGAAGATTTGGATCAAGTGCAGGCAGTGATTACTGCGCCATCACGGGAACTTGCTACACAGATTTACCAAGCGGCACGCCAAATTGCTCTTTGTTCTGAGACAGAGATTCGTGTGGTCAACTATGTTGGAGGAACAGATAAGCAACGCCAGATTGATAAGTTGCAGACCAATCAGCCCCATATCGTTATTGGTACGCCGGGACGAATCTATGACTTGGTAAAATCAGGGGATTTAGCCATTCATAAGGCGACGACCTTCGTAGTTGACGAAGCAGATATGACGCTTGACATGGGCTTTTTGGAAACGGTCGACCGTATTGCGTCAAGCTTGCCCAAGAATCTGCAGTTCATGGTCTTTTCTGCGACGATTCCACAGAAATTACAGCCCTTCTTAAAGAAATATTTAAGCAATCCAGTAATAGAGCAAATCAAGACACAGACGGTCATTTCAGATACCATTGAAAATTGGCTGATTTCAACAAAGGGACGGGATAAAAATGCCTTGATATTGGAGTTGACGAAGCTCATGCAGCCTTATCTTGCGATGATTTTTGTCAATACCAAAACACGGGCAGATGAATTACATAGCTATCTAACAGCGAATGGTCTGAGGGTGGCTAAGATTCATGGGGATATTCCACCGCGCGAACGCAAGCGAATCATGAATCAGGTCAAAAATCTAGAATATGAATACATTGTTGCGACTGACTTAGCGGCGCGTGGGATTGATATTGAAGGGGTTAGCCATGTTATCAATGATGCGATTCCACAAGATTTGTCCTTCTTTGTTCATCGCGTAGGACGGACTGGTCGAAATGGTTTGTCAGGAACAGCCATTACCTTGTATCAACCGAGTGATGATGCAGACATTCGTGAACTGGAGAAACTCAATATCCGTTTTGCCCCTAAAATGATCAAAGACGGAGAGTTTCAAGATACCTATGATCGTGATCGTCGCGTGAACCGTGAAAAATCAAGGGAAAAATTAGACCTTGAAATGATTGGTTTAGTTAAGAAGAAAAAGAAAAAAATTAAGCCAGGCTATAAGAAGAAGATTCAGTGGGCAGTTGATGAGAAGCGGCGCAAAACGAAGCGTATGGAAAATCGTGCTAAGGGACGGGCAGAGCGTAAGGCCAAACGCCAGACTTTCTAGGACGATGTTAAAATAAAATAGGAAGATACATGTTACAAATACTATTAGGGCTATATATTAAAAGCCTATTGATTGCAACAGTCTTGGTTATCCTTGTCAGTGTTGGATGGTTTTTACTCCGCCTCCTCAAGAAAAAAGACAAAACGCTCCAAGACCGCCAAGAGGTTCTCTTTGATTTATTAATTATCAATGTTATGACTATTCCCATTTTATCATTTGGGATTGTCGGCATTTTGTTGATGATGAGAGTATAAGAAAGAAGGAAAATAGATGTACGATACAATTATTATTGGAGCAGGTCCTGCAGGAATGACCGCAGCTTTATATGCAGCTCGTAGCAATTTAAAAGTAGCTCTTTTAGAACGTGGGATTTACGGTGGGCAGATGAACAACACTGCTGAGATTGAAAATTATCCAGGTTACGATCATATTAGTGGTCCAGAATTGGCTGAAAAAATGTTTGCACCTCTTGATAAATTTGGTGTAGAGCATCTTTTTGGTCAGGTCGTTCGTGTAGAGACAGATGGACTTGTCAAACGGGTTGTGACAGAAGACATAACCTTGGAAGCCCATACGGTTGTTCTTGCGATGGGGGCAAAACATCGTTTGTTAGGAGTGCCGGGTGAGGATACCTACAATAGTCGAGGTGTTTCTTATTGTGCAGTCTGTGACGGAGCCTTTTTCCGTGGTCAGGACTTGTTAGTTGTTGGTGGTGGTGATTCTGCCGTTGAGGAAGCCCTTTTCTTGACTCAGTTTGCCAATACTGTGACCATTGTTCACCGACGTGATGAATTACGTGCCCAAAAAGTTATCCAAGAACGTGCTTTTGCCAATGAAAAGATTCAGTTTATCTGGGACAGCGTTGTCGAAGAAATCAAGGGTGATGACATCAAGGTACAAGAAGTCTTGATAAAAAATGTGAAGACAGGCCAAGTAACAACTCATGCCTTTGGTGGTGTATTTATTTATGTTGGTCTTGATCCAATGACAGAAGCGGTCCTTGATTTAGGAATTACAGATGAGCAAGGTTGGATTGTGACAGATGAGCAAATGGCTACTCGCCAGCCAGGAATTTTTGCAATCGGCGATATTCGTCAAAAACAATTGCGTCAAATTACAACAGCTGTCGGTGATGGGGCGATCGCTGGTCAAGAGGTGTACCACTATATCACAGACCATGTGAAGTAAGGGAGAAGTTATGTTTCATATCTATGATATTCAGAAAAAAACAGAAGGTATCTCCTTTGAAGAAACCCTTGAACTCTCTGGTGAATTAATGGAACGAAATAGAGATATTTTAGCCCTTTCACCAGTTAGAGTGACTGGTCGAGTGAGTTTTGAAGCAGGATTCTTTCTTTTGAATTATCAAATGGCCTATGATATTACCCTTGCTTCCAGTCGTTCGATGAAACCAGTTGTGCTCTCGGAGGAATTTTCTGTTGATGAAATCTTTGTAGCAAATGAACAGGCGCTGAAAGACCAAGATTTGGTGGAGGAAGATTTGGTGCTTGTCGTTGAAGAAGATACTATTGTATTAGCAGAAAGTGTAGCTGATAATATCTTATTGCACATTCCACTCAGGGTACTGACACCTGAGGAAGCAGCTGGAGAGGATCTCCCGTCAGGAAACAACTGGACCGTCATGACAGAAGAGACTTATGCAGCAGCAGCTCAAGAGAAAAAAGAAGCAAGCAGTCCCTTTGCCCAATTACAAGGACTTTTTGAGGAAGAATGAAATTGACAGAAAATTGGAAAAATCTTGTCAATGGGGCAATTTCATTGTATAATGAAAAGGATATTAAGAAAGAGGAGTAGAATATTCATGACAAAAGCAAATTTTGGTGTTGTAGGAATGGCCGTTATGGGGCGCAATCTTGCACTTAACGTAGAATCAAGAGGTTACACGGTTGCGATTTACAATCGTTCAGCAGATAAGACGGAAGATGTTGTGGCAAGCAACCCCGGTAAAAAACTAGTGCCAAGCTATGATGTAGAAAGTTTTGTTCAATCTATTGAAAAACCACGTCGTATCATGTTGATGGTGCAGGCTGGCCCTGGAACAGACGCGACTATCCAATCATTGTTGCCACACCTTGATAAGGGAGACATCTTGATTGACGGCGGAAATACCTTCTACGAAGATACCATTCGCCGTTCAAAAGAGCTGGCCAATTCAGGCATTAACTTCATCGGAACTGGTGTATCAGGTGGTGAAAAAGGAGCACTTGAAGGCCCTTCTATCATGCCAGGCGGTCAAAAAGAAGCCTATGACTTGGTAGCAGATGTCCTAGAAGAAATTTCTGCTAAAGCTCCTGAAGATGGTGCACCATGTGTAACTTACATCGGTCCAGATGGCGCTGGTCACTATGTGAAGATGGTTCACAACGGTATCGAGTATGGGGATATGCAGTTGATTGCAGAAAGCTATGATTTGATGCAACACTTGCTAGGACTTTCTGTAGAGGAAATGGCAGACATCTTCACTGAATGGAATAAGGGTGAGCTGGATAGCTATCTCATTGAAATTACAGCAGACATTTTAAAACGCAAGGATGATGAGGGCCAAGATGGGCCAATCGTTGACTATATTTTAGATGCCGCTGGAAACAAAGGAACTGGTAAGTGGACAAGTCAATCATCTCTTGACTTGGGTGTACCATTGTCACTGATTACAGAATCTGTCTTTGCCCGTTATATCTCAACCTACAAAGAAGAACGTGTACATGCTAGCAAGATTTTGCCAAAACCAGCTGCTTTCCAATACGAAGGAGACAAGGCTGAGTTGATTGAAAAAATTCGTCAAGCTCTTTACTTCTCAAAAATCATGTCGTATGCTCAAGGCTTTGCCCAACTGCGTGTAGCGTCTAAAGAAAATAATTGGAATCTTCCATTTGGTGAAATCGCAAAAATCTGGCGTGCGGGCTGTATCATTCGTGCACGTTTCTTGCAAAAGATTACGGATGCCTATGGTCGCGATGAAGACCTTGCTAACCTTCTTTTGGATGAATACTTCCTTGATGTGACAGCTAAATACCAACAAGCTGTTCGTGATGTGGTGACCTTGGCAGTTCAAGCAGGTGTTCCTGTGCCAACCTTCTCAGCAGCGATTACCTACTTTGATAGCTACCGTGCTGAAAATCTACCAGCCAATCTCATCCAAGCGCAACGTGACTACTTTGGTGCCCACACTTATGAGCGCAAAGACAAAGAAGGAATCTTCCATTATTCATGGTATGATGAAAAATAATCTATGGTAAAAAAAATCTTAATTGCAGGTCGGGAGCGCAATTTGTCGCATTTTGTGTCCATGGAGTTGCAAAAAAACGACTACTTGGTTGACTATACTTCGACAGGAAAAGAAGCGCTTCTGCTTGCCCATGAGACAGATTTTTGATTTGATTCTCATGAGTTTTCAGCTGTCAGACATGTCCAGTCATGAATTGGCAGCTGAATTGCTGACGATTAAACCGTCAATGGTCATGATTGTTGTGGTGGATAGTGAAGATGCGAAAAAGCACGGTGCTGCGATTCAACGCTATGCCGTTTCCTATATTATCAAACCCTTTGTCGTTAGTGAATTGGTCGAGCAGGTCATTTCGATTTTTAAGGGGCGAGATTTTATTGATGAACATTGCAAACAAGTCAAACTCCAGGCTGCTTACCGTGATTTGCAGATTGATTTTCAAAATCGCACGGTAACCCGTGGCCTTGTGCCCATCAATCTGACCCGTCGGGAATACGATTTGCTTGCGACCTTGATGAACAGTCAAGAAATTCTGACCCGTGAGCAATTGCTAGAACGAGTTTGGAAGTATGAAGCAGCAGCAGAGACCAATGTCGTAGATGTCTATATCCGCTATTTGCGTGGAAAATTAGACTTGCCCGGTCAAGAATCCTATATTAAAACAATTCGTGGCGTTGGTTACGCCATGCGCGAGGAATAAATGAGGAAGGTTGGGTAAAAGTCCAGCCTTTCTTGGTTTATGAAAGAATCAAAATATAGTGATGTATGGATACTCATACTTGTCAAAAATACTATAGTGAATTGAATAAAAATTAGGACATCTTTATACTCTATAAAAATCAAAATCTGACTAGGCAACGAAATCGTAGCTAGAACTGAAGTTCAGCAAGGTGAGTTAACGACGTCAGACTTTGATTTTTGACGAGTATAAGTCGCTTTGCTTCAATAGTCCAGTAGACTATTGAAGGTTGGAAATAGGGATTATGGAGTAATCCTCAATTAATGCCAGTTCTATCTGCAGCTCCTTGCCTTGTCCTATTCCTTTCTCAATCCACTATACTATCGAGCTTCCTTGAATAGGATTTCCTTGACATCACGATTGTCGATGTTATATAAGGTGCCTTCTGATGTGCAAAGAAGATAAATTATGCTATGATAAAGAAAACACAGATGAAAAGGAAATGAAAAGATGAAGAAAAGTTCGTTTACAGAGAAACTGTTATTGATAGGCTTTGCGGCCTTAGTTTTGTTGGCAGTACTGAATTATTCGGATATTTATGGTAGCATTAAGGTCTTGTTGTCTAGTATGCATGCCTTGTTTATTGGAGCGATTTTCGCTTTTATTCTCAATGTTCCGATGAAAAAATTGGAAGATATGATTGAGAAAGTGTCTTTTTTGCGAAAAAGTAAGCGGACACTCGCTATTATTGGCGTCTTAATTGCTTTTATCTTGATTGTCGCAGGGGTAGTCGTCATTATCTTACCGACCTTGGTAACGACGGTGTCTCAATTAGTCACGGTTACCAACCAAGCGATTCCACAGCTGATTGGTACCTTGCAGGACAGTGGATTTCTATCAAGTAAATTGGGAAGTCAGCTGAACAGCTATGTCACGCAGTTTACAGACTGGTCGAAGTTGTCAGGCTTTGCGACAGCTTTTCTTACAGGATTAGCCAATAATGTGACCGGTATCTTTTCAAATGTGTTGACCTTGATCATGGCTTTCTTTTTTACTCTAAGTATTCTGGGTAGCAAGGAACAGCTACAAGATATGACTGTCAAGTTACTCCAAGCAGCTTTTCCAGAAAAAGTTGTTCGCGTAATTGCTTACATCGGAGAAGTCATTGTAGAGACCTATGATCGCTTTTTGATGAGTCAGATTGTTGAGGCGGTGATTATCGGTCTGCTCGTTTTTGTCAGTTATTCGCTCTTTTCCATTCCATACGCTGGGATGGCAGGGATTTTGTCGGGGGTCTTATCTTTTGTGCCTTATATTGGTCCGCTTTCTGCCTGCCTTATTAGTGCCCTATTTGTATCCGTTCAAAATCCTTGGTTAGCCTTATGGTCTGTTGTATTGTTCCAAATTATCCAGTTAATTGAAGGAAATGTTATCTACCCTCGTGTAGTTGGGCAATCTGTTGGTTTGCCAACCTTGTTTACTTTGGCAGCTGCCTTAATTGGTGGAAATTTATTTGGACTCCTGGGCATGGTCTTTTTCACGCCAATCTTTGCAGTGATCTACCGTCTTGTCAGAGAATGGACCTATGCAAGGCTAGAAGCGAAAGAAACTGAAGGTCAAACGGCTAAGCAAAAGGGGTAAGTGAGTGTTAGAAAATAAATCAGCAGTAGAGCAAGTCGTAACTTGCCCTACTTTTATTATCCTATGAAATATGATACAATGAAGTGATAATGATAGAATGGGAGAAGTAGTATGCGTTGCCCGAAATGTACCAGTATAAAATCCAGCGTTGTTGATAGTCGTCAGGCAGAAGATGGCAATACCATTCGCCGCAGAAGAGAGTGTGAGCAGTGTGGTTACCGTTTTACCACCTATGAGCGAGTAGAAGAAAAAACCTTGGTGGTTGTTAAGAAGGATGGAACTCGTGAACAGTTTTCCCGTGAGAAAATTTTCAACGGGATTATTCGTTCTGCCCAAAAACGCCCAGTATCCAGTAGTGAAATTGAAGAAGTCGTCAGCCGAATTGAACAAAGAGTGCGTGCCCATAGTGATAGCGAAGTTGAGAGTGATTTGATTGGGAATCTGGTCATGGAAGAATTGGTCGAATTGGACGAGATTACCTATGTTCGGTTCGCTTCTGTCTATCGTTCCTTTAAGGATGTCGGTGAACTGGAAAACCTGCTCAAACAAATTACCAAGGGTAGTAAGGCTAGAAGATAGGACAAAACATGAAACCAAATGATCTCTATTCTTACATCCGAAAAAATGTGGTGAGTCCGAATTGGCTGAGTTTTATTCTTTGTTATCAACCGATTATTGGCTTGGAAGCAGCGGCAGTCTATCAATTTTTGTGGGCTAGCTATGACCATGGTGCAGGTAAATACCCACTTAGTCGTATTCTGAATCACGTGAATATGGGAATTCCTCATTTAGAACAGGCACTAGATGTTCTTGGAGCCATGCAACTGTTAGCCATTTATCAAAAGGGAGATAGCTATGTTTTTCGCTTAGCAGAACCGCTAGCCAAAGAAGATTTTCTTGACAATCCCCTGTATCAAAACCTATTGGCTAAGAAAATTGGTGAGCCAGCTGTTGAGGAACTCATTGTGTCTAAACCAGTAACTGACACGGAAGTAACCAAATCATTTTCAGATGTCTTTAGTATGACGGGCGATATTCCCCTAAAACCCTTCCAAAATCCAAGTTTTGATTTACAGGCTTTCAAAACCATGATGGCACGTGATCAGTTGCGTTTTCAAAATGAAAGAGATGATGTTATTGCCTTGTATCATTTGGCAGAAAAAAATGGTTGGGATTGGATGCAGGCCTATACTATTGCAAAAGAGACTGCAAATGGTCAGGTGATTAGGGTCAACCGGATGGAGCAAAAGGCTGAGGTAAAACCTGTTGTTGTGACGGGTTTGACCAAGCAAGAACAAGCTATCGTTCGAGAGAGTCGTGCAAAAACTGCTCTTGAATTTTTAACGCTCTTAAAAGAAACACGTCATGCGACAGTAACGATGTCAGAGCGTAAGTGCTTGCAGCAATTGGTCGATTTGGGCTTGCTGGATGAGGTGATCAATGTGATTGTTCTCTACACCTTTAACAAGATTGACTCAGCCAATTTACAGGAAGCCTATGCCTTAAAGTTGGGGAATGATTTTTCCTACAAGCAGATTAGGAGTGCGGAACAGGCTGTCCAACATTTACGAGATAGTAAGGGACAGGGTCGCAAGAAACAGGATGCTCCTGCTAAAAAAAGCAATGTGCCTGAATGGAGCAAGCAAGAAGTGAAAACCGAGCGGACTGAGCAAGGACAGGCAGAGCTGGCTGCACTCTACCGTGAATTAGAGGCCATGGAAACGAAAGGAGAGGGATAGATGAAGGCTGTTCAAGACAAGGTACCACAGGATGTTGGACCGGGGAGAAAATCCTACCAAGAACTCTATCAAGAGATTGTTCAGGATGAGGAAGTAGCTGATTTTATCCGTCAGCACCAGTTATCAGAGGATGTAGTGACACGGTCAATTTCAAAGTTCTTTGAATATGTAACAGAGCGCAATAAGTTTTTGCGTAAAGATGCTTCCTATGTTGCAGTGGGTTACCAACCTGTTCTTGTAATGAATGCAGGCTATGCAGATGTTTCTTATTTAGAAACGCCAGAATTGGTGGAATATCGCAAGGCAGAGGCGGTTAAAAATCGTATTCAGCTCATCAATCTCCCTGCTAGTTTGAAAAATATTACGATTGCAGATGTCGACCTCAATGACGAAAATCGGGTTGAGGTTATGAAAGCTATTACTGAATTTGTCAAACAGGCAGGTCAGGACAATAAGGGCTTGTACCTCTATGGCAATTTTGGGGTTGGAAAGAGTTATCTCATGGCCTTTTTAGCCAATCTCTTATCCAAGACACACCAGATGTCAACTACCATGCTTCATTACCCAACCTTTGTTGTGGAAATCAAAAATGCCATTGGCGAAGGGTTGGTCAAGGAGAAAATTGATACCATTAAAACGGCACAAGTATTGATTTTAGATGACATTGGTGCCGAGCAACATAGTTCGTGGGTGCGCGATGATGTATTGCAGGTCATCTTGCAACACCGTATGCAGGAAAATTTACCGACCTTTTTCACCTCGAATTTTTCTTTTTCAGATTTAGAGCGTCATTTTGCAGCAGGTCGATCAGGTGATGAAACCTGGCAGGCCAAGCGAGTAATGGAACGCATTCGATTTTTAGCAACTGAATTGCAATTAGGAGGAGTGAACCGCAGATGAATGAGACCATTGATTTGATGTTATCCCATAGCTCTGTTCGTCGATTTACAGAAGAGCCTATTTCAGAAGAGCATTTACAAACAATCATCAGTGCAGGACGTGCAGCCTCGACATGGAAGAATTTTCAGTCGTATTCCATTATTGTTGTGCGTTCAAACGAGAAAAAAGAAGCACTTCACGCTCTGACTCCTCAGCCTGCGATTTTACAGGCCGATACGATTTTGCTCTTTGTAGGAGATCATTATCGTGCTAGTAAGGCGGCTGAATTGCATCAATCCGCTTTCGATGCGAAAGGACCAGAAAATCTTTTGATTTCATCGGTTGATGCGGCATTAGCTGGTCAAAACAGTCTCCTAGCAGCTGAAAGTTTGGGCTACGGAGGTGTATTTATTGGGATGATTCGCCATGTAGCATGCGAGGTAGCAGCTCTCTTTAAGTTACCAGACTACACCTATCCTATTTTCTGTATTGCTTTAGGAAAACCAAACCAGCATTTTCCTGTTAAACCGCGTCTACCTCATGATGCCATTGTCTTTCAGGAAGAATACAAGGAACAGGGACTAGAGACGATTCTTGCTTATGATCAAGTTCAATCAGACTATGCAGGAGCTAGACAGAAAGAAACCTGGTCGGAACGTCTGGTCGCTCAGTTTGGTCAAGCAGAGCAAGCAAGCACGAAAACACTTTTGAAAGAAAAACAGTTACTATAGAAAAGGAGGAGCAATGGCTCTACCAACTATTGCCATCGTGGGACGTCCCAACGTTGGAAAATCAACCTTATTTAATCGGATTGCTGGTGAACGCATTTCCATTGTAGAAGATGTGGAAGGTGTCACTCGTGACCGCATTTATACAACGGCTGAATGGCTCAACCGTCATTTCA
The DNA here is from genome assembly GCF_001623565.1 of Streptococcus marmotae. NCBI lineage: Bacteria > Bacillati > Bacillota > Bacilli > Lactobacillales > Streptococcaceae > Streptococcus > Streptococcus marmotae. Next base: position 245,679 of record NZ_CP015196.1, on the reverse strand, counting down.
GTATCATTGACACAGGGGGAATCGATGATGTCGATGCACCCTTTATGGAACAAATCAAGCATCAGGCAGAAATTGCCATGAGTGAGGCAGATGTCATCGTCTTTGTTGTATCCGGAAAAGAAGGTGTGACAGATGCGGATGAATATGTTGCCAAAATCCTTTATAAGACTAATAAACCAGTTATTTTAGCAGTGAACAAGGTCGATAACCCTGAAATGCGTAGCGACATTTATGATTTCTATGCCTTGGGCTTAGGAGATCCTTACCCAGTATCATCGGTTCATGGAATTGGGACAGGTGATGTCTTGGATGCCATTGTGGAAAATCTTCCAGCAGAGCTTGAAGAAGAAAATCCAGATATGATCAAGTTCAGCTTGATTGGGCGTCCAAATGTTGGGAAATCTAGTCTGATTAATGCTATTTTGGGTGAAGAGCGTGTGATTGCGAGTCCTGTTGCAGGTACGACTCGAGATGCGATTGATACAATCTTTACGGATAGCGAAGGTCAAGAATTTACCATGATTGACACAGCCGGTATGCGTAAATCTGGAAAAATCTATGAGAATACAGAGAAATACTCTGTCATGCGTGCTATGCGTGCCATTGACCGTTCTGATGTGGTCCTCATGGTCTTGAATGCTGAAGAAGGAATTCGTGAGTATGATAAGCGGATTGCTGGTTTTGCTCATGAAGCAGGAAAAGGGATTATCATCGTTGTCAATAAGTGGGATACCCTTGAAAAAGACAATAAAACTATGCAGAATTGGGAAGCAGACATCAGGGACCAATTCCAATATTTGTCTTATGCACCGATTATATTTGTATCGGCTCTGACCAAGCAACGTTTGCATAAATTGCCTGCCATGATTAAGCAGATTAGCGAAAGCCAGCAGACACGGATTCCGTCTGCGGTCTTGAATGATGTCATCATGGATGCCATTGCCATCAACCCAACGCCTACTGACAAGGGCAAACGCCTCAAGATTTTCTATGCGACCCAAGTGGCGACCAAGCCACCTACCTTTGTCATCTTTGTTAACGAGGAAGAACTTATGCATTTCTCTTACCTGCGTTTCCTTGAAAATCAAATCCGCAAGGCCTTCGTCTTTGAAGGCACCCCCATTCATTTAATTGCTCGTAAACGCAAGTAAAAAGGAGAAGACTTTTGCAGTACTTGATTTTTTTCACAATCAGTTCTGGCTTTGTCCACTATGCTAAAAAATGGTTGAATTACAATGCGGCTGCCTATGCACCGTTTTCATGGCGGTATTGGCTGAGTTTACTCGCTTACCTGTATCTTTTACTCCTTGCTTTATTATTGCTGGTTCTTCTTGCTAGTACGCTTAAGGCTCTTTTGGGAAAGATAGAAGGGATTTATCTCCTTCTTGCAGGAGTGTATAGCGTTCTCTTGTTCCTTTATGGGAAAGTGATTGTTCTCTACTCGAAAAAAATAATTCAAGATACACGCTATTATCGTGCCGTAGAGCAAAAAACGAAATAGTGGAGATTACAATAGAATAAAACCGAGTTGATTTAGCGACCAACTCGGTTCTTTTTAGGCTCTTTGTCAACTGTAGTGGGTAGATGTCAGCTAACATCTAGAGAGGACCAAGTTGGTCTTCTCTTTTTTGATATTGATGGCAATCAAAATCCGCTTTTTGAAGTTTTCAAAGTTCCGAAATCCAAAGGCATTACGCTTGATGACTTTGATAAGATTATTGGTAGCTTCCAATTTAGCGTTGGAATAAGGCAATTCCAAGGCGTTTAAAACCTTGTCCTTATCCTTTAGAAACGTCTTAAATACCGTCTGGAAAATAGGGTTAACAGTGGCTATTTCTTGCTCAATTAGGTCAAAGAAATGATCTGAGTTTTTCTCTTGGAAATGGAATAAAAGAAGTTGATAGAGTTCATAATGTTGTCGTAACTCATCTGAGTAGGATAGGAGCTTGTCTAAGATTTCCTTATTGGTCAAATGCATGCGAAAAGTAGGGCGATAAAACCGCTTGTCACTGAGTTTACGGCTATCTTGTTGTACCAGTTTCCAGTAGCGTTTGAGCGTCTTGTATTCATGCGATTTGCGGTCAAAAGCATTCATGATTTGGGTACGGACACGGTTCATAGCACGGCTGAGATGTTGCACAACGTGGAAACGATCAAGCACGATTTTGGCATGTGGGAGTGAAACAGTCTGGGAATAGACTGTTTCAGCCTGAGCTTAGAAATTGGAGGGCGAAGGGTTTAGCCAATTTATAGTAGGGGCTAAACATGTCCATAGTGATGAATTTAACGCGGTTTCTGACCTGTCTAGGGTATCTCAGAAAGTGATTTCGGATGGTTGCTTGCGTTCTTCCATCAAGGATAGCGATGATGTTATTTGTGTCAAAATCTTGAGCGATAAAGCTCATTTTCCCTTTCTTGAAGGCATACTCATCCCAGGACATGATTTCTGGAAGCTTAGCCCAATCCGTTTCAAACTTAAACTCATTGAGTTTTCGAATAACTGTAGATGTTGAAATGGAGAGTCTGTGTGCGATATGTGTCATTGCTTGCTTTTCGATGAGTAATTGTGCGATTTTCTGGTTGACAGCGACAGAGATTTGATGGTTTTTCTTAACAATAGGAGTTTCAGCGACCGCCATTTTCCCACATTCCTTGCATTTGAAACGACGCTTTCGAAGGCGGATAAGTAGCGGGTAGCCAGCAGTTTCTAAGTAGGGGATTTTAGAGGCTTTCTGGAAGTCGTACTTAGCCATTTGTCCCTTGCAGGAAGGGCATTTAGGGGCTGTGTAATCCAAGTGACCGTGGAGTTCTAAGTGTGTTCCCATGTCGCATTCATTAGTGATCGTGATATTTTTGTCTTTCATTTTGAGAAAATTTGTGATAAGATTTAGTTGTTCCATATGAGTCTTTCTAAATGATAGTTGTGTCGCTTTTCATTATAGGTCATATGGAACTTTTTTTCTACACTGAAAAAGGCTCCATAATCTCTGTGGCGGGCGTACCCACTACAGATATTATAGAGCCTCTTTTTATCGGTTTATTTTGTGGTTTTTGCAAACGAAACGGAATACGGATGAAAAATGAAAAGTCTCTCCTTTAATGTATTTGGGAAAGTGTGCTATAATGAAGAGATAAGATAAAGGAGTTTATATGGGTCGATTGATGCCGGGGCGGATTCGCCAAGAAGGAATCTTGCTCTATGAAACGGGACAAGTAGAGGTAAAACAGGTAGAAGATAGGCAACTCTTTTTGCGAATTGCTGAAGAAGATTTTTGCTATACCCTAGATGAGACGAATCTTTCTTGCAGTTGTCACTTGTTTTCGCAAAAGGGCTACTGTCAGCACTTGGCAGCTGCCGAATATTTTTTAAAAAATGATATTGAAGGAAAACTCCTAGAAGAACAACTTTCAACAGACCAAGTAGAACATGAGGAAACCGTACGCAGAACCTATTTTGGTGGCTTATTTTTAGATGATTTACTAGCTTCGGATAAAGGGGGAGGTGTTCACTATCGTCTAGCCATAGAAGGTCAACTACTCCTCTTTGATACCAATATCGATTGGAGCTTGAAAATTGAACGTTTGCCGGATCAACGGAGCTATGTAATCCGTGATATTGGAGCATTTTTACAGGCTGTAAAAAAGGGAGGATACTACCAAATTGGTAAAAATTACTATGAGCCTCTTGTTTTTCAACAGTTTGATGCGGCAAGCCAAGATGTACTAGAGTTTTTATGGCGACTTATTCCGGATAAAAAAGTGGGTGATTTGGATATGTTAGTCCATTATGGTCGCCATCTGCGCCTACCGCTAGCCTGTTTTGAAGAAGGACTGGACCTCTTTATGCAGTTGGAATCCTTTGCATTTCAGCACGATATGACAAGTTATTCTGAACTGCATTTGCTGGCCTTTGATGAAAGAGCCGAATGTTACCAGTTTACAGTTGTGGTGCATCAGTATATGATTGAATTGCAGATTCTAGAAAGACCTTTTAGAGAACTCTTTAATGGTCGCTATCTCTTAGTGGAAAATTGTCTCTACCAGGTTGAACGCAAGCAAGAGCAGATTCTGAGTTCTCTCAAAGGAGTACAAGTTGATGAAACAGGGATAAAATCAGTCCAGTTTGATTTTCAAGATCAGGAACGCTTAGCTCTTAGTCTCTTGGCATTACAATTGGTTGGGAAGGTTAAAGCTCCTAAGCGCTTTATCATTCGTGATTTTAAACCAGCATTTGAATTATCCCTGCAAGATGAGGATGAGATTGTGCTTCAGTTGATTCTGGAATTTGAGCAAGGGAAGGTCAGAACGCTGACAGAATTACAGTCCCTCCCCTTCTCTTATCATTTTCAACATCTGGAAATGGTAGAAAAAGCAATCCAAGAGGCTGGTTTTAGCGGACGTTTTACTGCTCGCCATCCGCGATTAAATGGAGAAGAATGGTACAGATTTTTCAGCCAGACTGTAGCCAAGTTAAGGGCCTTGGGTCAGGTACATTTATCAAAGGACTTGGAGGATCGTCTCATTGAGATGAAGCCGCAGATTACAGTAGCAACAGGTGGTTCATTGCTGGATATTTCCTTTGATTTTGCTGGGATAGCAGAAGCCGAAATCGATCAAGTAGTGACTGCCTTGTTAGAAGATGCAACACATTTTACTAGTCAGACTGGAAAAGTCGTCATCTTTGATGAGGAAACCAAAAAAATCAGTCGAACCTTGCAGGAATTACGGGCTCGCCATACATCAGCAGGACACTTAGAACTAAATCGCTTTGCCTCTTATCAGTTATCGCAGGTATGGGAACATCAGTCTGGGATTCAATTTTCAAAAGACTTTCAGCAGTTAGCCTATGATCTGGCCCATCCAGAATCGTTTGCCCTACCTGAATTGCAGCTAAATGCTTCCTTACGGGAGTATCAGCAATTAGGAGTTAAATGGATGTCTATGCTGGATTACCATGGTTTTGGTGGAATTTTGGCTGATGATATGGGCTTGGGAAAGACCTTGCAGACCATTGCTTTTTTAACTAGCCATCTGGAGGAAGATTCCAAGGTTCTCATCCTAGCTCCTTCAAGCCTTATCTATAATTGGCAGAGCGAGTGTCAGACATTTGCACCTGATTTAGATATTACTGTAGCCTATGGGACTAAGGAAAAACGAGAAGAGCAGATTCGTGGCGGACATCAGATTGTCATTACGAGCTACCATTCCTTCCGACAAGATATCGAATGGTATCAAGAGACTCGCTACGATTATCTCATCTTAGACGAAGCGCAAGTCATGAAAAATAGCCAGAGTAAGATTGCCCAGTTGTTGCACAATTTTGAAGTCGGCAATTGCTTTGCTCTATCAGGGACACCAATTGAGAATCATTTGTCAGAATTATGGTCTATTTTTCAAATTGTCTTACCAGGTCTATTGCCAGGAAGAATGGAATTTACCAAACTCTCAGCAGTAGAAGTGGCACGCCTGATTAAGCCGTTTATCCTCAGACGGAAAAAAGAAGATGTCTTGCTTGAACTGCCAGACTTGCTCGAAATGACGGTCTTAAATGAGCTGACCGATGAGCAGAAAGTGGTTTATCTAGCCCAGCTCAAACAAATGCAGTATCGGATTGCCAGTGCGAGCGATGAGGAGATTCAACAAAACAAAATCGAAATTCTAGCGGGTATTACCAGACTTCGACAAATCTGTGATACCCCAAGTCTCTTTATGGATGATTATCAGGGAGAAAGTGGCAAACTCGAAAGCCTAAGAGAGTTGCTCCGTCAACTCAAAGAAGGCAATCACCGGGTCTTGATTTTTTCACAATTTAGGAATATGCTAGATAGGATTGAGAGGGAAGTAGAGGAACTTGGCTTGACCAGTTATAAGCTGACGGGGTCAACTCCAGCCCATCTACGTCAGGAAATGACAACAGCTTTTAATGCAGGCAGTCGTGATGTCTTTCTTATTTCGCTCAAAGCAGGTGGTGTCGGACTGAATCTGACAGGAGCAGATAGCGTGATTTTAGTGGACCTATGGTGGAATCCAGCTGTCGAAGCTCAGGCGATTAGCCGCGCTCACCGCATGGGGCAAACTGAAAAAGTGGAATGCTATCGCCTGATTACACGTGGCACAATCGAAGAAAAAATCCAGGCCCTACAAGAAAGCAAGAAGAATCTCGTAACCACTGTCTTAGACGGTAATGAAAGTCGGGCCAGCATGACAGTAGACGATATCCGAGAAATTCTAGGAATAGTCCAGTAGAAAAGAGAAGGAGAACCGCTGAATGGGATTTTCAACCGTTGTGGAATGCAACTCCTTGATAAACGGAGTATTTTCAGGGGGAGCCCTGCAACCAAAAAAGGGAAAAAGATAGTCAAAGACTAGAAGGTATGGTATAATAATCGATTGAAAGGAAGAGCTTATGGTAAGAATGCAGACAAGATTTCCGCTAGTAGCTGACGATGAGCGCATAGTGGTGGAAAATCCTGAAATGAGATTGTACGATGAAGGAGACCTCATTAGCAACATTAGAGGGCCGTATCAAGAAAGGGATTTTTGGCAAGAATCAAGTGGTCAGCCGGCTCCTAGGAATCGAGTAGAGCGTGGGATAGAAGCTCCGGTATTTGAAGCGAAGCCGAGCCATTATTCTCGTAAAGAGCGGTATCAAAAGCCTGTTTCAAAAGCACCAGTTAAAACACAAGGTCAGTTAGCGCGTGAAATGGCCCGTGAAGATTTGAAGAAAAAACGATCAGCTTCTTATCTCCACCAAGAAAAGAAGCCCCATCCTGTTACACCAACCAAACAACAGGTAACAGCTCCTTTGGTTGAAAAAAAGGTGCCCCAATTAACAGCCTTGGCGAATCGGTTACGGCAGACGGACTACATTTTAGCAGACATGCCTGTTGTCTATCCGCTTAAAAAGGAAGAAAGAGGGCAAGAACGACCGATTGCTAAAAATTCGTATGACTTTTTAAAGAAAAGTCAGGTCTACAACTATCCAGAACGTATCGCCAATCGTGAACGTCAATTAGCACAAGAACTAAACCTAACACACATGGAAGAAGGATTAGAATGACAAAAACCTATCATTTTATTGGAATCAAAGGCTCGGGGATGAGTGCCTTGGCTTTACTCTTACATCAAATGGGACATCAGGTTCAAGGAAGTGATGTAGAAAAGTATTATTTTACCCAACGTGGTCTTGAGCAAGCAGGAATTGAGATTTTACCCTTTAGCGAGGACAATATCACAACAGATGTTGAGCTTATTGCTGGAAATGCCTTTCGCCCAGACAATAATGTAGAGATTGCTTATGCGGATGCACAGGGGTTCTCCTATAAACGCTATCATGAATTTTTAGGCCAATTCATGCGGAACTTTACTAGCTTTGGAGTGGCAGGGGCGCATGGAAAAACGTCTACAACCGGTCTCTTGGCACATGTGATGCGTAATATCACAGATACCAGTTATTTGATTGGAGATGGAACTGGTCGCGGTTCAGAAAATGCTCAATACTTTGTTTTTGAGTCAGACGAATACGAACGCCATTTCATGCCCTATCATCCAGAATACAGTATCATTACAAACATTGACTTTGACCACCCTGATTACTTTACCAGTTTAGAGGATGTCTTTCAGGCCTTTGATGATTACGCAAAGCAAGTACAAAAAGGCTTGTTTGTGTATGGTGAGGATGCGCAGCTCCGTCGTATTACTGCGACTGCACCGATTTATTACTATGGCTTCGATGAGGACAATGACTTTGTAGCCTATGATTTACAGCCCTCAACGGCAGGATCACAATTCAAGGTGAGCCATGCCGGACAAGAATTGGGACAGTTTCAAATTCCAACCTTTGGTCGCCACAATGTCTTGAATGCAACAGCTGTGATTGCGAACCTATTTGTAGCAGGATTTGACTTGAACTTGGTGGCAGAACACCTGAAAACCTTTGGTGGAGTAAAACGTCGCTTTACAGAAAAGATTGTTAATAAGACCGTGATTATTGATGATTTTGCTCATCATCCGACAGAAATTGTCGCAACGCTTGATGCAGCTCGTCAAAAATACCCAAGTAAAGAAATCGTAGCTATTTTCCAGCCACATACCTTTACACGCACCATTGCCTTGTTGGACGAATTTGCCCTTGCTTTAAGTGAAGCAGATGCCGTCTACCTAGCGCCAATCTATGGGTCAGCCCGGGAAACAGATAATGGCCAAGTAAAAGTAGAAGATTTGGCAGCTAAAATCAACAAAAAAGGTGGGGTTGTAACAGTTGAAAATACTTCTCCACTCTTAGACCATGACAATGCCGTTTATGTCTTTATGGGGGCAGGAGATATTCAGTCTTACGAATATTCATTTGAACGTCTATTATCCAATCTATCCAATAACGTTCAATAAAACATAGGGGCTGAGACTTAGTGCTCAACCTCTTCCTTTTTATTCGTCTTAACGAGTAGAAAGGAAACGATTTCATTTAGGTATTGTGTAGAAAAGGAGAAGGGATGCAAATTCGACATGTACGATTAGCAGATCTGGAACAGGTTCATCAGATTGAACAGGCTAATTTTAATCCAGAAGAACAAATCGCAAAAGAGGTCTTAGGGTTTTATCTGGAACAGGAGGCTATGACCTGCCTTGTTATGGAAGATGACGGGAATGTAGCAGGTTATATCTTAACACTTCCAACAGGACATGCTACTGTGACAGATGATTTATTTAAGCGGAAGAAAAAAGTGGACGCTCCCTGTTCTCATCTAGCTATTGTAAGCCTTTCGGTCGCAGAAGGCTATAAAGGCCAAGGAATAGGAACGCTTTTAATCGCAGCTATCAAAGAGATTGCAGTGCAGGGCGGTTATGAAGGTATTAGCCTAACCTGCAAAGACTACCTGCTTTCTTACTACAATATGTACCAGTTTGAAGATTTAGGGGTATCCGAATCCCAGTTTGGCGGTGCTGTCTGGTATGATATGTATTGGAAATGCCCATGATATCGTTGTAGTGCTTGCTTTTGTCTTTATTTTAGGATATAATGTCTTGTAACCGTTTGAAAGGAGCTTTATTGTGGCAAACGATTCACATGAAAAAGACACGCAGTCATCTAGTTTTCGAGACAAGATTTTGCGTGACTTAGAAGAAATAAAACGTCAGTCTGATTCAAAGAGACCTACAGGTTCTTTGACGACAGACGAGAATATAGCAGAAGGTCATTCTGAGCAAGCGACAACACAACCACGAGTGAGCATCAAATTACCCTTGGTAGCCGATGAAGAATCTGGTTCGTTGGTGACGCGTTTCTCAGGAGATACTGAACAGGAAGAACCAGAAAAAGTAGTCCCTGCTGAGATTCAGGATTCTCCTGAGCAAGCAAGCGAAATGGCTCAGCACTCGAGTACACCTTTTGACGAGGTTCCAGTAGCAACGGCTGTTGTTGTACTAGATGAGGCTTCTGCTGAACCAGACGATTTGACTGAGACGTTGGCTATTCATAAACATTCGATAAGAGATAGGCTTCAAAAAGCAGAAGCCCCACGAGCAGAATTGGAGGATACCATTATTACCCCGACTCCGAAACAGCAGACAACAAACAGGGAAGCAGCGACGCGTCGCCGTCATCGTCAGCGTAGAAAGCAAGATAGTATTGCCAAACGCATTGTAAAAGTAGTTGTCTCACTGGTTTTACTGTTATTAGTTGTGACGGCTGTGACAGGCTATCTGTATTTAAAATCAAGTCTTGAACCTGTCAATGCACAAGCGACAGAAAATATCCAAGTAGAGATTCCAGAAGGTTCATCAACCAAAGAAATCGCTCGTATCCTTGAAGGAAGTAACTTGATTAAAAATGCAACAGTCTTTAACTACTATGCAAAGCTAAAAAGCTATAATAATTTCCAAAGTGGATTTTACAATTTGAATCAGTCAATGAGTGTTGATGAGTTGGCTAAAATCTTGCAAGAAGGTGGTACAGCGACAGCGCAAGACCCAATTTCTGGGAAAATCCTTGTCGTTGAAGGATCTACAATCAATCAGATTGCGCAAGCTGTGACCAAAAATGTCTACAAGAATAGCAAGGATGAAAAGACACCATTTACAGCAGACGACTTTTTGGCAACGGTAAAAAATGAAGAGTTTATCAATAAGATGGTAGCGGCCTATCCAAGACTCCTGTCTACCTTGCCTGCTGCAGATAGTGGAGCAACGTATCGTTTAGAAGGTTACCTTTTCCCAGCAACGTATGATTACAAGCCAGACACTACTATGGAAGGGTTGGTTGAACTAATGATTGCTGCGATGGATGAGCGTTTGCAACCCTATTATGACCAGTTAGCAGCAAAAGGATTGGATGTCAATCAATTATTGACCTTAGCTTCACTCGTTGAAAAAGAAGGAGCGACCGATGCGGATCGTCGAACTATCGCAGGGGTGTTCTACAACCGCCTTAATACTGGAATGCCGTTGCAATCCAATATTGCTATCTTGTATGCAATGGGCAAACTGGGTGAAAAAACGACGCTAAAAGAAGATGCAGCAATTGACACCACCATCAATTCTCCTTATAATATTTATACTAATACAGGATTGATGCCTGGTCCGGTAGACAGTCCAAGTCAGGCTGCGATTGAAGCAACTTTTGCACCAAATAAGACCAACTATTATTACTTTGTTGCAGATGTCACAACTGGAACCGTGTATTTCGCAGAGACAGGCGAAGAACATGAGCAAAATGTTGAGAAATATGTCAATAGTAAATTAAACAACTAGAGCACTTGCTCGGACAAAATTATGTGGGTTTCCGCATAATTTTGTTTTCATCAAAGAATTTTAAAAGGAAGAAACAGAAAATGGCAGAAAAAACATATCCAATGACACTTGAAGAAAAACAAAAATTGGAGAAAGAATTAGAAGAATTAAAACTCGTTCGTCGTCCTGAAATTGTTGAACGGATTAAGATTGCACGTTCATACGGAGACCTATCAGAAAACTCCGAGTACGAAGCAGCAAAAGACGAACAAGCCTTTGTCGAAGGGCAAATCTCGATGATTGAGACGAAAATTCGCTATGCAGAGATTGTTAACAGCGATGCTGTTGCAGCTGATGAAGTTGCAATCGGTAAAATGGTTACAGTCCAAGAAGTGGGTGAAACAGATGAGGAAGTCTACACCATTGTTGGTGCTGCTGGAGCAGATGCTTTTGCCAACAAAGTCTCAAATGAAAGCCCAATTGGTCAAGCTTTGATTGGCAAGAAAACAGGCGATGTTGTGACAGTTCAAACACCGGTCGGAAGCTATGACATTAAGATTTTGAAGGTTGAAAAAGCAAAGTAGGAGTGTCGATTATAAGAGGTCGCTGAAAGAGTCAGTTTGATGGAAAATGTACCGAATAATCTAATACTCTATAAAAATCAAAATCTGACTAGGCAACGAAATCGTAGCTAGAACTGAAGTTCAGCAAGGTGAGTTAACGACGTCAGACTTTGATTTTTGACGAGTATAACACAAAAATGAGAATAGAAACCTAAAAACCAAATGATTGATACTTCGTCTCTTTTGAGAAAGTACATCATTTGGTTTTTATCACATTATCGTTTATCAAAAGATTGTTGCAGTGGGCTCGGATGAATATGGTCGTCATACTCAGAAATAGAGTTTTTCTTATCTCGAACGTTGCTTTCCAGCGTTGCGATTTTTCTTTTTAGAAGACGATGTAGTAATCGCTGTATCCATTGTTGGGGTGACATCTTTTACACGAGTGCTTGTGTGAAGTGGTTTTGGAGGATTTTGTTCAAATTCTTCTGCAATTTGTCTGCGCAGTTTTGGTTTGAGGAAGAAGTTGGTAATCACTTGTTGAAGGATTCCGATAAATCCACCGACAACCCAGTAAAGAGTGACGCCGGCAGGAGAACTCCATGAGAAGAATGTAATCATGATTGGGTTCATCCACATCATTGATTTCATTTGTTTCTTCTGTTCTTCATCAACACCAACCTGCATGAGAAGTGATTGGAAGTAGTAGAGAACTCCAGCTGCTACAGTAAGGATAAGACTTGGCTTTCCAAGGGCGATTCCCATGAAACTAGCATCCGCAATTCCTTCTGTATAGCGTGCAGCATAGAACAGAGCTGAGAAGAAAGGCATTTGGATGAGGAGTGGTAGACAGCCTATTCCACCAAACATGCTCACCCCATATTCTTTCTGAGTAGCAAAGAGTTCTTGTTGAGCAGCCAACTGTTCTTCTTGTGAGCTTGCATTTTTCATTCGCTCTTGGATTGGACCCAAGATAGGCTTGAGATAATGCATTTTCTCAGATTGGTAGGTGGCTTTCCACGATTGGTAAATACCAAGTGGTAAGATGAGTAGGCGGACACAGATAGTTACGACGATGATAGCAACTCCAAATCCTAGGCCTTGATTTTCAGCAAAGAACTTGATGACAGTGCCCATTGGTTCAACGAGGAATTTGTAGACCCAACCTTCTCCAGTTGGGACACCGTTTTTGGTCTTTACACAGCCCGATAGGAAGAAGAGCATGGATAGGACAAATCCTGATAATACAATACGTTTTGATGTTTTCACTTTCTCATTTCCTTTTTTACATGATACATTCTATTTTACTTGTTTTGGAGAAAATATACAAGTCTAATACCACTGTTTGACCTGAAAATCGCTAAAGTCTTCAAAATGAGCGAGGGTGACATCCAAATAGGTTACTTTTGCCATACGAGAGGGACCTTTTCGGATTTCATGGATAAATTGGCTGAGCTTAGCAGTATCGCTTGATTGAGCAAGAATGGTGACCGTTCCGTCATCATTATTCCAGACTCGGCCATAGATATCTCCGATTTCTCCTGCAAGAAATTGGACAGACCAACGGAAACCAACTCCTTGTACACGACCTGATGCAATCATTTTGACTTTTTTCATACATTTCTCCTTTTTGACAAGACCTTCACTTTATTATATCATTGATGATAATGAAAGAAAATGGGGAATAATATGGAAGTGATTCGCTCCAAGTCTAATCGCTTGATAAAGGAAACGAAAAAATTACATCAGAAGAAATACCGCAAAGAATCTTACTTGATTGAGGGCTGGCATTTATTTGAAGAGGCACGTAAAGCAAATGCTGAGATTGAGCGAGTGTTTGTACTCGAAAATTATGTAGATCAGGTAACAGGTTCTATTCCGGTAACGGTTGTCAGTCCGGAGATAGTACAAGACCTGTCAGATAGTCAAACACCACAGGGTATCGTAGCTCAGGTAGCTCTAAAACAGCCTCTCTTTCCTAAACAATTAACAGGAAAATACCTTGTTTTAGAAGATGTACAGGATCCAGGAAATGTCGGAACTATGATTCGGACAGCTGATGCTGCAGGCTATGATGCAGTTTTTATCTCAGATAAGTCTGCAGATATTTATAGCCTAAAAACCCTACGTTCTATGCAGGGCAGTCATTTCCATCTGCCGATTTATCGTGTGGCAATCGATGATCTTCTTGGCCAGTTTAAAGCAAATAAAGTACGCATCTTAGCGACAACCTTATCTGCACATTCTGTGGATTACAAAGCGATTCGGGTACCTGATTCGTTTGCAATCATTATGGGAAATGAAGGCCAAGGCATTTCAAGATTGGTAGAAGAGCAGGCAGACGAGTTGGTCCACATTCAGATGCCTGGTCAAGCAGAAAGTCTAAATGTTGCCGTAGCAGCAGGTATTTTACTCTTTAGCTTTATTTAAGCTAGGAAGAGTAAACTGTGGTATAATGGAAAAACGAGGTGATGTGATGACAGTATATACAGAAGATGAAGAGTACATGGCTTATGTTGGACACTTAATCCAAAAGCCCAAGGTACAAAAGCTCGCTACAATCCCTCATCATTACTATTCGACACGTTTGGAGCATTCCATTCATGTGTCCTATACCAGCTACAAGATTGCTAAAAAATTGGGCTGGGATGCAAAATCAACGGCTCGAGGGGCTCTCTTGCATGATTTGTTCTATTATGATTGGCGTGAAACTAAATTTCGGAAAAGCCATGCTTGGGTACATCCGCGAATTGCGAAGCGCAATGCACAAAAACTGACCAAGCTCAACAAGGTCGAAGAAGATATTATTGTCAAGCATATGTTTGGTGCAACCATTGCCCCACCACGTTATAAGGAATCTTGGATTGTGACGTGTGTAGATAAGTATTGGGCAGTAAGAGAAGCAACACTTCCCTTACAAAAAATGTGGAAAGAACGGCATATTTCCATTCGTTAAGTGAAATAGAGGAGGATAAAATGAATCAAGAACAGTTTATTATCAATCAAGTAGATCAGACTGCTTTAAATCGTTTCTTTGGAAAAATCTACGGATTTGTCGCAGCAGGTATCGGACTATCTGCTTTAGTTGCCTACCTATCCTTGACAGTTTTTCAAGGATTCACACTTCGTTTATTATTAGGAGGGTCATTTGCTATCTGGCTGATTATGCTAGCTGAGCTTGCCCTTGTCTTTGCGGCTTCTCGTATGGCAGCTCAAAATAGTCCCATGACTTTACCCATGTTTCTAGCTTATTCGGTGATGAATGGTTTTACACTTAGTGTTGCTTTGCTAGCTTATACAGGGGAAACCGTCTTAACAGCCTTTCTAACTGCCGCCTTGATGTTTGTAGCGATGGCGGTTCTTGGTCTGACAACTAAGAAAAACCTATCTGGTATGGGACAGGCTCTCTATGCAGCTTTGATAGGAGTGATTATTGCTAGTGTGGTGAATTTTTTCCTTGCTAGCTCTGGGATGAGCTTTGTGATTTCTATCATTTCTGTGCTGATTTTCTCAGGATTGATTGCCTATGATAACCAACGAATCCGCTATGTTTTTGAAGAAACCAATGGTGAAGTGGGTCAAGGCTGGGTCGTTTCGATGGCCTTGTCCCTCTATCTGGATTTTGTCAATCTCTTCTTGAATCTTCTTCGAATCCTTGGTTCGAGAGATTAATCTCAAAAGAAACTCATTTATATTGGTGAGTTTCTTTTTATTTTGTGGTATAATAGTAAAAAATTTGACGAGGTAGAGGAATGACAAAAGTACCGTTTATCAGTAAAGAAGCGCTAGAAGAGATTACAGCAGTATTTCCAACTCCTTTTCATCTCTATGATGAGAAGGGAATCCGTGAAAAAGCGCGGGCCTTGAATGCTGCCTTTGCTTGGAACAAGGGATTTAAGGAATATTTTGCCGTCAAGGCGACTCCGACACCTGCTATTTTAAAAATCTTGCAAGAAGAAGGCTGTGGAGTGGATTGTGCGACAGATGTGGAAGTAATGATGAGTGAAAAGCTCGGCTTTGAGGACATCATGTTCACATCAAATGACACTCAAGGTTCAGAATTTATCTATGCGCGAGAAGTCGGTGCCATTATCAACTTGGATGCCTACGAGCATATTGCGTTTTTGAAAGAGGTCGCAGGGATTCCAGAAGTGGTTTGCCTCCGGTACAATCCTGGTGGGATATTTTCATTGGGAACAGACATCATGGATCATCCAGAAGAATCAAAATTTGGCATGACCAAGGAGCAATTGCTGCAAGGTTATCGTGAATTGAAAGAGCTTGGGGTTAAGGAATTCGGTCTTCATGCCTTTCTAGCTTCTAATACGGTGACGAATGAGTACTATCCAACCTTAGCGAGACAATTATTTGAACTGGCGCTTGAAATCCGGGAGGAAACTGGTGTAACCCTTGACTTTATCAATCTGTCTGGTGGAATCGGTGTCAATTATCGCCCTGAGCAAGAAGCCAATGATATTGCAGTGATTGGGGAAGGAGTGCGTCAGGTCTACGAAGAGGTTTTGATACCTGCTGGTATGGGTGAGGTGAAAATTTATACAGAGCTAGGTCGCTTTATGTTAGCCCCACATGGTCATTTGGTCACCAAGGTTCTTCACCGCAAGGAAACCTATCGTACTTATGTTGGTGTCGATGCGTCAGCAGCCAATCTTATGCGGCCAGCCTTTTACGGAGCCTATCACCATATTACCAATATCAGCCGTCCCGATGCGCCGATTGAGGTGGTAGATGTAGTTGGATCCCTATGTGAAAACAATGATAAATTTGCGGTTCAGCGGGAATTAGCTCAGGCAGAGGTCGGAGATACCTTGATTATTCATGATGCAGGTGCGCATGGTTTTTCGATGGGCTACAATTACAATGGTCGCCTGCGTTCGGCAGAAATTCTGTTGCAAGAAGATGGACAGGCCAGGATGATTCGCCGAGCAGAAAAACCAGAAGATTATTTTGCAACCCTATACGGCTTTGATTTTGACAGGTAAGTCTTGGAATTTCCCCGTAAATTTGGTATAATAGGGAGAAATGATTTTGTAATTTAGAAATAGGAGATAGACATGAATTTAGGTCTTGCAATTGTATTGATTATCGTAGCTTTTGCTGGTGGTGTTGCTCTGGGAATTTATCTTTCACGTAAGCAGGTTGAAAATTATATCGCAGATAAGCCAATCTTGGATGAAAATGCTCTTCGCGCGATGATGAGCCAAATGGGTCAAAAACCAAGTGAAGCAAAAGTACAACAAGTGCTTCGCCAAATCAAGAGCCAACAAAAAATTGCAACAAAGAAAAAATAATCAAGTGGGGGAAGTGGGACACCAGTCGAAATATCGGAAACATCGACTGTCCTCACTCTCCCGTTTTTTAGTTAGTATGTGCTGCTCACCTTAGGAGTCAACCCAACATCAACAATAGGATGTGAGCTTAGTTTCTCTCTTACTGTAGCCAAGTAGTCGTCAGAAACAACTATTTTCGTAGTGTAAAAATAGAAGGCTTATGTGCTTGAAGAGAGGAAACGATAGTAGAGGGTTATCTTTAAAAGAAGAGGAATAATCACACCCAATAAGGAAAAAGTATGGATAATCGACCAATTGGATTTTTAGATTCCGGTGTAGGTGGTTTGACGGTTGTGCGTGAGTTGATGCGTCAGCTTCCACATGAAGAAATTGTCTATATCGGTGATTCGGCAAGAGCTCCTTACGGGCCACGTCCAGCTGAGCAAATTAGGGAATATACCTGGGAATTGGTTCAGTTTTTATTAACGAAAAATGTCAAGATGATTGTCTTTGCCTGTAATACAGCAACGGCAGTTGCTTGGGAAGAAGTCAAGGCCAAGTTAGACATTCCTGTTCTCGGTGTGATTTTGCCTGGGGCGTCATCAGCTATCAAGGCTTCAAAGTCAGGAAAGATTGGTGTCTTAGGCACGGCTATGACGATTCAATCGGATATCTATCGGGAAAAAATTCAGGCTTTATCACCTGATACGGAAGTTACGAGTCTGGCTTGTCCAAAATTTGTTCCCTTGGTAGAATCAAATAATTATCAGTCAAGTTTAGCAAAGAAAGTGGTGTATGAAACCCTGCGTTCCCTCAAGGGAAGCGTGGATACAGTTGTCTTAGGCTGTACCCACTATCCCTTGCTTCGTCCGATTATCCAAAATGTCTTGGGGCAGGATGTGACCCTGATTGATAGCGGTGCGGAATGTGCGCGGGATATTTCTGTCTTACTCAATTATTTTGAAATCAACCACAGCAGAACTGCAGAGCAACCGCAGCATTTCTTTTATACAACAGCTAGTCCAGCTGCCTTTCGGGAAATAGCAGAGAACTGGCTCGGAAAAGATATACAGGTGGAGCATGTGAGCCTATGACAGAAAAGATTTACGAATACAAGGACGACCACGATTGGTATGTTGGAAGTTGGAAAGGGTTGAATACTATCTCAGGCTTGGGTAATGAGAGCAATGATGAATACTTTTTTCTCAGTCGCTTGTTTGAACAGCTCAATGCAGATTATTCTGCGCATTGGGAATTTGAAAATGGGCCGAGCGGTTTTGCGGTGACGATTGTGAAAAAAAGTTCCGATTTTCGCATTTTTTCCTTCATCATCGACATCATCAACGACAATACCGAGCGTCATCTTGAAGTAGTCGAACACCAAGGTGCAGTTTTGGTAATAGAAGAAGGCCGTTTGCTCTATATTCATCTGCCTAAGGGAGGAATAGAGTTAGAAGAGTTTTGGCGTAAATCGTAACAGATAGTGCTTTCGACTGGAAAGAAGTGGAGTTTAGAAACGATGACAGAAAAAATATACGAATACAAGGATGCCAATGATTGGTATATTGGCACATGGGATGACTTTACCTACCTAACTGTTTTTGGTGACGATGAGAAGTTTGATACTGTGCGGATGCGGTTTTATCAGCTCATGGAGCAATTGTCTGTAGAAGGCTTACAGGTTCATGTAGTGAAGATGACATCTAGCTTTTCTTTTTTAAAATTCCTTATTCAGATGATTCAGGAAAAATATGGGCGGGACTTGTCTGTTGTGCAACACAAGGGAGCTATTCTTGTTATGGAAGGCCAGCAGATTATAGATATTCATCTACCACAAGAAGGCATTTCTTCAGATAGCTTTTTCGGTCAGGCAGATGTGCCAACGGCTTTTGGTGATACGATTTTAATTGCGACCAAAAATGAGGGGAAGACGGCTGAATTTCGTCAGTTCTTTGAAAAATTGGGCTATAAGGTGGAAAATCTAAATGCCTATCCAGACCTTCCAGATGTAGCAGAAACAGGGATGACGTTTGAAGAAAATGCACGCTTAAAAGCAGAAACAATTGCCAATTTGACAGGGAAAATGGTATTGGCTGATGATTCAGGACTCAAAGTTGATAAGCTAGGTGGTTTACCGGGGGTCTGGTCAGCACGTTTTTCAGGTCAGGATGCGACGGATGCACGAAATAATGCCAAACTGCTCCATGAGCTAGCTATGGTCTTTGACGTCAAAGATCGGTCAGCCCAATTCCATTGTACTTTGGTTGTTGCGGCACCAGATGTAGATAGTCTAGTTGTTGAAGCAGATTGGGACGGCTATATTGCCACGGTTCCACAAGGAGAAAATGGTTTTGGCTACGATCCCCTCTTTCTTGTAGGTGAAACAGGGCGTACAGCAGCCCAGATGACTATTGAAGAAAAAAATGCGCAGTCTCACCGTGCACAGGCATTAGAAAAGTTATTGGAGGTATTTCCAGTATGGCAAGAGAAAAATACTATACATGCGTAGTGATGAGTGATTCGCATGGCGATCGTGCGATTGTGGAAGAAGTAAAAAAACGCTACATGGGTCAGGTGGATGCCCTCTTTCATAATGGGGATTCTGAACTAGAGGCGAAGGATCCTCTGTGGGACGGGATTCAGGTTGTGGGTGGCAATTGTGACTATGATAGGGCCTATCCAGATCGGTTGGTGACCACATTAGGCGATGTGACGATTGCCCAAACCCATGGTCATTTGTATGGGATTAACTTTACTTGGATGCGCCTGGATTATTGGGCAGAAGAAGTAGGTGCGGATATTTGTTTGTATGGCCATTTGCATGTTCCAGATGCGACCGTTCGTGGCAAGACCCTCTTTGTCAATCCAGGCTCCATTCGTCAACCTCGTGGTATGATTAGCGAATGTCTTTATGCGATTTTAACGATTTTTGAGGATCATATTCATATTGAGTATTACAATCGCGACCACCAAGTCTATGCGCCATTAACAAAGGATATTCCAAGATGATTACACGTGAATTTGAAACCTTTCTCCTTGCACAGGAAGAAACGTTTTTGACGCCGGCTAATAAACTAGCTGTGATTATTGATACGCACAATGTGAACCATGCAAAGCTCTTGCTCAGCCATATGACCTATTCTCGTGTGCCAGTTGTGACAGAGGAAAATCGCTTTGTTGGGACGATTGGCTTGCGCGAAATTGTCACATACCAGACGGAAAATGAATTGACGGATGAAGAGTTGGAGATGGATATTGCTCTAATTGTGAAACGGGATGTTGCAACGGTTGGTGCCCATTATCACTTGGAAGAAGTCATGCGAAAATTGATTGATCAAGCCTTTTTACCAGTTGTGGGAGAAGATCAGAAATTCTTGGGAATTATCACCCGCAAGTCGATTTTAAAGGCAGTAAATGCCCTCTTGCATAACTTTACATTTCAGTCAAAAGGATGAGGGAGATGACAGACTATATTCAGTCCTTTTTAGCGACGAAACAGCTATCGGACAACTCAAAAACCGCCTATCTCTATGATTTGCAGCAATTTCATACCTATTGTCAAGGAGGCATTAGTCCGACGACCCTAGCTTTCTATCAAGGCTTTTTACAGAGTCTAAAGCCAACGGCACAAAAACGCAAACTGTCAGCGGTGAATCAATTTTTATATTATTTATATGAAAATGGGCATGTTGATCGCTTTTATAAGGTGAAAACAACTCAGCAACTGCAACAACGTTCATCAACTGCTAGCTTAGAAGACTTGTCTTTTTTATGGGGAGATAGTCAGTATAAAGAAGGTCAGCGGATTGCCCTCTTGATTGCCTGTTTAGGCTTGCTTCCCAGTGAGTTAGCAACCATTAAACGAGCAGATATAGATGTTTCCTTTCAGGTGTTGACGATTGTGAAGGCTGGTCAAAAGCGGATTCTGCCCCTACCTAATGCACTACTTCCGTATGTGGAGGAGGGAGAAGGAGCCTACTTGTTTGATAAAAAAGGTGCCAGTTATTCTCGTCAATGGTTTTTTAACCGCTTATCAGAATTCTTAGAAGAACAAGGGAAGTCAGAATGGACGGCTCAGAAACTGCGGGAACAGTTTATTCTTAGTCAGTTGGAGGCTGGAAAGGATGTGGCTGCTGTTGCCAAACACTTGGGCTTGAAAACAACAGTCAGTCTGGAAAAATACAAACATGGATATTAAACTAAAAGATTTTGAAGGTCCCCTCGATTTGCTCCTTCATTTGGTGTCCAAGTACCAGATGGATATTTATGAGGTTCCCATTACCGAAGTTATTGAGCAATATCTTGCCTATATTGCAACCTTGCAGGCTATGCGCCTGGAAATTGCTGGGGAATATATGGTGATGGCTAGTCAACTCATGCTCATAAAGAGTCGTAGACTCTTGCCAAAAATGGTCGATCAAGAAGAAGTTATCGAAGATCCTGAGCAAGAATTGCTCTCGCAATTGGAAGAATATCGGACCTTTAAGGCACTCAGTGAGAAATTAAAGGAACAACATGAGGAACGTGCCCATTATTTCTCCAAACCAAAATTGGAATTGGTCTATGATGATGTTACATTGGCCCAGGATAAGTCGGTGATTGATATTTTTCTCGCTTTTTCTAAGGTGATGGCAGAAAAGCAGGAAGAACTGCGGACAAGTCACACAACCATTGCTCGTGATGAATATAAAATCGAAGACATGATGGAGCAGGTTCGGAGCTATCTTCAAAGGGAAAAGCGTGTGGCACTGCGACAATTATTTGTTGAGAGTCGTGACATGAATCAAGTCATTACGCTCTTTTTGGCCACGCTAGAAATGGTGAAAAGTAAGGAAATTACCATGGAGCAAACCGAAAATTTTGGAGAGATTTACGTGATAAGGAGTGAAGATGAGTCGATTAGCCGAGATTGAAGTCCTTTTATTTGTAGCAGGAGAAGAAGGCTTAACGGTACGCAATATAGCAGAAATGCTTGATTTGCAGCCGTCTGCTGTGATACAGCAAATTGAAAAATTAAGGGAGAAATACCAAAACGATACTCAGTCAGGATTGGCAATATTAGAATCTTCCAATCGCTATAAATTAGTGACCAAAAAAAATTATGCAGAGCTGTTGCGGATTTATGCTAAAACGCCAATCAATCAGTCCATGTCACGAGCCTTACTTGAAACCCTATCGATTATTGCCTATAAACAGCCAATTACGAGGATTGAAGTCGATGATATTCGTGGTGTCAATTCGAGCGGAGCTATTAGTAAGTTGCAGGCCTTTGACTTGATTCGGGAGAATGGGAAAAAGGAAGTGCTGGGTCGTCCGAACTTATACATTACAACCGATTATTTCCTTGATTACATGGGGATTAACCATTTGGATGAATTGCCTGATGTGTCAGAGCTTGTTTTGGTCGATGAAGAAAGCGAATTGTTCGTAGAAAGAAAAGAGATAAAAGAAGATGAGAATCAATAAATACATTGCACACGCTGGTGTAGCTAGTCGTAGAAAGGCAGAAGAGTTGATCAAGCAAGGCTTGGTGACGGTCAACGGTCAAGTAGTGCGTGAGCTTGGAACCACGATTAAATCTGGCGATAAGGTCGAAGTAGAAGGACAACCGATTTATAATGAAGAAAAAGTTTATTATCTCCTTAATAAACCGCGTGGTGTGATTTCCAGCGTGTCAGATGACAAGGGGAGAAAGACGGTTATTGATTTGTTGCCACATGTATCAGAGCGGATTTACCCTGTTGGTCGCTTAGATTGGGATACATCTGGCGTGTTGATTTTGACCAATGATGGTGATTTCACAGACGAAATGATTCACCCTCGGAATGAGATTGACAAGGTCTATGTGGCGCGTGTCAAAGGAATTGCCAATAAAGAAGTCCTACGTCCCTTGACTCGTGGAGTGGTGATTGATGGCAAGAAAACCAAACCGGCTGTTTACACGATTTTGAAAGTAGATCCGGTTAAAAATCGATCAGTCGTTGAATTGACCATTCATGAAGGGCGCAATCACCAAGTTAAGAAAATGTTTGAGGCAGTTGGTTTGCAGGTAGATAAACTTTCTCGGACTCGCTTTGGAAATCTTGATTTGACTGGTCTTCGTCCAGGAGAATCTCGTAAATTGAATAAGAAAGATATCAGCAAACTCCATACCCTTGCTGTGACGAAGAAGCAGAAGTCATGATTCGTATCTTGATTGGTTTGGTACGCGTCTATCAACGATTTATCTCGCCCTTGTTTCCGCCTAGTTGTCGCTATCAACCAACCTGCTCTAGCTATATGATAGAGGCACTCCAAAAGCATGGAATTAAAGGGTTGATAATGGGAATGGCACGTATTTTGCGGTGTCATCCTTTTGTCGAAGGAGGCAAGGATCCTGTACCAGATACCTTTAGCTTAAAGCGTCAGCAGACCGATGAATAAGCTGTATCATGAAAGTAATGAGAAACAAGTGAAAAAATCAAGGATTTTCAATCATATCGCTTGACGACTTACCTTGCTTGCGTTATAATAAGAACAAGATTTTCATTGATTTAAATCAAACCTGTTGTGATTTAAGTGAATGAAATCATCATTCACCATGCTGTTTGCTGAGCCTGACTCCGAGCAGTGTGGCTATTTTTTTGCAATGAGATGCTGATAAGGACCTAAAAGAGTACGAGGAAAATCGATGAATATTGAAGAATTATCTTATCAAGAAGTGCACCCACGCAATCATGTGGTCCTGTTTGAACCACAAATTCCGCAAAATACAGGTAATATTGCCAGAACCTGTGCAGCGACAAACAGCCCCTTACACATTATCAAGCCAATGGGCTTTCCGATTGATGACCGGAAAATGAAGCGAGCTGGTTTGGACTACTGGGATAAACTAGATGTCCGATTTTATGATAGTTTGGAAGAGTTTATGGCTCAGCTAGGAAATGGCAAGGTGCATTTGATTTCTAAGTTTGCTGAAAAGACCTATTCCGATGAGATCTATAATGATCATGCTGACCATTATTTTATCTTTGGTCGTGAGGACAAGGGATTGCCAGAGGACTTTATGAGAAAGCACCCTGAAAAAGCACTTCGGATTCCCATGAACGATGAGCACGTCCGTAGTCTGAACGTGTCGAATACCGTCTGTATGATTATCTACGAGGCCTTGCGCCAACAGGCATTTGCAGGCTTGGACTTGGTCCACCAATATGAGGTAGACAAGCTGAAATAGGATGATAGAATCAGGAGCTGTGTAGAGCAGAGACTTGCCTTGGCAAGTCTTTTTTGGTATCATGGAAGGTAGCTAGTGGAGGTATTCACTAGCTAGTACTCGTCAGCTATTAATCAGCATGGCCTTTAGTTTCCTCTTTTCTAGGTTTGGAGTGGGGGATACGCCAAGTGGAGTGAGAAGTCTACCTGTTGATAGTTGGTGAGGAACAGTCTTCGGGGCAGGGTGCAATTCCCTACCGGCGGTGATAGTCCGCGAGCGAAAGCCGATGTGGTGAAATTCCACAACCGACAGTATAGTCTGGATGGGAGAAGACGGAGAACAATTGATTTGTAGCTGACAAGGCGAGGAAGGCTAATATATGCTTTCTGCTGCTTTTGATAGGTGCAAAGGATTGCTTTCCCACTTCTCTAATTTGTTAAAAATTGGAGGAAGAAGATGACACATACACGTAAAATGGCTTTGATTGCCATTCTCTCAGCAGTTTCTTTTCTGCTTATGTACCTAAAATTTCCCTTGATTCCGTCCGCGAGTTTCTTGGAAATTGACTTTTCCATTATTCCGATTTTGATTGGAATGTTGGCCTTAGATTTAGGGTCTGCTTTTACCATTTTGTTGATACGGACAGTTCTTAAGTTCTTGTTCAATAATAGCGGTCCGTCAACAATAATTGGTTTGCCGATGAATATTGTTGCTCTTGCTGTATTTCTGCTTGCTTTCTATGCGATTTGGAGCAAAAAACAAACGATTCAGCAGTATGTACTCGCAACGATTGTTGGCAGTGTCGGCTTGACACTTGCCATGCTCGTTTTGAATTATATCTACGCCATTCCGGCCTATGCTGCATTTGCAAATTTTGATATTCGTGAGATAATCGGTGTCCGCAATTACCTAGTTGGAATGGTGTTGCCGTTTAATCTTTTGCAAGGCCTGCTCTTTTCGGTGCTGTTTTATCTGGTGCATCGTGCTAGCCAACCGATTTTAAGAAAAGGATAGAAATAAGAACCTCATTCTTGTATGAAAAATAAATCATTATACTTTCGAAATGCTTCTTTTACGGCTCTTTTATTTGTTATTCTAGGATATGGTGTGAAATTTTATCCTCAACAATTGGTGGGCTTTGATAGGAGCATTCAAACAGCTCTGCGTGGGGATTTCCCAGCGCTTGCTACTCGGTTTTGGACCACGGTTACCTTGCTAGGTAATGTAACGGTCTTGCTACCAATTAGTTTGCTCCTTGCCTTCTTTTGTTATAAGAAGAAATGGAAAGTGGAAAGCTATTTTGTTCTTGCTAGTTTTGCGGTGATGGGAGTCCTATCGACAGCCCTGAAATATGTCTACCAACGCCCAAGACCGAGCATTGAATGGCTGATTGATACAATTGGGTATTCCTTTCCAAGTTGGCATGCAGCATCGACCTTGATGATAGCTGGTGTCTTGGTGATTCTCATTCAGCAACGTCTCAAGCAGCCAATCTTGAAGCGACTAGCGCAGGGAGGCTTGATTCTCCTTGCTAGTTTGGTTGGAATATCACGAATTTATGTCGGTGTTCATTATCCAACGGATATTATTGGTGGCTGGTTAGTAGCCGTCACCCTCTTACAAATCTTATTTCCATTTTATGACCAATTACGGTTTATATGGAGATTTCAAGGAAGACAGAAATAAATGACAAAAGGCTGGCGATATGTCCAGCCTCATTTAATTTCAAAAGTAGCTATTTTGTCTAGAGCTATTTATTGTTATAAAATATAAGGTCTTGAGGAAGTTCGATGGACTGCTTTTCCATTGAGTATACTATCTGGAACATTAAGTACGACAAGGGATCATCCAGTAGATAAAACTAGAAAAAGAGAGGAAGGTGATTTCTGCGAAATCAGGTATTTCCCCTCTTTTTTGTAATAAATGATCTTTTTAGAGTTAGTAGGCCGCTGTGTTTGTCATTATTTTTTAGAAAACACCCCCAGGGGTGCTGAAAACGTTGATTTGAAAACATTTTCAGCAATAAATCCTTTTGAATTTTAAATAGAATCTGCTATAATGATAGAAATAATTTTGAAAAAAATTAATTAATCTAAAAGGATGGAATTTATGAACCGCAAAAAGTTCAATCGTGAATTTGATGAGATTGACCGTAAGAGTCGTGTCAAATTACACAAATCCGGTAAAAACTGGGTGCGAACGGTTATGTCGCAACTAGGTTTGCTACGTGTCTTGGGGAGCAAGAATGCTGCAGAACAAGTCGTTGCAGACATTGATAGTACAGATAGTATTGAGTCAAATGCTTCAGCTTATTTGAAGGCGCTGGTTACTCTTGGAGCCGTCGGGGGAGGGGCGTTATTAACACAAACGCATGCCTATGCTGAAGAAACACCTCAAGTAGAGAAAGAATTACCAGAACAAACAGAAGGTATCGTTGCAGGCAAGGATACAGTTGTCCTATCTAGAGAAGAGGAGGCAACTTCCACTTCTGAGTTGGAGCCTGTTCCTAGCTCAGATACAGAGTCCCTTGTAACAAGTGATACAGCCTCTCTTTCCACAAGCGAATCAGTGAGTATCTCTGCATCGACAAGCGGATCGGTATCTGAAAGTACCTCTGTTTCGACATCGACCTCTACTTCGCTTTCAGCTAGTGAGTCAGTTTCGACCAGTGAGAGCGTTTCGACGACAACCAGTGCTTCAACATCAACCAGTACTTCAGAACCAGTAGCACAATCGGAATCAATCAGTCCGACAAGCGAATCAGTTGCAACGGATGAAGCAGCAAATTCAACTGCCTCTTCAATGTCAGAGGTTTCAGAAACTACCCTTGCTCCAAAGTCTCATTTTTCAGTTGCAGCAGTAGAAGCACCGAAGACTGTATCGGAGGCGATTGCAGCTACAACTTCTATAGCGGCTGTAAATGCGACAAATGCAGCAGTCACAGAGACAACTACAGCTACCGCAACAGCAGATACACCGCGGACTAGAAGTCGTCGCTCACTAGGAACCTTCCGTTCAGTGGATGCAGGTACAGATCGTGCTACTTCAAGCGCCGATTATACGCCGGTTAACCTAGCAAATGCGACTTACGAAAATAGGAAAGTAATGCTCCGTGTTGATCAGAGTAACCAAGATGGTTATTTCTCAACGTATGGGAATGCTCGCCTCATGCCAGATGGGACAGTAACATTGACAGATGCTGCCGGAAGTCAGGCAGGTGCCTATACCTTGAATACCAAGATTTCCATGGATGAGAGTTTCAGCCTTGTTGGGAAAATCAACCTAGGGGATAGCTATGATGGAGTCTATGGGACTCATACAGGGGGAGACGGGATTGCTGCCGTATTCTCAACTGGACGAGTTGGGGAACTTGGAAATGGTACAGCCACTCGAAATGGTGCTGGAGCGAGCCTTGGTATGGGTGGAACAAACTTAAAATATTCATTTGGTTTTAAGCTAGATACCTACCATAATACAAGTACCCCAAACTCAACGAACTATGCAAGTGCAGATCCAAGATTTAGCGCAACCCGCAAAAATGCTACTCAAAATGCTTTTGGTGCCTTTACCCAGTCAGATGCAAATGGTAAGGTTATTACCCTGCAACGAGATACAGAAGTTTTAAATAATCGATTGGATGGAACGTTTAAAGATTATAGAGTTTCTTACAACGGTCAAACCAAGCAATTGACAGTGACCTATGATGGCCAAACATTTGTAAAAAACATCCAAGATTGGTTAAATTTAAGTCGTAGAACGACAGGCGACAGGGCTGGTGAAGAGCAGCTTGCCTTGAACTTGTTTGCCTCTACAGGTAGTGCTTATAATTTACAACAATTTAAATTAGAATCCTTTAATTATACGGCTGGTGGAGCCTTAATCCAAGTGAAGTTTGTCAATGATGCGACGGGAGCTGAAATCCGCGCTGATAAATACTTCTCTGGTCCTGCTGGTGAGACTCGTGATTTAACTAATGATGTAGAGTTGACAGATAGGATTGTTATCAAAGGTGTTGATTATGGTCCACGCTATGAGCTGAAACGGTCAAATATTGCAACAGCTACTGGCCATACTGCTGGAAATACGTTAACGTATAGAGAAGGGATTACCACTGTAACGTATTCTTACTATGACCGTTATAATAGTGTGAGTGAATCACTTGCCACGAGTGAATCCTTGAGTACAAGCGCTAAGCTCAGTGAGAGTGTTGCTACGAGTCAGTCCATCAGTACGAGCGCAAGCGTGTCAGCTAGCCAATTGTTGAGCACGAGCGAGAGCGTCTCTACTAGTCAATCGTTGAGCACAAGTGAAAGCGTCTCAGCAAGCCAATCACTAAGTACGAGCGAAAGTGTCTCAGCAAGTCAATCGTTGAGCACGAGCGCAAGCGTGTCTGCTAGTCAGTCGTTGAGCACAAGTGAGAGCGTCTCTGCTAGTCAATCTCTCAGCACAAGTGAGAGCGTTTCAGCAAGTCAATCGTTGAGTACAAGTGAGAGCGTGTCTGCGAGTCAGTCGTTGAGCACGAGCGAGAGCGTTTCAGCAAGTCAATCACTAAGTACTAGCGAAAGTGTATCTGCTAGTCAGTCGTTGAGCACAAGTGCAAGCGTCTCAGCAAGCCAATCACTAAGTACGAGCGCGAGTGTGTCAGCAAGTCAATCGTTGAGTACGAGCGAAAGTGTATCTGCTAGTCAGTCGTTGAGCACAAGTGCAAGCGTCTCAGCAAGCCAATCACTAAGTACGAGCGCGAGTGTGTCAGCCAGTCAATCGTTGAGTACGAGCGAGAGTGTTTCAGCAAGTCAGTCGTTGAGCACAAGTGAAAGCGTGTCAGCTAGTCAATCGTTGAGTACGAGCGAAAGTGTCTCAGCAAGTCAGTCGTTGAGCACAAGTGCAAGCGTGTCAGCCAGTCAATCGTTGAGTACGAGCGAAAGTGTCTCAGCAAGTCAATCGTTGAGTACGAGCGAGAGCGTCTCAGCTAGCCAATCACTAAGTACGAGCGCGAGTGTGTCAGCAAGTCAATCGTTGAGTACGAGCGAAAGTGTATCTGCTAGTCAGTCGTTGAGCACAAGTGCAAGCGTCTCAGCAAGCCAATCACTAAGTACGAGCGCGAGTGTGTCAGCCAGTCAATCGTTGAGTACGAGCGAGAGTGTTTCAGCCAGTCAATCGTTGAGCACGAGCGAAAGTGTTTCAGCTAGCCAATCACTAAGTACGAGCGCGAGTGTGTCAGCTAGTCAATCACTAAGTACGAGCGAAAGTGTATCTGCTAGTCAGTCGTTGAGCACAAGTGCAAGCGTCTCAGCTAGCCAATCACTAAGTACGAGCGCGAGTGTGTCAGCAAGTCAATCGTTGAGTACGAGCGAGAGTGTTTCAGCAAGTCAATCGTTGAGCACGAGCGAAAGTGTTTCAGCTAGCCAATCACTAAGTACGAGCGCGAGTGTGTCAGCTAGTCAATCACTAAGTACTAGCGAAAGTGTATCTGCAAGTCAGTCGTTGAGCACAAGTGCAAGCGTCTCAGCTAGCCAATCACTAAGTACGAGCGCGAGTGTATCTGCAAGTCAGTCGTTGAGTACGAGCGCGAGTGTGTCAGCTAGCCAATCACTAAGTACGAGCGAGAGTGTATCTGCGAGTCAGTCGTTGAGCACAAGTGCAAGCGTCTCAGCAAGCCAATCGTTGAGCACGAGTGAAAGTGTCTCAGCAAGCCAGTCACTAAGTACGAGCGAAAGTGTATCTGCTAGTCAGTCGTTGAGCACAAGTGCAAGCGTCTCAGCTAGCCAATCACTAAGTACGAGCGCGAGTGTGTCAGCAAGTCAATCGTTGAGTACGAGCGAAAGTGTATCTGCAAGTCAATCCCTCAGCACAAGTGAGAGCGTCTCAGCAAGTCAGTCACTAAGTACGAGTGAAAGTGTATCTGCGAGTCAATCGTTGAGCACAAGCGAAAGTGTCTCAGCAAGCCAATCGTTGAGCACGAGTGAAAGTGTCTCAGCAAGCCAGTCACTAAGTACGAGCGAAAGTGTATCTGCTAGTCAGTCGTTGAGCACAAGTGCAAGCGTCTCAGCTAGCCAATCACTAAGTACGAGCGCGAGTGTGTCAGCAAGTCAATCGTTGAGTACGAGCGAAAGTGTATCTGCAAGTCAATCCCTCAGCACAAGTGAGAGCGTCTCAGCAAGTCAGTCACTAAGTACGAGTGAAAGTGTATCTGCGAGTCAATCGTTGAGCACAAGCGAAAGTGTCTCAGCAAGCCAATCGTTGAGCACGAGTGAAAGTGTCTCAGCAAGCCAGTCACTAAGTACGAGCGAAAGTGTATCTGCTAGTCAGTCGTTGAGCACAAGTGAGAGCGTGTCAGCTAGTCAGTCGTTGAGCACAAGTGCAAGCGTGTCAGCTAGTCAATCGTTGAGCACAAGTGCAAGCGTGTCAGCAAGTCAGTCGTTGAGCACAAGTGAGAGCGTGTCAGCTAGCCAATCGTTGAGCACGAGTGAAAGTGTATCTGCGAGTCAGTCGTTGAGTACGAGCGAAAGTGTATCAGCAAGTCAATCCCTCAGCACAAGTGAGAGCGTGTCAGCAAGTCAGTCACTAAGTACGAGTGAAAGTGTCTCAGCAAGCCAGTCACTAAGTACGAGCGAGAGTGTATCAGCAAGTCAATCCCTCAGCACAAGCGAGAGCGTCTCAGCTAGTCAGTCGTTGAGTACGAGCGAGAGCGTGTCAGCAAGCCAGTCACTAAGTACGAGCGAGAGTGTGTCAGCGAGTCAATCGTTGAGCACAAGTGAGAGCGTTTCAGCCAGCCAATCGTTGAGCACGAGTGCAAGCGTCTCAGCTAGTCAGTCGTTGAGCACAAGTGCAAGCGTCTCAGCTAGCCAATCACTAAGTACGAGCGCGAGTGTTTCAGCAAGTCAATCGTTGAGTACGAGCGCGAGTGTATCAGCAAGTCAGTCACTAAGTACGAGCGAAAGTGTATCTGCTAGTCAGTCGTTGAGCACAAGTGCAAGCGTCTCAGCTAGCCAATCACTAAGTACGAGCGCGAGTGTGTCAGCAAGTCAATCGTTGAGTACGAGCGCGAGTGTGTCAGCAAGTCAGTCGTTGAGCACAAGTGCAAGCGTGTCAGCAAGTCAATCGTTGAGCACGAGTGAAAGTGTATCTGCGAGTCAGTCGTTGAGCACAAGTGAGAGCGTTTCAGCAAGTCAGTCGTTGAGTACAAGTGAGAGCGTCTCAGCAAGTCAATCACTAAGTACGAGCGCGAGTGTGTCAGCAAGTCAATCGTTGAGCACGAGCGAGAGTGTCTCAGCCAGCCAATCGTTGAGCACGAGTGAAAGTGTGTCTGCAAGTCAATCCCTCAGCACAAGTGAGAGCGTCTCAGCAAGTCAGTCACTAAGTACGAGCGCAAGCGTCTCAGCAAGTCAATCACTAAGTACGAGTGAAAGCGTCTCAGCTAGCCAATCACTAAGTACGAGCGCGAGTGTGTCAGCAAGTCAATCGTTGAGTACGAGCGCGAGTGTGTCAGCTAGCCAATCACTAAGTACGAGCGAGAGTGTATCTGCGAGTCAGTCGTTGAGTACAAGTGAGAGCGTCTCAGCAAGCCAATCACTAAGTACGAGTGAAAGTGTGTCAGCAAGCCAATCACTAAGTACGAGCGAGAGTGTCTCAGCAAGTCAATCGTTGAGCACAAGTGAGAGCGTCTCTGCTAGTCAGTCGTTGAGCACAAGTGAGAGCGTCTCAGCGAGTCAATCGTTGAGCACAAGTGAGAGCGTCTCAGCAAGCCAATCACTAAGTACGAGTGAAAGTGTGTCAGCAAGCCAATCACTAAGTACGAGCGAGAGTGTCTCAGCAAGTCAATCGTTGAGCACAAGTGAGAGCGTCTCTGCTAGTCAGTCGTTGAGCACAAGTGAGAGCGTCTCAGCAAGTCAATCCCTCAGCACAAGCGAGAGTGTATCTGCAAGCCAATCACTAAGTACGAGCGAGTGTGTCAGCAAGCCAATCACTAAGTACGAGCGAGAGTGTCTCTGCTAGTCAATCACTAAGTACGAGCGAAAGTGTCTCAGCAAGTCAATCGTTGAGCACGAGCGCAAGCGTGTCTGCTAGTCAATCGTTGAGCACAAGTGAGAGCGTCTCAGTTAGTCAGTCGTTGAGCACAAGTGAGAGCGTCTCAGCAAGTCAATCACTAAGTACGAGTGAAAGTGTCTCAGCAAGCCAATCACTAAGTACGAGCGCGAGTGTGTCAGCAAGTCAATCCCTCAGCACAAGTGAGAGCGTCTCAGCAAGTCAATCACTAAGTACGAGTGAAAGTGTCTCAGCAAGCCAATCACTAAGTACGAGCGCGAGTGTGTCAGCAAGTCAATCGTTGAGCACAAGTGAGAGCGTCTCAGCAAGTCAATCACTAAGTACGAGCGAGAGTGTATCTGTAAGTCAATCATTGAGCACGAGCGCAAGCGTCTCTGCAAGTCAATCGTTGAGCACAAGTGCAAGCGTCTCAGCTAGCCAATCACTAAGTACGAGCGCGAGTGTGTCAGCAAGTCAATCCCTCAGTACAAGCGAGAGTGTATCTGCAAGCCAATCACTAAGTACGAGCGCAAGCGTGTCTGCTAGTCAGTCGTTGAGCACAAGTGAGAGCGTCTCAGCTAGCCAATCACTAAGTACGAGCGAGAGTGTCTCAGCAAGTCAGTCGTTGAGTACGAGCGAGAGCGTTTCAGCAAGTCAATCGTTGAGCACGAGCGCAAGCGTGTCTGCTAGTCAGTCGTTGAGCACAAGTGAGAGCGTCTCAGCAAGCCAATCACTAAGTACGAGCGAAAGTGTCTCAGCAAGTCAGTCGTTGAGCACAAGTGAAAGCGTGTCAGCGAGTCAATCCCTCAGCACAAGCGAAAGTGTCTCAGCAAGCCAGTCACTAAGTACGAGCGCAAGCGTCTCAGCAAGCCAATCACTAAGTACGAGCGAAAGTGTCTCAGCAAGTCAATCGTTGAGTACGAGCGAGAGTGTATCTGCAAGTCAATCGTTGAGCACGAGCGAGAGTGTCTCAGCAAGTCAATCATTGAGCACAAGTGAAAGTGTGTCAGCGAGTCAATCCCTCAGCACAAGTGAAAGCGTCTCAGCAAGTCAATCGTTGAGTACAAGTGAGAGCGTTTCAGCAAGCCAGTCACTAAGTACGAGCGCAAGCGTCTCAGCAAGCCAATCACTAAGTACGAGCGAAAGTGTCTCAGCAAGTCAATCGTTGAGTACGAGCGAGAGTGTATCTGCAAGTCAATCGTTGAGCACGAGCGAGAGTGTCTCAGCAAGTCAATCATTGAGCACAAGTGAAAGTGTGTCAGCGAGTCAATCCCTCAGCACAAGTGAAAGCGTCTCAGCAAGTCAATCGTTGAGTACAAGTGAGAGCGTTTCAGCAAGTCAATCACTAAGTACGAGCGAGAGTGTATTCTGCAAGTCAGTCGTTGAGTACAAGTGAGAGCGTCTCAGCAAGTCAATCATTGAGCACAAGTGAAAGTGTGTCAGCGAGTCAATCCCTCAGCACAAGTGAAAGCGTCTCAGCAAGTCAATCACTAAGTACGAGCGAGAGTGTATCTGCAAGTCAATCGTTGAGCACGAGTGAAAGTGTATCTGCGAGTCAGTCGTTGAGCACAAGTGAAAGTGTATCTGCGAGTCAGTCGTTGAGTACGAGCGAAAGTGTCTCAGCAAGTCAATCACTAAGTACGAGCGAAAGTGTATCTGCAAGTCAATCGTTGAGCACGAGCGCAAGCGTCTCAGCAAGTCAATCGTTGAGTACAAGTGAGAGCGTTTCAGCAAGTCAATCACTAAGTACGAGCGAAAGTGTATCTGCAAGTCAGTCGTTGAGTACGAGCGAGAGTGTATCTGCAAGTCAATCGTTGAGCACGAGCGAGAGTGTCTCAGCAAGTCAATCATTGAGCACAAGTGAAAGTGTGTCAGCGAGTCAATCCCTCAGCACAAGTGAAAGCGTCTCAGCAAGTCAATCGTTGAGTACAAGTGAGAGCGTTTCAGCAAGCCAGTCACTAAGTACGAGCGCAAGCGTCTCAGCAAGCCAATCACTAAGTACGAGCGAAAGTGTCTCAGCAAGTCAATCGTTGAGTACGAGCGAGAGTGTATCTGCAAGTCAATCGTTGAGCACGAGCGAGAGTGTCTCAGCAAGTCAATCATTGAGCACAAGTGAAAGTGTGTCAGCGAGTCAATCACTAAGTACGAGCGAGAGTGTCTCAGCGAGTCAATCGTTGAGCACGAGCGAAAGTGTGTCAGCAAGTCAATCGTTGAGCACAAGTGAGAGCGTTTCAGCAAGTCAATCGTTGAGTACGAGCGAGAGCGTTTCAGCAAGTACTTCGGCGTCAATGAGTGCAAGTGCATCCGCGTCAACAAGTGCAAGTATGTCATTCAATCACCTAGAATCCATGAGTGAACAGCCGTCAGAAAGTCAATCAGAATCAGTGTCGACAACGACCTCTGCTTCTGCGACTAAATCTGAGTCGATTGAATCATTGGCTGCTAAACTACCTCAGACAGGTACGGAAGCAGATAAAGTTGGTCTTCTTGGAGGACTAAGTGCTCTAGCAGCTTTAGTGGCATTCAAACGTAAGAAAAAAGAAGATGAGATTGTAGAAGATTAATAACAATCTATGATGTAGAAGTCAGTAAAAGAGCGATGTGGTTTTGTACCGACCCAAAAAGTTAGACCAAAATCTAACGATAGGGAGGTCGGTACTTTCCTCATTGCTCTTTATATATTTTAAAGTCAGCATACAATAACAAGGTGTATAGAAAAAGTTCCAAAGTCTTGATTGACTCTGGAACTTTTTCTATTTGCAGTTGTTCTGAGTTTGTTCAGCCCATGGTAAATAAACCCCTAGCTCCTCCTTTTTTGCGACTTTATTAGATGCTTCGGAAACTATCTAGTTTTTATTATTGTTCATCTTATTTACTGAAAAAGCGTCTCAAATGATTCACTTCGCCTACTCCATTTTATATCAAAAAATAAATAGCTATTTTTTAAAGTAAATAGCTATTATTATTCAGAAAAAGAAGGCAAGGAAAAATTCCAAGCCTTCCTATATTGTAGATAGTAGTGTTATTTTGTTCTTACAGGCTGTTGCTCGGCCTTTTCTACCGCCGATTGGATAGTTTGGGCAAAAAGTGTTGCGCCATCTGTTGCTAGATTAAAGTGGACAAGGTCGGTATTTGTCCAAATATGCGGATTTTCTTTAGCAACCTTGTACCAGTCTGCAATACCGATGTAGTCATATTTCTCTGCTAGTTGGCGTTCGTACTGTCCGATTTGATAGGCAAGAGCTTGGCCAGAAGCATTATTCCCATCATACGGTGTGACAAAGATCAGCCTGTGCCCTTTTGGAAAACGCTCCACGAGTTCATCAAGCAGCTCCTGATAGTTTTCACTTGTATTCGTTCCTAAAGCAATAACGACATTTTCTTTTAAGGAATGGCTGTTTTGATAGAGCTGAACTAACTTGTCTGCTTCAGATAGGTTTCGACTAACGGCCCCGTCTAGTTGAGCATTTGGCAACAGAGATTGGATGCCTTCGCTAGCTCGAACGCTGACAGAGTCGCCGATGATGGTGATTCCTTTTTCCACATTATAGTCAGTTGCTTGTGCATTTTCAGCTGCAGAACGAGTAGAAATCAGTTGGCGTTCAGCTTGATAGAGATTATTTACGAGAGATTCGCGTTCAAAATTTCCTAATCGTGGCGCAAAAAGGCTGATGCCAAGAGCAGTGAGTGTCAAGATACCGCCAGTTGCCCAGATCCATTTTGTGTACGGATTGAGATCGATTTCGAGCCCCAGCAATTTTCCTTTCCTTCCAGCTAGATAGGGTTCAAGAAGATAGAAGGACAAGGTTGCGAAAATAATTGAAAACAAGAGGGTCAATACGACTGCTAACACATGAGGAAGCAGCTGTGAAAAAATAATGTAGAATGGCCAGTGAAAGAGGTAGACTCCATAGGAAATATTGGAGAGGAAGAGCAAGACAGCCGGCTCCTTGATTTGCTCCGTCTTTTCATGCAAGACTCGAGCGCCATAAATCATGGTAGCTGTGGCTAGACTGGAAAGGAGAAATCCAACTAGATACGTCCAGATACTGTCGAATGTTAAAAAGACAAGGAGTAGCAATTCCACGACCAAACCACCTGCGATGACAGACAGTGACCGCTTCAAGTCCCAGCTGGCCATCACTCTTTCAAATGGGCGAGTCAGTGTGTTGAGTCCTGTCAAACTAGCTAGGATACTCCCCAGAAAGAAGGGGAAGATATGGGTCCATGTTGCGAAGTAAATAGTTGAGAAACTAGTGACAAAAAAACTCGAAACAAACATGGCAAGAAAGCTAATCAAAAAGAGGAAACTAGATGCTAGAAAGACCATCCCTCTTAGATGTCCAATGGTTTTAGCAAATCGTGTCATTCCCCAGATAATGAAAGCCCACAGCAGATAAAACTGTACCTCGATAGCTAGACTCCAAGTGTGGAGAAAGAGGTGGGGGGTGAATTGATTTTCATAGGAACCACCAGCTAAGATTTCAAAGAAATTGGTCATGAAACCTAAGGCTGCCATCAGTTGGCGCCCAATTCCAGCAATAAAATCACTGCGAACGAGTAAAGCAAGCGGTGTTGTGATCAGAAGGGTAAAGACAACTGGCGGGAAAATCCGGTAAAAGCGTCGCTGGAAAAAACCTTTAAAATCGATTGTTTGATGTTTAGCGTATTCATCTAAAAATAGGGCTGTTGTCAGATAACCTGATAGGGTAAAAAAGAGATCTACACCGACAAACCCGCCAGGGAAAAAGGAGATATAAAAGTGATAGAGTAAAACAAAGAGCATACCCATCACTCGGATTGTTGAAAACCATTTAATTCGCATTTTGATAAATTCCTTGCTTGAATGTTCCTTCGTAGACAACCTTTGATTCAGTTGTTAGTTTGCCTTGACCCTCTGCAATGCCATTTTTGAACTCCCCTTCGTAGCTCCAGCCAGCAGCAGAGGTAAAGGTCCCCTTGCCGTTAAAAATGCCATTTTTGAATTGTCCCTCATATTTGTCTCCGTTTTCGAAGGTTAGGGTGCCTTTGCCAGACATTTTACTTGCGACTACGGTGCCATGGTAGGTCATCTTTCCATTGTCAAGGCTGATTGCTTGCTTGATGGGAATCCTACCTAAAAAGACGGACAGAGCACACAGAAGAATCAAAAGAACGCCGCCTTTTTCGATTGTGGATCTGGTGAGATAGGATTTGGTATCTTTTAGGTCTATTGTTTGGAGATAATGTAGTAACCGATTCATGTATTTCCTCTTTCTTGTAGTTCTTTCATTCTATCATTTTTTAGACTTTCTGGCAAAAAAGAGTTCATTAAAAAATCGCCTATAAGAGACGATCCTTCCAAGTAGCACAGCCTTCTGTTACCATCTGATAGGTTTCTTCGAAATCTCCTGTGTACCAAGGGTCAGGCACACTTTCTGTAGCAAAAGGATGAATTTTCGTATGCAATCGCTCTGGTAACATTTTCTTTAAATCGGCGATATTTTGGCTATCCATTCCGATGATATAATCAGCTTTTTCAGCTGTTTCTAGTGTGATTTGCTGGGATTTTTTTTGAGGATTGTAGGGAATGTGGTACTGCTGAAAGATAGCTTGTGTTCCTCTGTGAATCGGATTGCCATGTTCCCATGAAGAAGTTGCACGACTTTCAATAATCAGTTGATCTGTGAGATTTTTCATGACAAATTCAGCCATTGGGCTACGGCAAATATTGCCAAGACAGACGAAGACGATTGTTTTCATAGGTTTCTCCTTTGTTTTATTGATTTCTATTATATCTTATTTTGTCACAAGTTGCCTGCTATTATTTTCTGTGAATCGTGGAACTTTTCTCATAAAGTCTTAAAAGCTTGCAATTTCCTTTTTCTTTATTTATAATGATTATAAATAAGAGAAAGAAGGTATGACCTTATGATGAATCCATTTTACCAATCTCCAGCTGAAATTGCGAGCTTTGCAAAACCTCAAGCAGAACCAGAAACAAAGGCACTGTTAAACCAAGCAGTTGCTGATTTGTCAGTTGCTCACTCTATCTTGCACCAAGTACATTGGTATATGCGTGGACGTGGCTTCCTTGTATGGCATCCAAAAATGGATGAGTACATGGAAGAATTGGATAGCTATCTTGATGAGATGAGCGAGCGCTTGATTACCTTGGGTGGAGCACCATTTTCTACCTTGAAAGAATTTAGCGATAATAGCCAGTTAAAAGAAGTACCAGGTGATTATAGCTTGGCTATGGAAGCACAATTGGGACGTGTTGTAGAAGTTTTCCGTTACCTTGTCGGACTTTTTCAAAAAGGACTAGATGTGACGGATACAGAAGGAGATGATGTGACAAACGACATTTTCAACGGTGCAAAAGCTAGCCTTGAAAAACATATTTGGATGCTGCAAGCAGAGTTAGGACAAGCGCCAGGTTTGTAATAGCGACAACAATCAAAGTCTGAAAAAGGTTGGGGAACCAGCCTTTTTTCTATGTCTTTTTTAGGAGAAATGGATAGTATAGCTAGACGTTTTCCACTGAACAAGGCAAACTTAAAAGTCAGTGAGGATTTTATTTGCTATCATATGACATTTGTCACATTTTTCCATGACAAATCTATCTAGTGAGAAAAAGGAGAAGGAGTATACTAGTAATAAAAAGAAAAGGAGCGTATCATGAAACAGTGGATTGTAAAAGTCATTGTCCTAACCCTTGCAGGAGTTGCTACCTATCACTTTGTAGGGCGACAGTTTGAAGGAGGTTTTCCGTGGGAAGTCTATGCCTGTTGTTTATATATTCGATCAGATGAGTTAGCTGTTCAAGAAACTCATGAAATTACAAAAGGAGGATAAGTAAATGAAACGTTTTTTGCTAGGATTGGTTGTCGTTGTTCTCACAGGGATTCTGAGTATCGTTGGACTACGAATGTGGAACGACCGACAGTATCAACAAGAGGAAATCGGAAGTCTATCTCATTATAGCAATCCCCAAGATATTTCCCTGTATAATACGACTATTGAGGGGGTCACGGTCGAGCATATTGAAGGAAACTATCTCAATGGCTTTTCCTTGAAACCGAAACTTCGCAAGCATGAGGGTGTCATCGTCACATTTGGTGGCTCAGAAGGAAGTCCAGCCTATGAAAGAGCTGTAATGTTAGCCCAAAACGGCTATAGGGTCTTAGCCTTGTTCTTCTTTGGTATGCCCAATCAGCAGGAAACCTTGGTCGACGTACCAGTTGAGTATTATGAAGAAATGGAAAACTATATCCGTAAAGATTTAGGAGAGTCAGGACCTATTACCTTGATTGGGGCTTCAAAAGGAGCAGAGTATAGTCTTCTTCTGGCTTCTTTATATGATTCGATTGATCATGTGGTGGCTTATGCGCCCTCAGGCTATGTCTTTGCAGGATTGGATTTTCAAAATATTTCGTCATCTTGGTCACAAGCAGGAAAACCGATTCCCTACGTTGATATGACTAAGGCAGGTTCTCTTGCTTTGTTTTGGGATTTCGTGACCAAATCACCTATCTCTTACTTGAAATTGTATCAGGCAGCAGTTGATATGGATGAAGAGCGAGCAATGAAACGGATTCCAATTGAGAAAGCTAAAGCAGATATCGTGTTATTTGCAGGAGGGGATGATCAAGTGTGGGAAAGTGGCAAGATGGTGGAGGAGATAAAGGCTCGCCGACCAGATAAGACGATGGTGCACCTTTATCCAGAAGCAGGGCATATATTTGTTGGAAATGGCGTAGCAGATGCAGGTGGAATGTATATGAAGATGGGAGGAACGGAAAAAGCTAACCGAGAAGCGGGAGAAGATAGTGACCGTCGCCTACTTTCGTATTTAGCGAGCTGGCATGCACCAATTGAAAATCAGTAATTCTTTTTTAAAATTTAGGCAAAAGCTGTTATAGTGAAAATGAGTCAAGTTACAAAAGGAGGTCAGAAATGAGCATGATTGAAGTCAAAAACATGTCAAAAACGATAAAGGGAAAGCAGGTTTTGCGAGATATTTCCTTTGAGATTGGAGAAGGTGAGTGTGTTGCTCTTATTGGGCCAAACGGTGCTGGAAAGACGACATTGCTATCTTGCTTATTGGGAGATTGGTTTGTGACAAGTGGTAGTATTCGTATTCAGGGGAGTCCAGTTACGGATTCAGTTTTGAAAAAAGTAGTCGGTATTTTGCCACAGGAAAATGCTGTTCCTAGCGACCTCAGGGTCAGCGAATTGATAGCCTTTTTTCAAGCAATTTACCCCAATTCCTTGTCGAATCAGGAAATTGATGCCCTGTTGCGTTTTTCTCCTGAGCAGAAACAGCAGCTAGCTGAGAAATTATCTGGCGGTCAAAAGCGTTTATTGTCCTTTGTATTGGTCTTAATTGGTCGTCCGTCCATTCTCTTTTTAGATGAGCCGACAACGGCTATGGATACATCAACCCGCCAGCGTTTCTGGGAAATTATCCGTGACTTAAAAGAAAAGGGTGTGACCATTGTGTATTCTTCCCATTATATCGAAGAAGTCGAGCATACAGCAGACCGTATTTTAGTTTTACACCAAGGACAGCTTTTGCGGGATACGACTCCTTTTAAAATGCGCTCTGAAGAGCGGGAAAAGCAATTCACTATTCCAAAAGAGTATCGAGCGGTGGTGGAATCGTGGGAGAATACCTATGGCATGGAAGAAAGTCATGATCGTCTCCGTTTTATGACCAAGGAAGCAGATGTAGTCTGGCAAGCGTTACAGGAAGTCAACTGCCCAATCATGGAGATTGAAATGACCAATAAAACCCTACTCAATACCCTGTTTGATACGACCAAGGAGGAAGCATAATGAAAGCTCTATTAAGAATTGAATACCTCTTAACCAAGCGAAATGCCTTTGGATTTATTATGGGAATTGGCATGCCTGTCCTCTTTTTCCTCTTGTTTTCTTCTATGTTTGACTCATCCTATGAAAATGCAGCAGCGTTGACGAGAAATTATTTGCTGACGATGACGGCTTTTAGTATGAGCAGTTTTGGGCTCTATGCTTTTCCATCCATGCTTGATACAGATAAACAGAGTCGCTGGCTTTTGCAGATTCAGCATTCTCCCGTCCCCCTTTCCCAGTATTACCTTGCCAAAGTGCTAAACGTTTTTGTTTCGTTTGTCATCTCGATTATGGTCAATTTTGCAGTTGGGGCAATTTTTCGAGATGTAAGAATGACAACGGAACAGTGGCTGGTGTCTTCCCTCTTATTGCTTGCAACCAGCATGGTTTATTTGGCGATTGGGCTTGCCTTGACACTCTTTAAAAATCGGCAAACGTTGTCTGTTGTTGCCAATCTCTTGTATTTTGTGTTGGCGATTTTTGGTGGTAGTTGGCTGCCCTATGAAGCTCTTCCTGACTGGATGCAGTCGGTAGCTCATTTTACCCCATCTTACTATGCAAATCAACTGGTTCTCCGCTATATCAACGACCATCATCTGCAAGTCACCTCTTTACTAATGGTCTTATTGTATACTATAATAATAACAGGCATAACCCTAGTGCTAAAAAAGAAACAGGAAGTGAGATAAGGTGAGATTACTGCATAAGTTCAAACAAATCCATATCATGTACTATGTATCCTTGCTGTACTTGGTTTTTCCCTTTTATTATTCGCTAAGCGGTGGCTATCCATTTTATATCTTTTGGTTGACGATTTTGTTTATTGTTGCTTATCTTGGTATTGTGATGATGGAACATCCGCTAGTAGTCAACCTCTTTTGGCTCTATCTCTGCTTTTATGTGGTTTTCGTTACCTTTAATGGAAGCCCCAATATTTCTATGTTCAATTTTTTCCTATCGAATATTTTGGTCTGGCGTTTTGGGGACGATAAGCTGATAGGGTTTCGCTATATAAGCTTTTATCTTGTATTCCTCGCCACCCTCTACCCTGTTCTGGCTGATACAGATGTTGCCACACAAATTTTTCTCTTAATTATGGATATGGTCTGCCTAGGGATGTTGTATGCCATGAGGCAGATCATCAAGCAAACAAAGATTGAACAGGAATTAACAGCAAAAAATGCCTCTATCAACCTGCTTTTAGCGGAAAATGAACGCAATCGGATTGGGCAAGATTTACACGATACCTTGGGGCATGTCTTTGCCATGTTGAGTGTCAAGAGTGAGTTAGCCCTAACTCTTATGGAGCATGGAGCCTATGAAAAGGCACAAAAAGAAATACAGGATTTGCGGGATATTGCCAAAAATTCGATGCAGGAAGTCAGAGAGATTGTCCAAGCCGTAAAAGTACACAGTCTTGAAGAAGAGTTGCAGATTTTAGGAAATATGCTTGAGCTGGCAGGGATTGCCTTGACCATCGAGAAAGAAGAAATAGCAATCGGTCGAGAACAAGAAACCGCTTTGACCATGGCCCTGCGTGAATTGGGGAATAACCTTATCAAGCACAGTCAGGCAAGTAGTTGCCGCATTCAGTTGAGTGAAAAAGACGGCTGGGTGCGAGTTTTAGTAGAAGATAACGGGATTGGATTTGAGCAGGTGACGGGTGAGGAATTGCATTCCATTCGTGATCGGTTCATTCGCTATCAAGGCAGGATGGAAATCATTTCTAGCAAACAGCCGACACAAATTCAGCTAGAGATTCCGAAAGGAGACAAAGATGAACATTTTAGTCGCTGAAGACCAAAGCATGTTGCGGGACGCTCTCTGTCAGCTCTTGGAATTACAGGACGGTGTAGCCCAAGTATTTCCAGCGAGAAATGGCTTAGAAGCGCAAGCTATTTTACAAAAGGAAAAAATCGATGTCTCCATTTTAGACATTGAGATGCCTGAGATGACGGGGCTCGATGTCCTTGAATGGGCAAAAGAGGAGCTGCCGAGCTTAAAAGTGATTATGGTGACGACCTTTAAACGGCCAGGCTATTTTGAACGTGCAATTCGAGCAGATGTGGATGCCTATGTACTGAAAGAACGCAGCATTGCTGAGTTGATGCGAACCATTGAACGCGTACTCCAAGGACAAAAAGAGTACTCGCCAGAGTTAATGGAGAGCTTTTTCACTATGAAAAATCCCCTGACTAAACAGGAACAAATCCTACTCCAAAAAGTCGCACAAGGCCTATCCAACAAAGAAATTGCCGACCAAATGTATCTGTCAAACGGAACCATTCGCAACTACATGACCACTATCCTCAGCAAATTAGGTGCCGAAAACCGCACCGAAGCCGCCAACACCGCCAAAGAAAATGGGTGGTTGTAGCAGTCTAGTAGACTGCTACAAGTTGGAAATAACGGAACCGTAGGTTCTGTCTATGCAGTTCAGTGGATTGTTAGAAGTTGAAAATAACGGAACTGTAAGTTCTGTCTATGCAGTCTAGTAGACTGCTACAAGCTGGAAATAAAAGAACTGTAGGTTCTATCAATGTAGCCTTGATCTTATTGGAGGTTGGAAATAAAAGAAGCTTTGCTTTTAACCTTATAATCCGAGGGACTGCTACAAGTTGGGATAGTGAGAAACGTTCTGTCAGTAAAATCTAGGAGGCTGTTACAAATGGATTTTACAATGGTGTTAGCAGTTCTTGCTTTCCCCTACATCTGACATGGCATAGTTTTCAATAGGTGTTGAACAAACTG
This sequence comes from Streptococcus marmotae, assembly GCF_001623565.1. Lineage (NCBI taxonomy): Bacteria > Bacillati > Bacillota > Bacilli > Lactobacillales > Streptococcaceae > Streptococcus > Streptococcus marmotae. The sequence goes on along the minus strand of NZ_CP015196.1, from coordinate 202,273 downwards.
GGCAAACTTGTTTTTTTAAGGAATATGTGTTATGATTTTAGTTAGGAATGCGTTTTCGTAGTTTGCTTACTAGGAGTTTGGAGGATTGTAATGAGAAATCTGATAATTTTATTAGCTTATTTGGCTGGTTTTGCCTTGCTGGCTCGATTGTTCCCAACAGGATATGCCATTATTCAGCAAGTGTTATGGTGGATATTGCTCATTATGGTAGGTCATCGGCTGTATATAATAGTCAGAGCCTATATTCGCTTTAAGAAAGAAGAGCGATAATCCGTTTCTTCTTTTCAATTGCAATATTGGTCAACTTTTGCTACACTTTTTCTATGGAGAAACTTTATGATGTGCAACAGTTATTAAAGCAATTTGGAATCATCATTTACATGGGAAATCGCTTGTATGATATTGAGATGATGCAAATTGAACTGCAGCGGATTTATGAGGCTGGATTGCTTGACCGAGTGGAGTACATGGAGGCTGAATTGGTCTTAAGACGGGAACATCGTTTGGAATTAAACTATCAAGGGAAAAAGGAGTAGGAAATGTCAACACTTTATGTATTACTATTGTTTGTAGCTGTATTAGGAGCGTGGATGGGCTTCAATTATTGGCGCTTACGTCGAGCAGCCAAGGTCGTTGAAAATTATGAGTTTGCACAGAAAATCTATAGTGGGCAACTGATTGATTTACGTGAGCCAACAGAATACCGCAAAAAACATATCATGGGAGCACGTAATATTCCTTATCAGCAATTAAAGCAAAGCCTTGCTGCCCTTCGTAAAGACAAGCCAGTTTTGCTGTATGAAAATGACCGTGGACAATTTGTGACACAAGCAGCTCTCTATTTGAAAAAGCAAGGATTTAATGATATTTACATTCTGAGCTATGGTTTAAATAGCTGGGATGGAAAAGTGAAAACAAACTAAACTGAATATCGTTGAAAGAGAGCAAGACTGCTCTTTTTGCTTACTTATTAAAGTTGTGTAGATGCACGACAGACGCATGAAGAAAATTTTTCCAAATTATTTCTAATACTCTATAAAAATCAAAATCTGATTATTCCACAATCGAGAATTATGGAAGGCTGAAAATCGAACGAGCTTGGCTCGTCTCCACTGTGCCACTAGTTCTGACTAATGTTAGCTGAGGATTATGACATAATCCTTATTTCCAACCTTCAACAGTCCCCCGGACTGTTGAAGCAAGGTGAGGTAACGACATCAGACTTTGATTTTTGACGAGTATAAAATATGATTTTTTATTCTGAAATATTGAAAAACCAGACCTGTAATTGCCGAAAGAGAAACTTTCATGTAGTATTAAAGGATGAAAAACTAGAGAATTTCTCGAAAATCCTTCGAATTTTTTTAAAATAAGGTTGTCAAAGTAGGCGTTTTGCTGTTTTCACAACTTTTTCAACGAATGATTTTCTTCATGCGTCTGTCGTGGTGTAGATGTTTTTTACAGCTCAGATTGCTAGCAGTTATGCTATAATAAGAACTATGAGAATTATTTCTGGAAATTATGGTGGTAGACCGCTTAAAACCTTGCCAGGTCAGACGACACGTCCGACTTCGGACAAGGTGCGTGGTGCGATGTTTAATATGATTGGTCCCTATTTTGACGGAGGTCGTGTTTTAGATTTGTTTGCAGGAAGCGGAGGCTTGTCCATTGAGGCTATTTCGCGTGGAATGGATCAAGCTGTATTGGTGGAACGAGACCGGCAAGCGCAACTCATCATCGCAGAGAATATTCAGATGACTAAGGAAGCTGAGAAGTTTCAATTATTGAAAATGGAAGCCCAGCAAGCCTTACAAGTGGTGCAAGGTCCCTTTGATGTCGTTTTTTTAGATCCTCCTTACGCGAAGGAAACAATTGTAGAAACCGTTACAGCCTTATGTCAGAAAAATTTACTGGCAGAAGAGGTCATGGTCGTCTGTGAAACGGATAAGCAGGTTGAGCTACCAGAAGAAATTGCTGACTTGGGAGTCTGGAAAGAAAAAAGATATGGAATTAGTAAGGTAACAGTCTATGTCAGATAAAATTGGACTTTTTACAGGGTCATTTGACCCACTGACAAATGGACATCTGGACGTGATTAAACGGGCTAGCCAGCTATTTGATGTCCTGTATGTAGGTGTGTTTGTTAATCCGCATAAAGAAGGTCTGCTTGCTAGTTCAGAGCGAAAACGCTTGATTGAAGAAGTAGTAGCAGATATGCCAACAGTTCAGGTCTTGGTTGCACAAGAGAAATTGGTGGTGGATGTGGCAAGAGAAATTGGTGCGAGTTATTTAGTACGTGGCTTGCGCAATGGGATGGATTTGGAATACGAATCTAGTTTTGATTTTTATAATCGTGAGTTGGCTCCTCAACTAGAAACGATTTATCTCTTGGCCAAGCCAGAATACAAGTTTGTTTCATCTAGTCAGGTCAGGGAATTGTTGCAGTTCCACCAAGACATCCGTCCGTATGTGCCAGAAATAATTAGTAAGGAATTACAAAAGAATGAAAAAAAATAAAAAATTACTTCTGATTCTCTCGATAGTTCTCTCGACTGTCCTTTTATGGGTAGCTGTTTTCTTCCCCTTCCCTACTATGTCGAAAGTCCGGGTGGAGCTTCTGATATTCGAAGTGTCTTGACCGTGGCTGGGAAAAAAGATGACAAACCCGGCTCCTATAATTTTGTCTACATCCAAGTCAAACCTGCTACTGCTGTTCAGCTCTTGTTTGCTGCTCTTGATTCCCATTCGGACATCATTCCCAAGAAAGAATTGGCAGGAGGCGCAAATAGCGAAGAGTTTTACCGGATTAATCAATTCTATATGGAAACTTCCCAAAATATGGCGAAATATCAAGGTTTAAAACTAGCTAAGAAAGACACTTCTTTGGAGTTCTTTGGGGTCTATGTCCTCAATGTGACGGATGATTCGACTTTTAAGCAGATTTTGAATATTGCAGACACCGTTGTGAGTGTGAATGGCAAGACCTTTAAGAGTTCGCCTGAACTCATTGACTATGTCAGTGGTTTAACATTAGGCAGCGATGTTGAGGTTGGTTATCTCAGTTCTGGTAAGGAATTGACCGCCAAAGGAAAAATTATTAGACTCGAAAACGGGAAAAATGGCATTGGAATTGGCCTAGTTGACCATACCGAGGTTAAAAGTAGTGAAAAGATTGATTTCCAAACTGGTAATATCGGTGGTCCGAGTGCAGGTTTAATGTTTACGCTTGCCATTTACACACAGTTAGCTGATCCTGATTTGCGAGACGGACGAGTAATTGCAGGTACTGGAACGATTGAGCAAGACGGTTCTGTCGGTGATATTGGTGGAGCGGATAAGAAGGTCTTGTCTGCTGCAAAAGCTGGGGCAAGTATCTTCTTTGCTCCCAATAATCCTGTTGATCCTGAAATCTTAAAACAAAAACCAGATGCTAAAACGAACTATGAAGAAGCAATGGAAGCTGTGAAAAGAGATAAATTGACTATTCAGGTTGTTCCAGTGACCAATGTCCAGGAAGCGATTGATTATCTGAAAAAAACAAAGGGCCAATAGGCTCTTTTTGTTAGTAGTTCAGAGAATATGAGAATGTTCTGAAATTTCTCTTATTTACCACTAGCCTATCAAAAATTTCTACAATCGTGGTATAATGGTAAGGTTAGTAAGAAAGAGAAAAGGAGGCGTGATGAAAAAAGAAATTGCACCAGAATTATATAATTATAATAAATTTCCTGGACCTAGTTTTGCCCGTGTTGGAGATAAGGTTGTTGCAGAAAGTATTGAGCTAGACCTCTTGGAAGACTACCGTGAAGCCTTTGATCAGACAGCTTTTGGTCAGCGATTTTCCCCTATTATGTTGAAATTTGATTACATTGTGGGAGATTGGGGCAATGAACAGCTCCGCTTGAAAGGCTTTTATAAGGATGACAAGGCTGTAAAATCAGATATAAAAATTAGTCGATTAGATGATTATTTGACAGAATTTTGTAATTTTGGCTGCGCCTATTTTGTTTTAGGGAATAATCAGCCGCAGGAATTAGCGGTAGAAATGGAAGAACGGCCTAACCGCAAGCGCCGCAGTCGGAGCAATCGTAAGAACCAGCGCTCATTTACTGTCAAAGAAAAAAATGAGAAAAATACTCCACGTATACAAAAGCAGCAGAAGCCTGAACGTAGCAAGAAACAAAGCAAGAAAAAGAATCACGGTGAATCACAAGAAGCCAAACGTGGTTTTGTGATTCGCCAAAAGTAGGAGACGTATGAAACAATCAATTTATAGCCTTAGCCGCACTGATTTGATAGACTGGGTTTTAGCACAGGACGAAAAGAAATTTCGTGCTACACAGATTTGGGAATGGCTGTATCGTAAACGTGTCCAGACCTTTGAAGAAATGACCAATCTATCTAAGGAGTTAATAACGAAGCTCAATGAGCAATTTGTTGTGAATCCTCTTAAGCAGCGGATTGTGCAAGAATCAAAAGATGGAACAGTCAAGTATCTGTTTGAATTACCTGATGGTATGTTGATTGAGACTGTTTTAATGCGTCAACACTATGGGCTATCTGTCTGTGTGACGACTCAGGTTGGTTGTAATATTGGCTGTACTTTCTGTGCCTCTGGTTTGATTCGCAAGCAGCGTGATTTGACAAGTGGAGAAATCATGGCACAGATTATGCTGGTTCAGAAATATTTTGATGAGCGCAATCAGGGAGAACGTGTCAGTCATATTGTTGTGATGGGGATTGGTGAGCCATTTGATAACTATGACAATGTCCTCACCTTCTTACGGACGGTGAATGATGATAAGGGAATGGCAATTGGAGCCCGTCATATTACAGTGTCTACCTCTGGATTAGCACCGAAGATCCGTGAATTTGCCCGTGAAGGGGTACAGGTCAACCTAGCTGTTTCGCTCCACGCACCGAATAATGACATTCGTTCTAGTATCATGCGGATTAATCGTAAGTTTCCGATTGAAGTCTTGTTTGAAGCAATCGAAGATTATATCGAGACAACCAATCGTCGTGTGACATTTGAATACATCATGTTGAATGAAGTCAATGACGGTGTGGAACAAGCTCAGGAACTAGCTGATTTGACTAAAAATATTCGCAAGTTGTCCTATGTTAACTTGATTCCCTATAATCCTGTCAGCGAGCATGACCAGTACAGCCGTTCTACGCCAGAAAGAGTAGCTGCTTTTTATGATTGCCTTAAGAAAAATGGTGTCAACTGCGTTGTCCGTCAGGAACATGGTACCGATATTGATGCAGCCTGCGGTCAGCTGCGTTCCAATACGATGAAGAAGGATCGTGAATCGGCCCGCGCCCGTATTGCTGCAGCTAAGGCAAAGGCAGGCATTCAGGCATGAAACAAGTCTTCCAAAAGGATGGAGAATTGACTCCGCTTGGTCGAAAAACCACCTTGTTCTTAGCACGGATTTATGCTCTTGCAATCTGTTGCATGTGCTTTCTGCCACAAAATATTTACCCTCAGTACAAGATGTTTTCTACGCCAGGCATCGTCCAAATTGGTCGACTCTATATTTTGCCAATTCCCTTTAACAGTTTTGTGAATGCTGATAAGCTGGACAGTCTGGCTGATTGGTGGCTGGTTTTACTACAAAATCTGACTAATATTTTTCTACTCTATCCCCTTGTCTTGGCCTTTGTTTTTCTGTTTAAGAAATGGCAGAGCCTTCGAGCGGTCATCTGTTATAGCTTTTGTATCAGCTTGTTCATCGAGTGTACCCAAATATTGCTAGATCTCCTCTTTGATGCGGGACGCGTCTTTGAAGTAGATGATTTGTGGACGAATACCTTAGGAGGCCTACTGGCCTATTTGACCTACCGTATGTGGAAGAAAGCCTTTACAAAAAAATAGCTTTTTTTCTAAAAAGGGGCTTGATAAACCAAAAAGAAATAACGGACGCATTTTAAATCAAGGCAATCATTCTCATGATTTTTATAGAGTATCGGCTTAGAAGAAGTAAAATTCTTGCCATTCGAGCATTAGGAGATAAAAGTAGCTCGAAATAGATTATATAAAAAGAGGCTAAGACAAAAGTGTCCAGCCTCGTTTTTAATATTTGAAGAGTTTTATTCACGTTCTCAGCGTTTTGTAGTGATTTACGTTTGCTTATTTGCTAGCCAATGCTCCCATTGGATCCCATGGTGCAAGAACAATTGGCTCTGCATTGTAGGCTGCAAGCTCTGCCTCTGTTAAGAATTCTTTGCGGACAACGATTTGATAGGTATATTCGTCCATCCAGCTATCGCTTGCAACAAAATATCCCTTATCGCCAACCTTGTCTCCCCAAGAATTTTCAACCTTCCATTTAATGGATTGGCCATTTTCATCAAGATCGACACCCGTTAAGACCATTGCGTGAGTCATCAGACTTTCACCGTAGTCAAGACGACCAGCCTTATCTTGGTGGAGGTCAATTTTCATACTAGAAGCAAAATCATACATGCCATTTGCCATGACACCTGTCTTACGATTGCTAGATTGAGCGACATCAGACCCAAACCAGACCGTTTCACCAGCCTGCATTTGAGCAATAGCAAGGGATTTCAAGCGATCCATTTCCACGTTAAGATAGCGTACAGGTCGGCTGCCCACTACGTTTCCGAGCATTTCAACGGTATAAGACTTGCCATACGGTTTGTCAGCAGTCGGTGCGTTGATGATGGAGACGTAATCATCCAGTTGAATATCCACATATTTTTTGTAAAATTCCTGCGGAGTTAAGCCTGTTTCGCTATGGTAGTGATTGTCCTTATCTCGGTAGGCAAAATCAAAGGTACGAGGTGGTAAGCCAAGCGACATGGCAAGAAAGTTAAAGATTTCTTGCAAGAGTTCTTCTTTTTTTGTCTGAATAGCTTCTTGAGTTTGGCCTGCTGTCACCAAATCACGTAAAATTTGGGCATCCTGGCGTAGCAATTTATTGAGGACAGCATTGAGTTCACGGCTGTTGCTGGAAGAGATGGATTCTGGATAGACTGATTTTGGCACAACTCCGTATTTTTCAAAGAGAGATACGACCATGTCCCATTGACCACCGTCTTGTTGAGGAACATCTAAGAGGAATTTGACCTTGCGGCTGGTTAATGCTTGATCAGCTGTCGCTAAAATTTGTTCTAAAAACCAGTTGGATTTCTCATATTTATCCCAAAAGAAGGTATGGGCTTGAGAGAGTTCAAAATCTTCCAATTGGAAACCAGCGATCATTTTGTGGCGGAAGGTATTGAGAGCGGCAAACATCCAGCAGCGACCGGAAGCCTTTTGGTTGCTGACCTTGTCTTTGGTTAAATCAATGGAAAAAACAGGGGTATTTTCGACACTGCTGCTGCGTTTTTCAAGAGAAGCATAGATACCATTGTGGGTTACTGCATTTTCCGTAGCTGCAAAGTGCTGATTGGCTTCGTAATCAGCAAAAAATCGATCGGTTAATGATTGATGTAATGAATTCATAAGATTCTCCTTTTCTATTAAGACCTATTATAGACCTTTTTTGAAAATCTTCAAGCGTAGACCAAAAGAGTAAAAGAAGAAAATTTGGTTGAGCCCTACTATTTTTAGTCCTTAGTTGATGCATTTCGTGCTAATAATAGCTGAAATTCATTTAATGTTAAAAATAGCTAGTTTATCTATAACTAGTTATTTTTTTACTATAAAAATAGAGTAGACTAAGTAAATCAAATAGGATGTTTCTCAGTAAATGAGATGAACAGTAATAAAAAATAGGAGTTGATGTCTGAAGTATTTAAGACAGTAGTAAAAGAAGCTAACTTTGATTTTTATGAGTAGAACAATAAAATAAGAGAGGCCAGAGAAAAAATCTGACTTCTCTTATTAGAAGTGGATGACTACCACCCATAGTTTGGTTCCTCGCAAGTAAGCATTGCGGACAAGAGTTCTTCAGGAGTAATAACCTTAAGTCCTCCATATACGGCGTCTTGGACGTTTGGAGAAGGATCAAGGTAGTATAGTAAAGAGATGTCTTGACCATCGGCAGTCTCTAAGTAACCGATACCGATGACATTGTGTTCTCCCGGCTTTCCGGGATAGACTTTGGAGCTATCAAAGGTATAGTACAAAGGGTATCCATCTTTTATATTTGTTCGTACTCGGTCTTTGAATTTTTTCATATCTTCAGAATCACTAGTGAAGGTAGTCACGGTTTCTAAGCGATATCCTGCTTGTTTTTCGGCAGGAGTTTCGTATCCAAATAGATGTCGATTGAGAATTCGAATTGCGTCTCGGTTATGCGTTCCGAAAGGTTCGGCGGTTCCCATTTCTGTAGCTAATTGGAACTGGTCAACTTGTATCCCACGGGAGGCTAGCATCATGCTAACAGTTGTTGGAGCGCAATAGTTTGAAACTTGCTGAATCTGTGGTGTGACTTGTAGAAGGTGTTTTTTAGCAATGGTAGATTCAGATTGACGAGAACGGTTCTCTTCTTTTTCCTGTTTCGTTGTTTCTTTATTTGTTGAGATCGAACTAGTAGACGTAGTACTTGACAGACTGGAAGAGCTTGTAGACTTCGAAGAAGTTGTAGCTACTGAAGAGTGTTGGCTGGATGACTTACTGTTAGTTGGGGTTGCTTGACAGGCTACTAGGAAAAGGATTGATCCCAGTAAAAACGATAGCAGAGAATAGTGTTTTTTCATAGTGAACCTCCTATAAAATAGTTTCTTTTATCATAACATAAAAAGCAAGAGGCTGGACAAAAATCCCTAACATCAGTATTTTTGAAGAGTATAAAACGTTGATAAAGCAACATTCTAGTAGAAGAGCCTAGCGAACTAGCCCTATTTCCAATCTTTCACAATTCTCAATTGCAAGGAGCGAGCTGTGCACATTCTATTTCCAGCCTTCCACAATTCTCAATTGTGGAAGCTAGTCAACCTGTGGGGTATTAACAAGTCCAGTGGACTGTTAATACTTGAGCCAAGAAATGAGAAAGCGAAATTAACAAAATCGATTTCTACGAAATCACGATTGAGTTCTCCTTGCTTTAACTTATTTCCAAAAATCATCGAAAATAGTAATGGGAAGATGGCGTTTGTGCTCTGTTTTTTTCCACCAATTCTCGATGATGGCTTGGGCTTCTGGCTCAATTACTTTACCTTCTAGGTAGTCGTCAATCTTATCGTAGGTCACTCCAAGTGCTACTTCATCTGTCAATCCAGGTCTTTCTTCTTCCAAATCCGCTATGGGAATTTTTTCGTAGAGGGAGCGGTCGGCTCCAAGTTCTGCCAAGAGGGCTCTTCCTTGGCGTTTATTGAGACGGAAAAGTGGGAGGATATCTGCACCCCCATCACCAAATTTGGTGAAGAAACCAGTAATATTTTCAGCGGCATGGTCTGTTCCAATTACAGCACCCTGGTAACTTCCTGCCAGGGCATATTGGGCAATCATGCGACTGCGGGCCTTGATATTTCCTTTATGAAAGTCAGATACGGTGCTCTCTGTCGCTTGAACGGCTGTTGTCATCGCATCAACACTTTCTTTGATATTCACAACAAGGCCCACATCAGGTTTGATAAAGGAGAGAGCTGCTTGGGCATCGTCCTCATCTGCTTGAATGCCGTATGGAAGACGGACAGCGATGAATTGATAACGTTCATCTCCCGTCTCTGCTCGCATTTCCTCCATTGCAAGCTGAGCCAATCGGCCAGCGAGCGTGGAATCTTGACCACCAGAAATCCCCAAAACATAGCTCTTTAAAAACGAGTGTTTTTTGAGGTAATCCTTTAAAAAATCAATTGATTTACGGATTTCTTCTTGCGGATTGATGGTGGGCTTGACGCCTAATTGCTTGATAATTGTTTCTTGTAGGCTCATTCTTGGCCTCCTTGATAGGCTTTTTGCCGCATTTGGTCAATCAAATCCATCTTATCTTGCCAAACGTCTCGTGCTAAGTCCACTGGATAGTGCTGTGGATTTAACACACGCTTATACTCATCCCATAATTTCTCAAATTCCTTACGTGCATACGCATGAATATCCATCAAATCAGGCAACTCATACACCAGCCTTCCTTGGTCAAAAATATCTACCAAGAGTGGCACCGCCTCAAAATTACGGACGGTCTTTTTTATATAGGTATAGGTTGGATGGAACATTTCCAATTCCTTCATTTGAGAGACATCTACACCTGCATAAGTAATATAGTCTCCTTCAGATTTGCCTTTTTCACAACTGGTAATCCGCCACACTTGTTTTTTACCTGGTGTCGAAACTTTTTCAGCATTGTTGGACAGCTTGATGGTGTTACGCATTCCACTGTTCTCATCTTCAATCGCCACAATCTTATAAACGGCTCCTAGAGCTGGTTGGTCAAAGGCTGTAATTAATTTGGTCCCAACGCCCCAGACATCAATTTTTGCCTTTTGCATTTTCAAATTGAGAATGGTATGCTCATCCAAATCATTGGAAGCATAAATTTTTGCATCAGGGAAACCTGCATCATCCAACTGTTGACGGACTTTCTTAGAAATATAGGCAATATCTCCCGAATCAATCCGAACACCAAGGAAGTTAATCTTATCGCCCATTTCACGAGCAACCCGAATGGCAGCTGGGACACCTAGTTTAAAAGTGTCATAAGTATCCACTAGAAAAACACAATTCTTATGAGTCTTGGCATAGGCCTTAAAGGCCTCATAATCATTGCCATAAACTTGCACCAAGGCATGGGCATGCGTTCCTAACACAGGAATTCCAAAGCGTTTCCCAGCCCGAACATTGCTGGTAGCATTAGCCCCACCAATCACTGCCGCGCGTGTGCCCCAGATAGCAGCATCCATTTCTTGGGCACGTCTCGTGCCAAACTCCATCAAGGGCTCGTCATCTCCAATAACCGAGCGGATGCGCGCAGCCTTGCTGGCAATCAAGGTTTGAAAGTTGACAATGTTGAGCAAAGCTGTTTCTACCAATTGGCATTGGGCTAAGGGACCTTCGACTTGCACCAAGGGTTCATTGGCAAAGACCAAATCCCCTTCTTTGGCAGACCGAACAGTCAACTCTAATTTGAAATCTGCTAAATAGCTCAAAAAATCTTCGTCGTAGCCTAACGAACGCAGGTAAGTTATATCACTCTCTGAAAAATGCAAGTCCTTGAGATAATCAACAATCCGCTCCAAACCTGCAAATACAGCATAGCCACTCTTGAAGGGATTATTCCTAAAATACAATTCAAAAACAGCTTTTTTCTGGTGAATTTTTTCCTTAAAATACACCTGCATCATATTGATTTGATACAAATCCGTATGCAGGGTCAAACTATCGTCAGAATAAATGTTCATCTTATTCTCCTCCTGTCACTATAGTATAGCATAAAAAACAGTCCTGCGGACTGTTTTTCCCTCGCCTAGAAACAGAAGAGCGAGGCCAGTTGAAGTGGACTGTTTTTTCACGAGTTTAGAAATAGGCTAGCGAGTAACGTCCTGCGGACAGTTTTTCCCTTGCCTAGAAACGGAAGAGCGAGGCCAGTTGAAGTGGACTGTTTTTTTACGAGCCAAGAAACCAGAGCGCGAGTTAGGTCCAGTGGACTGTTTTTCACGAGTCTATTAAATTCTCAGTAGTAATAGGAACAAGCTACCTGTTTCATTTTAACGAGGTAGTAGTAGCTATGAGTAAGAGGATAGTGAACAATTGAAATCAGCCCTAAGACGGATGCCAAGAGAGTGTATATGGGGTATACTGTCTGTAATCCTAAATATTTTTCATAATCTCCGAAAACAACTAGTCAAGACGGCTAGTTGTTTTTTGTGTCACACGAAATAGTGACAGACAAAATGAAACAGAATCGTCCCAATTCTAGTCTTTTCACGTCCTTTTTGGTATAATAAAGAACGGAAAATACAAAAAAGTTTGCATCTTGTTGTGCTGAATATGGATTAAGCATGGTGTAAAAAAGAGACATGGCTATTCTAACTTTAGCTAGTTACAATCTTGCCTCCCTTTAGGGATAAATCTTCCTAGAGTTTGCTAACTCTTCGTCAGATTTCCTAATTTTTTCGTAGCTGTTGCGAGCTTGCTCGTTTTATAGATACGGATGCCCTAAGGGTACACTGTGCGCTTTAAATGCCCTCATATCTTGTTGAATTGAATTCGGGCTACAACTCGCTGACAAAAAGATAAATCTCATTGGTTGCAAGACAACCGCTTCGATTTCCTATTTTGTCTAGGAGTTGTTTGACGCCCTCGTATTTTGTTTAATTGAATTCGAGCTAAGCACTGGGTGAAAAAGATAAATCTTCCTAGAGTTTGCTAACTCTTCGTCATGTTTTCTAATTTTTCCGTAGCTGTTATGAGCTTGCTCGCTTTACAGATACGGATGCCCTAAGGGTACACTGTGTATTTTTAACGCCCTCATATCTTGTTTAATTGAATTCGGGCTACAACTCGCTGGCAAAAAGATAAATCTCATTGGTTGCAAGACAACCTGCTTCGATTTCCTATTTTGTCTAGGAGTTGTTTGACGCTCTCGTATCTTAGTGAATTGAATTCGGGCTAAAAGCTCGGAAAATAGATAAACATTCCTAGAAGTTCTGCTTCTTCGTCATGTTTCCTAATTTTCATTCGCTTTTTTAACGCCCTCATATCTTGTTTAATTGAATTCGGGCTAAAAGCTCGGAAAATAGATAAACATTCCTAGAAGTTCTGCTTCTTCGTCATGTTTCCTAATTTTCATTCGCTTTTTTAACGCCCTCATATCTTGTTTAATTGAATTCGAGCTAAGCACTAGGTGAAAAAGATAAATCTTCCTAGAGTTTACGAACTCTTCGTCAGATTTCCTATTTTCACTGTGCGCTTTAAACGCTCTCATATCTTAGTGAAAGGAGTTTTATGCCAGATTATTTGTCGGTGTCATCGTTGACCAAGTATTTGAAGTTGAAGTTTGACCGAGATCCGTATTTAGAGCGGGTTTATTTGACGGGGCAGGTGTCTAATTTTCGTAAGCGACCGAGTCACCAGTATTTTTCGCTGAAGGATGAAAAGGCAGTGATTCAGGCAACTGTTTGGGCAGGTGTTTATAAATCGCTAGGATTTGAGTTAGAAGAAGGCATGAAGATTAATGTCGTTGGCCGGGTTCAGTTGTATGAGCCGAGTGGTAGTTACTCCATTATCATCGAAAAGGCTGAACCAGACGGAATTGGTGCTCTTGCTATTCAGTTTGAGCAATTAAAAAAGAAATTGGGGGACGAGGGGCTTTTTCAAGACAAATTCAAGCAAGCCATTCCGCAATTTGCAAGAAAAATTGGAGTGGTGACCAGTCCTAGTGGAGCAGTCATTCGAGATATTATTACGACGGTTAGCCGGCGTTTCCCAGGTCGCGAGATCGTCTTATATCCCACCAAGGTGCAGGGAGATGGTGCAGCGATCGAGATTGCTCAAAATATCCGTAGGGCGAATGAGCGAGATGACCTTGACGTTCTGATTATTGGGCGTGGAGGGGGTTCTATTGAGGATTTGTGGGCTTTTAATGAAGAAGAAGTTGTCCGAGCCATTTTTGAATCACGAATTCCGATTATCTCAAGTGTGGGCCATGAAACAGATACAACCTTGGCAGATTTTGTAGCAGATAGGCGTGCAGCAACCCCAACAGCAGCAGCGGAATTGGCAACACCTGTAACCAAATTGGATCTGTTATCTCATCTCAAACAGCAGGAAAATCGGATGAGTAAAGCTATGGGAAATCGGTTGGTCTATCATCGTGAGCGGTTAGAGAAATTAGTTCACTCAGTGATATTTCGACAGCCAGAACGGCTGTATGATGCCTACTTACAAAAATTAGATCAGTTACAATTGCGCATGCGACAATCGATGTTCGACTATAAAAATAGAGGGGAAAAGCAGAGTCAAGTATTAACTCAGCGCTTGCTTGCATGCTCGCCAGCTCAGAAAATTGCCCTCTATCAGGAAAAATTAGTCCAGCAGAAACGATTGTTACGGAGCAACACGGCTGTCATCTATGATCAGAAAGTCTCAGACGTTAAGCGCTTGGCAAACAGTCTGTTACTGCTGGATACCAGTCGGATTGTGGCACGAGGTTACGCACTGCTAGAGCAGAATGGTCGAGTCATTGATAGTGTTCATAAAGTGAAAAAAGAGGAAAATGTGACGATTCAGCTACGAGATGGTCACTTAGAAGTTGAGGTAAAGGATGTCAAAACAAAAGAAATTTGAGGAAAATTTGGCAGATTTGGAGCAGATTGTCACACGTTTGGAAAGTGGAGATGTGGCACTGGAGGATGCGATTGCTGAATTTCAAAAAGGGATGAAACTCTCCAAAGAACTGCAAGAAACACTCCAACAAGCAGAAAAGACCTTGGTGAAGGTCATGCAAGCAGACGGAACAGAAACGGATATGGAATGAAGCAAGTGGAACAATTAAAGTGGCTTGAGCAGGTTATCTTGGACTTTTATGCTACAAAGCCAGTCGCCCCTCAGTTAGTAGAAACCATTCTTTACTCCGTTCAGGCAGGTGGCAAGCGTCTGCGTCCTCTATTGCTCTTGGAGTTGCTAGAGGGATTTGGGATTAGGCTGACCGATGCCCATGTGCAGGTGGCTGCTGCCCTTGAGATGATCCATACAGGGAGCTTAATTCACGATGATTTACCAGCTATGGATAATGACGATTATCGCAGAGGGCGCTTGACGAGCCACAAAAAATTTGGGGAGGACATGGCCATTTTAGCTGGAGATAGCCTCTTTTTGGACGCTTATGCTTTGGTGGCAATGGCAGAGCTACCTAGTCAGATTCGGATAGAACTGATTGCGGCCTTGTCTAAGGCAGCTGGAACCTTTGGCATGGTTGGTGGACAAGTCCTTGATATGGAAGGAGAGAAACGGCAGTTAAATCTTGCAGAATTGCAAGCGATTCATGCCCATAAGACGGGAAAACTCCTCGCCTATCCCTTTGTAGCTACAGGGGTGATGCTGGAAGCAGATAGTCAACTAAAATCTCTCTTACAAGAAACAGGGGAATGGCTTGGACTTGCTTTTCAGGTGCGGGATGATATTTTAGATGTGACGGCTAGTTTTGAAGAACTGGGCAAAACCCCCAACAAGGATCTTGTAGCAGATAAAGCAACCTATCCAGCCCTTCTTGGTTTAGAAGAAGCAAAGGATTTCTTAGAGATGAGCTTGGACAAGGTAGAAGAATGCCTGCAAGACTTGGAGAAGAAAACCAGCTTTCAGGCAGAAAAGATTCGAAAGATAGTAGAAAGTTTACGATTACATGGCTAAGGAAAGAGTAGATGTATTGGCTTATAAACAGGGGCTTTTTGATACACGAGAGCAAGCCAAACGCGGTGTCATGGCAGGCTTAGTCATCTCTGTTGTAAATGGGGAACGCTATGATAAGCCAGGTGAAAAGATTGATGACAGCACCGAGTTAAAGTTAAAAGGGGAGAAGCTGAAATACGTTAGCCGTGGCGGACTCAAGTTGGAGAAAGCCTTGCAGGTATTTGGCTTATCGGTTGTGGATAAAACGACCCTTGACATCGGAGCTTCAACTGGCGGATTTACTGACGTCATGTTGCAAAGTGGTGCTAGCCTGGTCTATGCTGTGGATGTTGGAACCAATCAATTGGCTTGGAAAATCCGACAAGATGAGCGAGTTGTTAGCATGGAGCAGTTTAATTTCCGCTATGCAACCGCTAATGATTTTGAAAAAACACCCCAATTTGCGAGTATTGATGTCAGTTTTATCTCACTCAGTCTGATTTTACCAGCTTTGGCAACGATTTTAGCGGATGAGGGTGACGTTGTTGCTTTGATTAAGCCGCAATTTGAGGCGGGACGAGAACAGATTGGGAAAAACGGAATTATCAAGGACAAGACCGTTCATCGTATGGTCTTGGACAAGGTGACAAAGTCCGCCGTAGAGTTTGGTTTTTCAGTCAAAGCTCTTGATTTTTCACCGATTCAAGGCGGTCATGGAAATGTGGAATTTTTAGCCCATTTGAAAAAGGAAAGCCCAGCTGTCAATCAGGTGTTTTCCGTGATTGAAACCATTGTAGAACAAGCACATAAGGAATTGATAGATGAGAAAAAAAGAACGCCTAGAGAAAATTAGAAAATTTGTGACGGATTTTGAGATTGGAACGCAAGAAGAAATTGTAGAACATTTGAAGGATTCGGGAATTCGAGCTACACAGGCAACGGTTTCACGAGATATTAAGGAATTAGGAATTGTCAAAATTCCTTTAAAAGACAATACCTATATCTATGAGTTGCCCAAATCTGTGTCTGGTCGGATGAAGCTAGCAGAGAACAACATTTTATCATCAGAGTGCATGGGGCAGATGATTACGCTCAATCTGGTGCCAGGAAGTACGGCCTTTGTGAAAAATCAGATCGTCGAAGCACTCTCTGACCTTATTTTTAGCATTTTAGCAGATGATGATACGATTTTAATCATCTTACGCGATCCAAGTCAGGCACAGGATGTCTTAGAAACAATAAAAAATTGGTAGGTTGCCATGTTACTTGAAATTTCCATTAAAAATTTTGCCATCATTGAGGAAATTTCCCTTAATTTTGAGCAAGGAATGACAGTCCTTACAGGAGAAACAGGGGCTGGAAAGTCGATTATTATCGATGCCATGAATATGATGCTGGGAAGTCGGGCTACGACGGATGTCATTCGCCATGGGATGCCCAAGGCTGAGATAGAAGGTCTGTTTTCGGTTGAGCAAAGCCGAAGTTTACGAGCCCTTTTAGAAGAACAGGGATTAGAAGTGTCAGATGAGCTGATTATTCGGCGTGAGATACTGCAAAATGGTCGTAGTATCAGCCGCATCAATGGTCAGTTGGTCAATTTATCGGTCCTCAAAGCTGTTGGTCAGCACCTAGTGGATATTCACGGCCAGCATGATCAAGAGGAGCTGATGCGTCCACAGCACCATATTGCCATGCTTGATGAATTTGGGGACGAGGCCTTTTTCCAATTAAAGGCGGACTACAAGGCTGCGTTTGATGCATATAAAACCTTGCGCAAGCAAGTGTTGACCATTCAGAAGAACCAAGAGGAAAATAAGGCCCGTATTGAGATGCTGGAATACCAGATAGCAGAGATTGAGGCTGCAGGTCTTCAAGCTGGCGAGGACACGGAACTAAGCAAAGAGCGGGAAAAGTTACTTAACCATAAGCAGATTGCCGATACGCTGGCAAATGCCTATGCAATGCTAGACAATGAAGATTTTTCCAGTCTGACCAATGTCCGTTCTGCCATGCATGATTTGGAGTCCATTGAGGAGTTTGATGCTAGTTATAAGGAACTAGCTGGCAGTCTCTCAGAATCCTACTATGTCTTAGAAGAGGTCACCAAGCGTTTGGAAGGGATTATTGACGGACTGGATTTTGATGGCAATCGCTTGATGCAGGTTGAAGGGCGGTTGGATTTGCTGTATAGTATTAGCCGTAAGTACGGAGGCACGGTTGATGATGTCTTAGACTATTTGGAGCAAATTAGCAAAGAATACCAACTCCTAACAGGAACGGATGTCTCCTCTGAGCATCTTGAAAGTGAATTAAAAAAACGTGAAAAAGAATTGATTCGCTTGGCTGGAGAATTAGCTACTGCTCGTCATCTCTTGGCAGAAGGCTTGGAGCAAGAAATCAAGCAGGAGTTGAAAGACCTCTATATGGAGAAGGCTGATTTTCAGGTTCGCTTTAGCAAGGCTAAATTTGGTCGTGAGGGAAATGAACAGGTTGAATTTTATATTTCAACAAATCCTGGTGAGGATTTTAAACCCTTGGTTAAGGTGGCTAGTGGAGGAGAATTGTCTCGCTTGATGTTGGCGATTAAATCTGCTTTCTCACGCAAGGAAGGTAAGACCAGTATCGTCTTTGATGAGGTGGACACAGGAGTGTCTGGCCGTGTCGCCCAAGCCATTGCCCAGAAAATTTACAAAATTGGGAGCCATGGGCAGGTTCTTGCCATTTCCCACTTGCCACAAGTCATTGCCATTGCAGATTATCAGTTCTTTATTGAAAAAATCAGCGATGACCACTCAACGGTATCCCGTGTCCGTCTCTTGACGATTGAGGAACGAATTGAGGAAGTAGCCAAGATGTTGGCGGGTGAAAATGTGACAGAAGCCGCGCTCACTCAGGCAAAGGAGCTCTTAAAGAAAGGGTAGGAATAAAGATGCCTAACTATTTTGTCATCGGAGATGTCCATGGAAAAGCTGGTATGCTGGAGTTGGTCCTCCAGCATTGGAATGAACAGGACCAGTTGATCTTGTTAGGAGATTTAATTGACCGCGGGGAAAATAGCCGAGCGGTGCTGGAACGTGTTAAGCATTTGGTGGATAGCAAAGGTGCTATTTGCTTGTCTGGTAATCATGAATACATGTTTCTTGCCTGGTTAGACAATCCAGAAGAGCGTTATAATCATTACAAACGAAATGGTGGGGATACGACCATTAACTCGCTCTTAGGCCGTCCCTTGGATGCTCCAGTAGACGGTGTGTTGGATGCTGAGCGGGTCAGGAATGAAGCAGGGGACTTGGTTGCTTTTATCCGACAAATGCTCTTTCATGTGGAGACTGAGCAGCTGATTTTTGTTCATGCTGGTCTTGATTTGACCTTGGACAATTGGCAAGATACGACTGATTATCAAAAGGTCTGGCTGCGAGCCCCTTTCCATGAAGCGGAAAATAAAACTGGAAAAGGGATTGTTTTTGGACATACTCCGACTACTTATCTGACTGGAGAGCCGATGGAGAGTTCCAAATTATGGAAGACCGCTGATGGAAAGATTGGGATGGATGGCGGTGCTGTTTATGGCGGTGTTTTGCATGGAATTCTCTTTACAGACGGTCAGATTGCCCAGCACTATGCCATTCCAAATGACGGTTTTGTCGCCAGTGATGATTAGAAAATGATACGTTTTTACTGAAAGAATGTTCCGCTAGGAGCATTTTTTCTATCTCTTGTCGATAGCTGAAAATGGAAAAATTTGGTATAATTGAGGGAATAAATGTGAAGGAATAGGAAGAGATATGAGTACGATAAAAATTGTCACAGATTCTAGTACAACAATGGAACCAGCACTAGTCGAAGAATTAGGCATTACAGTTGTTCCCCTATCTGTTATGGTGGACGGCGTTGTCTATTCAGATAGCGACCTAGAAGAAGGACAGTTTCTTCAATTGATGCGAGACAGTAAAAGTTTACCGAAGACCAGTCAGCCTCCGGTAGGAGTTTTTGCTGAAACCTTTGCCAGACTTGCTGCAGACGGAAGTCAGATTATTGCGATTCTTCTATCACACGCCCTATCAGGGACAGTAGAAGCAGCTCGTCAAGGGGCGACTTTGTCAGGTGTTGATGTAACAGTTATTGATTCTAGTTTCACCGATCAGGCAGCAAAATTCCAAGTAATGACAGCGGCACGTTTGGCTAAAGATGGTGCTAGTAAAGAGGAGATTCTTACTGCAGTAGAAGAAGTTCGACAAAAAACAGAGCTATATATTGGGATTTCAACCTTGGAAAATCTCGTCAAAGGTGGTCGGATTGGTCGCGTGACGGGTTTACTGAGCTCGCTTCTCAATATTCGTGTGATTATGGAGATGGTCGATCATCAGTTGCATCCTATTACCAAAGGAAGAGGAGCGAAAACGTTCAAAAAGTGGCTAGATGAATTTGTTGCGACCTTGGGGACGAAAAAGGTAGCAGAAATTGGTATTTCTTATGCAGGGGCGCCTGATTTTGCTCAGGAAATGAAGGCAGTCTTACAGCCATTCGTGCAGTCGGAAATTTCTGTTTTAGAAACAGGATCCATCATACAAACTCATACAGGAGAGGATGCCTGGGCCGTTTTAGTACATTATGAATAGTAGAGCATTTTTACATCATTTATTATTCTTTTTTCTCAGTTTGCTGGGATTTCTCTTTTTCTTCCAGTTTTTGATTTCACCTGCTACCTCACGTCTTGGAGAAGGACAGAGTCAATCAGGAGAGTTGACAGCCTTCCATTATGTGGCACTGGGTGATTCGCTGACGCAAGGTGTGGGAGATAAGACTGGTCAAGGCGGGTTTGTTCCACTTGTAGCTCAGAGTCTGGGAAACCAATACGGCTATCAAGTCTCTTATGATAATTACGGCGTTTCCGGCAATACTAGCCAGCAGATTCTAAAGCGGATGGAGGAGAAGGAGATTGTAGATAGCTTATCTAAGGCTAATCTGATGACCCTAACAGTTGGGGGAAATGACCTGCGTAGAACCATTTTAGAGCATCTTACGCAATTAGATGTTTCTATTTTTGATGAGGCAGCAAAGGACTACAGTAAACGCTTGGTCAAGATTATTGACACGGCAAGGGCGGATAATCCTCACTTACCAATCTACGTCATTGGTATTTATAATCCTTTCTATCTCAATTTCCCTGATTTGACAGAAATGCAGGCGATTGTGGACAATTGGAATCAGACGACAAAAGACACGGTGGAATCTATGGAATCAGTTTATTTTGTTCCCATCAATGACTTGCTCTACAAGGGCTTAGATGGGGAAAAAGGAATTAGCCAGTCGCCTAATTCGTCTAGTCAGGTCGTCAATAATCTACTTGCTGAAGAAGATCGTTTTCACCCTAACAATACAGGGTATGAAATTATGAACAAGGCAGTTATGGAGGCTATTCGTGAGACAAAAAAACACTGGAAAAATCAATAAGTGGAAATGGGCCTTTCTTCTTTTGGTCTCTGCTCTACTTGCTTTGGGAATAGTTGTAGTAGAACGAACGACAACAAATCGAGAAGCAACTAGCCATTTAGCTACACCGATAACTTCTAAGCAAGATCAGAAAATAGGAACCTTTACTACTGATAAAGAACAACTGAACACCGTTCTGGCTACTTATTTGAAGGATTATCAAACAGATACATTTTCCTACACAGTAACAGCTACTAGTCAATTTCTTTTATTTGAAGGGACCTATAAGGTTTGGGGCTTGACTATTCCACTTTATATCTACTTTCAGCCCAATAAATTGAATGACGGCAGTATTCTATTGACCGTATCCGAAATATCTGCTGGAACCTTGTCCTTGCCAAAGGAAGAAATTCTAGCCTATCTTAAAAATCAATCCCAATTACCAGAATTTGTGGAGATTGATTCCAAGAAAGCAACGGTGATTATTCATCTTGCGGAAATTGAAAACGATCAGAAGCTATACGTCAAGGCCAACACGATTGATTTTTACAATAATCAGCTCATTTTTGATATTTATAGAAAAAGCTAATAAATCGTACGAAAAGCTTGACCAAATGGATAAAATTAGGTACTATATTAGGGTGAGTAATAACTCAGAAAATTAATTGGAGGACTTAGCGAAATGGCTAATAAACAAGATTTGATTGCAAAAGTTGCAGAAGCAACTTCATTGACAAAGAAAGATTCAGCAGCAGCAGTAGATGCAGTATTTGCAGCAGTAGCTGACTACCTTGCAGCAGGTGAAAAAGTTCAATTGATTGGTTTCGGTAACTTTGAAGTTCGTGAGCGTGCAGCACGTAAAGGTCGCAACCCACAAACTGGTAAAGAAATCACAATTGCAGCTTCTAAAGTTCCGGCATTCAAAGCTGGTAAAGCTCTTAAAGACGCTGTTAAATAAGACGGCAAGACAGAAATCGTTGATTTCGTAGTCGCACCTCTGTCAAAACAACTAGAACTTTCACAGGCGTAGCCGAAGAAAGTTCAGATGTTGACGACGCATGCCTTTATAAAGCCTATTGTATCAACGTTTCTATGTGGTATAGTAGGCTTTTTTTGTATTTTGGGGCATAAAAGGGACGAATCCGTTTTCGAGTATGAGGATAAAAAACACTCGCTGAAATCAGCGAATGCAGATAGTTTAAGTATTGCTATCATCTTCGATCGTTGCTTTTTGTAGCAATAGATTGTAGTTGTCTTCGTCTTCTTGATTGTCACGCACAACCTTTGGAACGGTAAAGGATGAAGAAATCAAGCTCACAGGTCCCATTAGATAATATCCTTTGCCCATGAGTGGTTCTTTTAGTGTATATAAACCGATTAAAATCAAAGCCACGAAGAAGGCAAAAGAGGCCCAAGCCATGAGGGTAAAGGCAGGGGGATTACGATAGATTTTCTTTTTTATTTTATTCATAAGAGTCCTCCTAAAATGTTATGCTATCATAGCATAGAAAGAATCAAAAAAACAATGACAGAATAGGAGATACGTGTGACAGCTGAAAAAGCTAGATGTATCAAAGTATTAGACCCTCTAATCTTCCATTCAGACAGTGCCTGATTTTCGGTTAAGATTGTGCTATAATAGAAAAATAGAAGGGAGATCGTGATGATTCGTCAAGCACAATTAACAGACATTCCAACCTTAACTGCCTTACTACAAGAGATTCTGACTGTCCATCATGAGGTGAGACCAGATTTATTTAAAGAAACGGGTCAAAAGTTTTCTACTCAAGAATTGGAGAAACTGATAGAAGATCCTCAACAACCAATTTTTGTCTATGAAGTCGAAGGAGAGGTCGTTGGTCATTTGTTCTGTAAAATAGTGAGTCAAGAGCATTCTGTATTGCAAACGGTTAAGACCCTCTTTATTGATGATTTGTGTGTGAAACAGGGGATGAGAGGGAAAAGAATTGGACAGCAATTGTATGAGTATGCACTAGCTTTTGCCAAGGAACAAAACTGCTACAATGTGACACTTGATGTTTGGAGTGATAATAAGGAAGCTGTTGCTTTCTATCAGCGGTTAGGCTTGAAACAGCAGAAAGTGCGCATGGAGAGTATTGTATAGTGAATGGAATAAAGGTTGGGACATCGTTCAGTCGCTCTGATGAATACTAGTTCTATCTGCAGCTCCTTATCTTGTCCTATTCCTTTCTCAATCCACTATATAAAGAAAAGCCGTAGAAGTTCGCTTCTATGGCTTTTCTGATTTTGTTCGAATAGTTTCTAAAATCGCTTGAGCGGTTTCCAAATTAGTGTGGGGAGCTTGGCGAAGGAGCTTGGCGACTTGGTCGATTTCTTGGTCCTGAGCACCTGCTAGCATGGCAAGAGACTTGGCATGGAGTTTCATATGACCTTGTTGGATACCGGAGGTTACAAGCGCACGTAAGGCAGCAAAGTTCTGACAGAGCCCAACAGAAGCGATGAGACTCGCTAGCTTTCTTGCATTTGGCTGACCTAGGATGTCAAAGGCAACTTGAACCTTGGGGTTCAGGCCGATAGAGCCCCCAACTGTTGCGATAGGAAGTGGGATAGTCAGTGTGCCGACGAGATCTTCCCCCATCATTTCCCAAGTGGATAGGCCGCGATATTGACCATTTTGGCTAGCATAGGCATGGGCTCCCGCCTCAATAGCTCGCCAGTCATTTCCAGTAGCTAATACAAGGGCATCAATTCCATTGAAAATGCCTTTATTGTGAGTGGCTGCACGATAAGGATCGACTTGTGCTAATTGACTGGCTTTAGCAATCTGTTGAGCTGTTTCTAAGGCAATGTGAGGTTCAGTATGAAGCTGCTTGATTGGAATGTGACAACTGGCTGTTACGAGAGATTCCGTCGCATAATTGGATAGGATAGCCATGAGTGCTCTGCCTTGCGTTAATGCAGCCAAGGGTTCTTTAATGGCTTCTAGCATATTGTTAAGAATATTAGCTCCCATTGCTTCTTGAACATCAACATGGAGATAGACAATAAGAAAATCATCTTTTTGCTCAACAGTCAGCTGCCGTGCCCCTCCACCTCTTTTAACGATTGATGGGTGTGCTTGGTTGGCTTGCTGGAGCAAGAGATCTTGTTGGGCGAGGATAGCGGCTTGCGCTTCTGTTTTATTTGGGACATCATAGAGAGCAACTTGTCCAATCATTAGGCGTTCGGAAATGTGGCTGCTAAATCCACCAGCCTTAGAAATGATTTTAGCTCCAAAAGAACAAGCAGCCACTACAGACGGCTCTTCGGTTACCATTGGAATACTGTACTCTATTCCGTCTACGACCAACTGGGGGACAAGTGAAAAAGGTAGTGCAAAGGTTCCAAGATGATTCTCAGCCATTTTTCCTGCAACAGATTCTGAGAGATTTTGATCTGCTAGGAGAATGTCCATGCTAGATTGGGAAAGTTGACGCGTTTCAGCAGCGATAGTAATCCGTTCTTCCCTTGTTTTTTTATAAAATCCTGAAAAAAGAGACATGTTCCCTCCTTATGAAAAAAGCACCTCTTGGCCCTGCCAAGAGGAAGCCGTTTCCTCTAATTTTTACGATAAATGCGTTTATGTTGCTCAATATTTTGAAGAGCAAATGGTGTATCGTCAAGTGGCAAATCAATTGCATTTCCCGCTTCGTCTAGCTCAATCTCTTCAAAGAAAATTGCTTCATATTCTGTAATGTTTAGGCGTTTCCGAGCATTTAGCTGGTCGAGACGGTCTGTTAATAGTTGTTTGCGATAACCTTCGACGAGAGTTCCGCTGAAAATCTCACAAACGGCTCCACTACCATAGCTATAAAAGAGGATAGCATCACCTGTTTTTAGGGATTGGCTATTTTCTAAAAGCGATAGCAGAGATAAGAAAATAGATCCAGTATAGATATTTCCTACGACTTTGTTGTAGACAATTGCTTCATGGAAGCGCTCAGTGAGGCGATTGAGGGTTTCTTCATCCTGTTGACAGATAGCTTGTAGCCCTTTCAAACCTTGTTTTGAAAAGGGAATGTGCAAGCACATGGCAGCAAAATCTGCCAAACTCTTACCAGTTTTCTCAACATAATAGTCAAAGGTAGTTGTTAAACAATCGGTGTATTGCTCCGTTGAGAATTTCCCGTCTACCTGAGGATATTTGTCATAATTCGGACGCCAAAAATCCATGATGTCACGGGTTTGACAGACATTGTCATTGTTGAGAATCATGATGCTTGGATCTGCAGTGACTAGCATGGCGACAGCTCCTGCTCCCTGAGTTGGTTCACCACCTGAAGCAAGACCATATTTGGCAATATCACTTGCGATGACCAAAACTTTCGAGTGGGGAAATTGGGCAATGTGACTTTTAGCGAGGCTAAGCCCTGCAGTTGCTCCGTAGCAGGCCTCCTTGATTTCGATAGAACGAGCAAAGGGTTGAATATCTAGGAGTTGATGAAGAAAGACAGCAGCAGCCTTACTTTGGTCAATGCTGGATTCTGTACCGACAATAACCATGTCAATAGCTGCCTTATCTTCGTCTGTCAAGATAGCAGCAGCAGCTTGTGCTCCTAGAGTTACGATGTCTTGGGTAATAGGCGCTACGGCCATTTCACTTTGTAATAATCCGACTTTAAATTTATTAGGATCAATTTGTCGCGCAAGCGCTAAATCAGCTAAATCAAGGACATAGCTAGGCGCCGCAAAACCGATTTTATCAATACCAATATTCATACGTTATCCTTTTTGTGCATTTGAAATGATAAGGGAAATCCCTTGTCCTCCTCCAATACAGAGCGAACAAAGTCCCAACTGTTCACCACGTTTTTGTAATTCGTGAATGAGGCTGACGAGAATGCGACTGCCACTTGCTCCAATCGGATGACCGAGGGCAATAGCACCTCCATTGACATTTACCTTAGTAGGTTCTATTCCTAGTTCTTGAATGACAGGAATGGATTGGGCAGCAAAGGCTTCGTTGAGTTCAAATAGGTCAATGTCAGCTATTGTTTTGCTTGCTTTAGCCAGTGCTTTTTGACTAGCTGATATAGGACCAAGGCCCATATAATCAGGATTTAGTCCACTTGTAGCATAGCTTTCAACGTAAGCAAGTGGTGCGATACCTAGCTCTTTAGCCTTATCATCAGACATTAAGACGAGCATGGCACATCCATCATTGATACCAGAGGCATTCGCTGCCGTTACGGTGCCTTCTTTTTTGAAGGATGGTCGTAGGCTAGCCAGTTTATCAAGAGAACTGAGACGAGGGTATTCGTCGACTGCAAAGGTCGTTTCCCCTTTGCGTGTTTGCAGCTGAATTGGTACAATTTCATCAATGAATCGCCCATTTTTAATGGCTGCTGCAGCTTTTTCTTGGCTATGTAGAGCAAAGCGATCTTGATCTTCACGGCTAATGCCATATTTTTCAGCGATATTTTCAGCAGTAATTCCCATATGCTCTTGACTAAAGGCATCTGTTAGACCGTCTGTTAAAAGGGAATCTTCAAATTGAACATGTCCGAGTTTACTGCCGAAGCGACTCTGTTTGGAGAGATAAGGTGCTTGACTCATGATTTCAATTCCACCTGCGACAACGATGTCATTGTCACCCAATAAAATAGATTGAGCCGCAAGAAGCACTGATTTTAGTCCTGATCCGCAGACCTTATTAACCGTATAAGCTGACACGGTTTCTGGGAGTCCTGTTTCCAAAGCGATTTGACGGGCAATATTTTGACCATGTCCGCTACTTAGGACGTTTCCAATAATGACTTCGTTAATTTGTTCAAGGGGGACAGGTTGTTCAGTGATGGCTTTTTTTAAGACTTGGGCTCCCAAATCTGCAATATGAATATCTTTTAAGCTACCTCCAAAACTGCCAATGGCAGAGCGGTAAGCAGATACGATAGCGACTTTTGTCATGTCAACTCCTATAAATATTAGGTTTAATAATGAAGTGAGCTGAGCTCACATTGCTATAAACTAGCAATGAAATGAATATATAGTTGTTTCGCTTTGATTTAGTACTAGGCAACGAGTCGCAGGCATAACTGGGGGTTAGGCAAGACGAGTTAACGACCTAATAAACGAAAACGAAACGGTCATATAATTGTGAATGTGTCGTATTCAGTCTTACCATTATACCATTTTTTAAGCTAAATAATAGGAATAAATCTCCGTCTTAAGTCTGATTTTTCACCTCGAGAAATTGTAAGCGCAAACAGATATGGATAGGGCTAGCTTTTTTCTCGCTTTTTGTGTAAAATAGAAAAGTAGAAGAGGATAACCTCAAAAATAAAAGGAGAACCAAATAAATGGTAAAATTAGTCTTTGCTCGCCACGGTGAGTCTGAATGGAACAAAGCGAACCTTTTCACAGGTTGGGCAGATGTTGACTTGTCTGAAAAAGGGACACAACAAGCAATCGACGCTGGTAAATTGATCAAAGAAGCTGGCATCGAATTTGACCAAGCCTACACTTCAGTCTTGAAACGTGCGATTAAAACAACTAACCTTGCTCTTGAAGCAGCAGACCAATTGTGGGTTCCAGTTGAAAAATCATGGCGTTTGAACGAGCGTCACTACGGTGGTTTGACTGGTAAAAACAAGGCAGAAGCAGCTGAGCAATTCGGTGATGAGCAAGTGCACATCTGGCGTCGTTCTTACGACGTATTGCCTCCAGCAATGGCAAAAGACGATGAGTATTCAGCACACACTGACCGTCGTTACGCCTTGCTTGACGATTCAGTTGTTCCAGATGCTGAAAACTTGAAAGTAACGCTTGAGCGTGCCCTTCCATTCTGGGAAGATAAGATTGCTCCAGCTCTTAAATCAGGTCAAAACGTATTCGTAGGGGCACACGGGAACTCAATCCGCGCTCTTGTGAAACACATCAAAGGTTTGTCAGACGATGCAATCATGGATGTGGAAATTCCAAACTTCCCACCACTTGTCTTCGAATTTGACGAAAAATTGAATGTAGTATCTGAATACTATTTGGGTAAATAATCAAAGGATAATGGAAGCTGGTTTGTCTCAGCTTCCTTTCTTTGTGAGGAGGGAACGCTAAAAAAAGATGATTGGTCAGCGATTGAGAAGCAATTAAGTCAGTTAAGTCTGCAAAAAGAGCGACAGATTGTCCAAAAGAAACGACGGCAGAAAAAGCAAGGAAAAATCTATAATATAAACGGTATATTTACCCACTACAGAAATTATAGAGCCCCTTTTCTACATTCGTTATAGCATTTTTTTGAAATCATCAAACGGATATGATATGAATTTTACATCCTTTAGGCAAGAAAAAAATGTGTAATTATGATATAATGTGGATGATAGATTAGAAAAGGAGTTTGATATGGCAAGTAAAAAAATGTTGCACGCTTGTTTGCGTGTTGAAAATTTGGAAGCGTCTCAAGAATTTTATGAAAAAGCTTTTGGTTTTAAGGAAACACGTCGGAAAGATTATCCAGAACACAAGTTTACCTTAGTGTATTTGGCGCTTCCAGGAGATGAATTTGAAATTGAATTAACCTACAACTACGATCACGGTCCGTATGTGGTGGGAGATGGCTTTTCACATTTAGCCCTTTCTTCGGATGATTTGGAAGGGGATAATGCAAAGCACAAAGCCTTAGGATATCCAACAACTGACCTATCAGGCTTACCAGGAAATCCGGGACGGTACTATTTTGTAACAGATCCGGATGGTTACCGAGTCGAGGTTATCCGTGCAGATTAAACGCTCTAGGCAAGAATGAGATAAGAAATAGAATTCTTGCCTTTTTCGTACATAAGAATTTGTATTCACAGTTCAGCACTTCCATCTAAGGTTAGTCTTAAGCTACTCATCGTTAGTTTTTTCAAAATACAGTCCGTATTCCCTCAAAAAACTGCCTTGATTGGCAAAAAAACTATCTCTTATATAAAAGTACTTTACTTGTGCATATAGGTTCTAAAATGATGAATTGAGAAAAGGAAAGTATGGGGTTAAATGAAAAATGAAGAAAGGAATGATTTTTCTTGTTGTCGGTTTGATCTTGTTAGGTCTTGCTTCTGTTTTAGGTGTGAAGGCTTTTGCCCGTTTTCAAGACCAAAAGATAACTCGATTTATTTCAGAAAAGCAGACAGGCTTAGATAAGCAACGCTTTGTTCTTCAGTCTGGAAATATTGACACTACGCATGTGGAAGCGGCTATACCTAAAGAGAGCAATGGACAAGTCGATCCTGTCTTAAAAGAGAAGATAGAGGCCTATGTGGCTGAAAAAGTTGGAACCAAACAGCCTAGTGGAAAGATTGAGGAACTCTTTTTTGTATCTGTCAAAGATACTAAGACTGCTTTTTCAAGTGTAGAGGCCAAACAGATTCAATCAGAGCGCTATCGTGTTCATACTTTTTCGATTTCATCAGCAGAAAGTGATACAGGAGAAACGATACTAGTAACTAAGGATAATCAGCCCTTTACTTTAGAGACATTTGTGGCAGATAGTCAATCGTTGAAAGCGACCTTTAGTACACAGTTGAGGTCTGATTTGGCAGCCAAGCAGTTAGCGGAAGCAGATATCGAAAAAATAGTTGGTCAATTCGAAGCAAGCAATCTAGCGGACTATCCATTTGCCTACCAGCAAAGTCAATTAATGATTAATCTTCCTGAAAAGGAATTTCAAACGAAGCAAATTGTATTACCGATTGCAGCGATTTTTGGAATTGTGAAGGAAGAATTCTTAGCAAGTGAAGACCAGCAATCTTATGCGACATATCAGGCTGAAGAAGAGGCTAAAAAACATCAGAAACGGATTGCTTTGACCTTTGATGACGGCCCAAGCGCAATTACGACACCACAGGTTCTTGATATTTTAAAGAAATATAAGGCAAAAGCAACCTTCTTTGTCCTTGGACAAAATATCGCAGGCAATGAAGAGATTTTAAAACGGATTGTGGCTGAAGGCCACGAAGTGGCTAGTCATACATGGGATCATGCGGATCTTCGAACTTTGTCAGGGCAACAAATTAAGCAAGAAATGGATCAGACGAGA
This sequence comes from Streptococcus marmotae, assembly GCF_001623565.1. NCBI lineage: Bacteria > Bacillati > Bacillota > Bacilli > Lactobacillales > Streptococcaceae > Streptococcus > Streptococcus marmotae. The sequence goes on along the minus strand of NZ_CP015196.1, from coordinate 172,562 downwards.
GAAGCGATTCATAATGTTATTGGTCAGGATCCAAAAATGATGCGTCCACCTTATGGATCCGTAAACCAATCGGTCATGTCGGTGATGCAGTTGCCTGTTATTTACTGGTCAGTTGATTCAAAAGACTGGCAGAGCCGCAATGCGACGGCTATCCTCAGTGAAGTAAAAGCCTGCACCTATCCAGGTAGCATTATCTTGATGCATGACATTCATCAACCAACGGTTGATTCGCTCACATCTGTTTTGGATTTTCTCTTAGGAGAAGGATATCAACCTGTAACGGTTAGTGAATTACTTGGAAAAAATCTGAATCCACAGTTGATTTACTATGATCAACAATCATCTCGTCCTGGAGAATAGGTCAGGTAATCAGATTAGAATAAATAAAAAGGTAAGCGAATGAACGGCATCAGCTTACCTTTTTATTTTTGAATTGGAGATATAGAAATTGAAGTGAGACTTATTGTGGGGCTGGAGCTTGATTTTTCGGACTGTCTTTGTTTTTTATTTTACGAGGTTACTCCGAGAAAAGTCGGACAAGAATCCAGTTCCGATTGGGTTATCCTACTTATCTACATATAAGCGTTGATTTTTGAGAAAGATTTCTTGTACCGAGGCATATTTTTTGAGCGATTTGAGTTCTTCTGGATGACTGATGAGGGTGATGACAAAGCCATCTTGCCCCATACGGCCAGTTCGTCCCGCACGGTGGGTATAGGTTTCTGGGTCACGCGGGACTTCGTAATTCACAACGCACTCAAGAGTATCGATATCAATTCCTCGTGCTACCAAATCGGTTGCAAGAAGCAGCGTGAGGGCATGGTCTTTAAATTTTTCCAAAATAACCTTGCGAAACTTGACATTGACATCGCTAGCAAGAGAAACAGCTTCGACACCACGGTATTGCAATTTTTCCTCAGCACTTCCAAGATCAGATAAAGAGTTGAAAAAGACAAGGCCACGGAAATCTTCTACATGGGCAAGTTTGCGGAGTAATTCGACTTTTTCTCGCTTTTCTACTTGAAGATAGAAATGCTGGATATTGGTTAATTCCAGATTGTCAATCGCAATGGTGCGGGTATTAGGAGCTAATTTGTCCACATCGACCTTGTTCGTTGCACTCATGTAAATCAGCTGGTGGTCGCGTGGTGCATAGCGACAAATTTTATCTACAAAAGGATATTGAGAATCGCTGAGTAACTGGTCAAATTCATCGAGGACAATGGTAGTGACATTCATCATCTTGATTTTCTTGAGTTTAATCAGCTCAAAAATCCGCCCCGGCGTACCAATCAAGATTTCAGGTCCTTTTTTCAAGCGTTCGATTTGTCGTTTTTGGCTAGAGCCTGATAAGAAGAGTTGACTTTGGAGTCCTAAGAGATCAGCCCAGGTCTTACAAACGTCAAAAATTTGACCAGCTAGCTCTGTATTGGGAGCTAAAATGAGTAATTGTTGGGCTTTTTTCGGCTGAAGATTCAAAAGGCTAGGGAGCAAATAGGCCAAGGTCTTACCAGTCCCAGTTGGGCTAATGCCAAGAACGGTTTCTCCGCTTCTAATGGGGTCAAAGAGCTGTTCTTGAATTGCAGTAAAGCTCGTAAAGCCAAGGTGTTCCAGTTGATGTTGCCAACTAGCAGGAAGTGTCGTTTTCATGTGGTTCTCCTTCAAAATAAATCTGGGCATCTTGCCGCATACGGTAAAGAGTAGTATGGACGGCTTGTGCTGCGGCTAGCCAATTCTCATAGAGTTCTGGCTGAGGCTGCTCAATCATGGTCGCGAATTGCCTTGCTTCTTCTAGCATAGTGTGGGGAGCTTGCGTGATGGCAAGTGTCTCAGGTTCTCTTTTTAGTGGGTGGAAAATAGCAGAGCTGATATGTTCAATCGTATCTAAGACGAGCGTACCTTGATTGGTATAAATTTCAGCAGGAAGTGAACTATGGATATTTTTTCCTGTCTGAATGGTTACTTGGAAGTTTGGATAAATGAGCTGTCCAGAACCATTTAAGTCCACCGTATTTGGTAATTGCTGCGTGGTATAGCGAGCAGAAATGGGTGCACCAAAAAGGCGAACGCTGGCATATACAGGATAGATCCCTAAGTCCATGAGGGCACCACCTGCAAATTGACTAGAAAAGACATTTGGCGTTTTTCCAGCGAGAAGGTCAGGCATTTTGGACGAATATTTGGCATAGCTAAAATGAGCTCCCCAGATTTCCTTATCCGCTAAAAAATCAGAGATGGTGGTAAAAGCCTGTTCGTGGTAATTGCGAGCTGCTTCAAAAACAAAAACTTGCTTTTCTTTAGCGAGTGCTACCAAATCAGCCCATTCTTCTGGTCGAGTGACAGCAGGTTTTTCAATGATGACGTGTTTGCCAGCAAGAAGTGCCGCTTTGGCTTGCCCGTAGTGGAGAGAGTTGGGACTAGCAATATAGAGAATATCGATTGTGCTCGTTAGAAATTCCTCCATATCTGTGTAGAACTGAAGCGATTGCTGATACCGCTCAGCGAAGGCTTTAGCATTTTCCATAGTCCGTGAATAGATGGCTGCTAGTTGATAGTGTTTTGTTTGATGAGCTGCTGCGATGAAATGATGGGCAATAGCTCCTGTTCCGATAATACCGAGTTGTAACATGGTGTTCCCTTTCCTTAACTGAATACATCTATTATACCATGAATGGTGTGAGATTGCTGAAGGTCAGAACAGCTGCTATTCTTCTAACACAAAAGCAGTACACGGATAGTCGATTTTATGGTACAATAGGTTGAATAAAATAGAGGAGTAAGACATGGCACAAAAACCGATTATAATTGGCGTAACAGGTGGTTCTGGTGGTGGAAAGACAAGCGTATCACGCGCAATCCTAGATAACTTTCCCAACGCTCGTATTTCGATGATTGAACACGATTCCTATTATAAAAATCAATCGCACTTGACCTTTGAAGAGCGAATTTTAACCAACTATGACCACCCATTTGCCTTTGATACGGATTTAATGATTTATCACCTGAGTGAATTACTGGCTGGACGGGCAGTCGATATTCCAATCTATGACTATACTCAGCATACTCGCTCAGAAAAGACCTATCACCAAGAACCCCAAGATGTGTTTATTGTGGAGGGGATTCTTGTCTTAGAAGACAAACGCCTACGTGATTTAATGGATATTAAGATTTTTGTGGATACGGATGATGATGTACGGATTATCCGCCGAATCAAACGGGATATGGAAGAACGTGGGCGCAGTCTTGATAGTATCATTACCCAGTATCTGGACGTGGTAAAACCCATGTATCATCAATTTATTGAACCAACCAAGCGCTATGCGGATATTGTCATTCCAGAAGGGGTATCCAATGTCGTAGCCATTGACTTGATTAATACCAAGGTAGAAAGCATTTTGCGTAGTCGTGGTTAAAAGAGAAAACAGTAAAGAAGTGGATAGTACGCTTCTTTATTTTGCGGACGAATTATCAGATAATTGAAACAATACAGAAAATTGTTGCAAAAGTTTCAAAAAATGGTATAATAGATTTATCATCTATAAGGAGAAAGTCAAATGAAACTCGTTTCGTCTATGAACTTATTGTTGCGACGAGGGGGCTAGTGCAAAAAAGCATTAGTCCTGTTTGGCTTACCAAGCGGGAGTTACCACATCTCGCTTGAGCAAGTGAGATGTTTTTATTTTATAAGGAAAGAGGAGTAGAGATGCGTAAGGTTGAATTTCTTGATACCAGTCTTCGTGACGGAGAGCAAACACCAGGAGTAAATTTTTCAATTAAAGAAAAGATTGCTATTGCCAAGCAATTGGAAAAATGGGGAGTTTCAGCAATTGAAGCCGGTTTTCCGGCAGCTAGTCCAGATTCGTTTACAGCGGTGAAAGAGATTGCAAAAGCGATGAAAACAACGGCTGTTACCGGTCTTGCTCGTCTAGTTAAGTCGGATATTGATGCCTGCTATGAAGCGCTCAAAGAAGCGAAATATCCGCAGATTCATGTCTTTATTGCAACCAGTCCTATTCACCGAGAATTCAAGCTGAAAAAGACCAAGGAAGAAATTCTTGCGACCATTACAGAGTATGTCAGCTATGCACGTTCCAAATTCGAGATTGTCGAGTTCTCACCAGAGGACGGAACACGGACGGAATTGGATTTTCTATTGGAAGTGGTTCAGACAGCGGTGGATGCAGGGGCGACCTACATTAACATTCCAGATACAGTTGGTTTCACAACACCAGAAGAATATGGTCAGATTTTCCAGTATCTTATTGAACAGGTTAAAGCGGATCGTGAGATTATTTTCAGCCCTCATTGCCATGATGATTTAGGAATGGCGGTGGCAAATAGCCTATCTGCTATTAAACATGGTGCTGGTCGTGTGGAGGGTACGATTAATGGTATTGGTGAGCGGGCAGGAAATGCAGCCTTGGAGGAAGTAGCCGTTGCGCTCAATATTCGTGCGGATTATTATCAGGTGGAAACGGATATTGTTCTGAATGAAACGATTAACACATCAGAAATGGTATCTCGTTTTTCTGGAATTGCCATTCCTAAAAATAAGGCTGTGGTGGGCGGCAATGCCTTCTCGCATGAGTCTGGTATTCACCAAGACGGTGTACTAAAAAATCCATTGACCTATGAGATTATTACACCAGAATTGGTCGGGGTCAAGAGTAATAGCTTGCCACTTGGAAAACTTTCAGGTCGTCATGCCTTTGTCGAGAAACTAAAAGAATTGGCCCTTGATTTTGATGAGGCAGAAATCAATGAATTGTTTGCGAAATTTAAGGCTTTGGCTGATAAGAAACAAGAAATTACTGATGCAGACATTCGTGCCTTGATTGCAGGCGTTACGGTAGAAAATCCAGAAGGATTCCATTTTGATGACTTGACACTTGCGGTGGCGGGTGATAGCATGGTGGCGACTGTTCGCCTTGTCAACGAAGACCAAGAAGAGGTAGAATGCCAAGCAACTGGTAAGGGAAGTGTCGAGGCCATTTTCAATGCGATTGATGACTTCTTCCACCAAGAGGTCAAGCTCTTGTCTTATAATATTGAGGCCGTGACAGACGGTATTGACTCGCAGGCGCGTGTTTTAGTGACGGTGGAAAATCAAGCAACAGAAACGATTTTCAATGCCTCAGGACTGGATTTTGACGTCTTGAAAGCGAGTGCCATTGCTTATATCCATGCCAACATCTTTGTCCAAAAAGAAAATGACGGCAGTATTGGACAAAGTGTTTCTTATCGCGATATGCTAGAGTAGTCAAGGAGGGTGCTATGAAAAAAACAATCGTTGCCCTAGCTGGAGACGGTATTGGGCCTGAAATTATGCAGGCAGGATTGCAGGTGCTTGATGCGGTGAAAGCTCACCTTTCTTTTGACTATGATATTATTGAGAAAAACTTCGGTGGTGCAGGAATCGATGCAGAAGGACATCCGCTTCCCTCAGCTACTTTAGAGGCTTGCCAGAAGGCAGATGCAGTTCTCCTTGCTGCGATTGGAAGTCCCCAGTATGATCAGGCACCTATTCGACCAGAACAGGGCTTGCTCTTGTTGCGCAAGAAACTCGGTTTATATGCCAATATCCGTCCGGTGACGATTTGGCCTGCTCTGAAGCACTTATCGCCCTTAAAGGAAGAACGGATTGCAGATGTGGATTTCGTTGTGGTTCGTGAGTTGACTGGAGGAATTTATTTTGGGGAGCACAGGCTTGAAGAGGAAATGGCACGTGATGTCAATGAGTACCATGTTGTGGAAATTGAGCGAATCATGCGTCAGGCCTTCGAATTAGCCCAAACGAGAAAGAAAAAAGTAACCAGCATTGACAAACAAAATGTTCTTGCAACCTCAAAATTATGGCGACAAGTCGCAGATAGGGTTGCCAAAGACTACCCTGAGGTCATCTTGGAACACCAATTGGTTGATAGTGTAGCCATGCTTATGATTACCAATCCCGCTCACTTTGATGTGCTCGTGACGGAAAATCTCTTTGGAGATATTTTATCAGATGAAGCAAGTGTCTTATCAGGCACTCTTGGGGTGATGCCGTCAGCCAGTCATGGGACAGGGACTAGTCTTTATGAGCCAATTCATGGCTCTGCTCCTGACATTGCAGGAATGGGCATTGCCAATCCCGTCAGCATGATTTTATCGGTGGCTATGATGTTACGTGAGAGTTTTGGAGAAGAGCTTGTCGCAAGAAAAATCGAAGAAGCAGTTGGAGCCAGCTTTGCAGCAGGTATTGTGACCAAAGATTTAGGAGGAAATGCTTCTACTTTTGAAGCGGTAGAAGCAATCATCAAACATTTATGACAGGAAAACAAATCGTTAGTATGACCCTCATGGTCTGGAATTTGGTCGTCTTTGTGACGTATGGAATAGATAAGAAAAAGGCAGAACACCAAGCTTATCGGATTTCCGAAAAGACCTTATTGGGGATGAGTATCTTGGGTGGCGGACTAGGAGCTTGGGCAGGTGGAACTCGTTTTCGCCACAAGACGAAAAAATGGTATTTCCAATTAGCTTGGCTACTTGGTCTTATCATAGACGGAGTGTTGATTTATTGGATTGGGAGGTAGAATGGCTGGGAAATCGATTTTAGATAAGGTCTGGGAACGCCATGTCGTTACGGGAAAAGAAGGGCAACCCCAGCTCATGTATGTTGATCAGCATTATATCCACGAAGTGACGAGTCCTCAGGCTTTTCAAGGATTACGTGAGGCAGGAAGACGCTTACGAAGACCTGATTTGACCTATGGCACTTTTGATCATAATGTGCCAACTGTTAATATTTTTGACATTCGTGATGTGATTTCAAAGGCGCAAATGGATACTTTGGCTGATAATGTTCGTGAGTTTGGCATTGATTGTGCCAATCACGGTTCAGAACTTCAGGGGATTGTCCACATGATTGGGCCAGAAACAGGTCGCACCCAACCAGGGAAATTCATTGTTTGTGGCGATAGTCATACAGCGACCCATGGTGCCTTTGGAGCTTTGGCATTCGGCATTGGAACCAGTGAAGTTGAGCATGTCTTTGCCACTCAGACCATCTGGCAGGTTAAACCCAAAAAACTCTTGGTTGAATTTGTCGGTCGTCCGCAAAAAGGGGTCTATGCCAAGGACTTTATTTTAGCTCTCATTGCCAAATACGGTGTTGGACTCGGTGTCGGCTATGCAGTAGAATATCGAGGAGAAGCAGTTGATCGACTCAGTATGGAAGAACGGATGACCATTTGCAATATGTCGATTGAATTTGGCTCCAAAATTGGCATGATGAATCCTGACCAAACGACCTTTGACTATGTCAGAAAAACAGCTAATGCACCAACAGACATTGAGGCTGCCATTGCAGACTGGGAAACCTTGGTCTCAGATGAGGATGCTGTTTATGATAAGGTCATTTGCATGGATGTTTCGGCTCTTGCTCCTATGGTGACTTGGGGGACCAATCCTTCTATGGGGGTTTCCTTTGATGAGCCATTTCCAGCGATTAAGGATATGAATGATGAACGAGCTTATCATTATATGGGAACACGTCCTGGTCAGAAGATTGAAGAGATTGAGTTGGGGTATATTTTCATTGGGTCTTGTACCAATGCGCGCTTGAGTGATTTGATACTAGCTGCCAAATTTGTCAAGGGCAAAAAAATTGCGCCTAACCTAACAGCCATTGTTGTGCCAGGTAGTCGGCCTGTTAAGCGGGCAGCTGAAAAGTTGGGTTTGGATAAGATTTTCCTAGCGGCAGGTTTTGAATGGCGAGATCCGGGCTGTTCCATGTGTCTGGGGATGAATCCAGACAAGGTGCCTGAGGGGGTTCATTGTGCCTCAACCAGCAATCGAAATTTTGAGGATCGGCAAGGATTTGGCGCGAAAACGCACTTGTGTAGTCCAGCTATGGCAGCAGCGGCAGCGATTGCGGGGCGCTTTGTGGATGTGAGACAGCTTGCGGAGGTAGAGTAAGAATGGAAAAATTCACCACTTATACAGGAACAACTGTTCCGCTGATGAATGACAATATTGACACGGATCAGATTCTACCCAAGCAATTTTTGAAGTTGATTGATAAAAAAGGTTTTGGCAAGTATCTGATGTATGCCTGGCGCTACCTAGATCATGCCTATACGGAAAATCCTGATTTTATTTTTAATCAAGAGGAGTACCGCAAAGCGACCATTTTGGTGACAGGTGACAATTTTGGGGCTGGTTCATCGCGAGAACACGCAGCTTGGGCCTTAGCTGACTATGGCTTTAAGGTTGTCATTGCAGGTTCTTTTGGGGATATTCATTACAACAATGAATTAAATAATGGCATGTTGCCGATTGTCCAACCAAGAGAGGTGCGAGAGAAATTGGCAAAGCTTAGCCCTGATGATGAGGTGACCGTTGACCTAGAAAAACAGGTAATTATCTCACCAATTGGCGATTTTCATTTTGATATTGACAGCGAATGGAAGTACAAGCTCCTAAATGGTTTGGATGATATTGGGATTACCCTTCAATACGAGGATTTGATTGCGGCTTATGAACGCAATCGACCAGCTTATTGGAGAGAGGATGAAAAGCAATAGAAAATGATGAGGGAAAGAGAATTTCGCATGAAAGGAAAGACTCTGTCCCTCATTTTGTTCCATTTTGTGCTATAATAAGAAGTATGTTAGAACAAGAAAAAAAATCACAATATGACCTCTTGCTTGCCCAGTTGCAAGGCCTTCTTGATGGTGAACGCAATGCGCTAGCAAATCTATCCAATGCTTCTGCCCTGCTTAATCAGGCCCTTCCACATTCCGTCTTTACAGGATTTTATTTGTTTGATGGGAAGGAGTTGATTTTAGGGCCTTTTCAAGGTGGCGTTTCCTGCGTTCATATTGCTCTTGGGAAGGGTGTCTGTGGCCAATCAGCTAAGGAAGCTAGGACGATAATTGTAGACGATGTACGCACCCATGCTAACTATATTTCTTGCGATGCGGCAGCCTTATCTGAGATTGTTGTCCCTATGATGAAAAATGGGCAGCTCTTGGGGGTACTGGACTTGGATTCTCGCCTAGTAGCTGATTATGATGCCATTGACAAGGAATACCTAGAACGCTTCGTTGCTCTTTTAATGGAAGGAACGGATTGGAATTTTGCCATGTTTGGAGAAAAGAACTGATGTACCAAGCCCTTTACCGGAAATACCGTAGCCAAACCTTTGGAGAGATGGTTGGACAGGAGGTAGTCGCAACCACTCTCAAGCAGGCAATTGAGCAAGAAAAAATCAGCCATGCCTATCTCTTTTCAGGTCCGAGGGGAACAGGTAAAACATCTGCAGCGAAAATTTTTGCCAAGGCCATGAACTGTCCCAATCAGACAGCTGGAGAGCCGTGCAATGACTGCTATATCTGTAAAGCCATTACTGATGGCAGTTTGGAAGATGTGATTGAGATTGATGCGGCTTCAAATAACGGCGTGGATGAAATCCGTGACATTCGTGACAAGTCGACCTATGCTCCCAGTCTTGCCCACTACAAGGTGTATATTATTGATGAGGTTCACATGCTCTCAACAGGGGCTTTTAATGCCCTCTTGAAAACCCTAGAAGAGCCGACAGAAAATGTTGTCTTTATCCTTGCGACGACAGAACTCCACAAGATTCCTGCGACGATTTTGTCTCGGGTGCAGCGCTTTGAGTTCAAGTCGATTAAGGTGGTAGATATTACAGACCACTTGAACCATATTCTTCATCAGGAAGCCATTGAGTTTGACCAAGAAGCCATTGCCATGATTGCCCGTCGTGCTGAAGGTGGTATGCGGGATGCCCTCTCTATTTTGGATCAGGCTCTCAGTCTGAGTGCCGACCGGGTCTTGACCTTGGAAGTTGCAGAGGAAATCACAGGATCGATTGGTCTGAAGGCTCTGGATGCTTATATGGACAGTATTCGCAGGCAAGATGCTCCAGCAGCTCTTCAGCACTTGCAGACCATTTTTGATAATGGCAAAAGCATGATCCGATTTACGACAGATATGCTCTATTATCTACGTGATTTGCTGATTGTGCAGACAGGTGGGGAAAATACCCATACCAGTCCGACTTTCACAGCTAATCTTGAGATGGCGCAAGACCGTATTTTTGCTATGATTGAGGCTGTTACATGCGCCTTAGCAGATATTAAAACCAGTCCTCAACCGAAAATCTATGCTGAGATGATGACCATTCGCTTGGCTGATATTACTGGTCAGAAGGTTGAACCAAACCAAGCAACCATTCCAGCAGACTTACTTGAACAGGTAGAAGCTTTAAAAGCTCAGGTTCAGTCCTTGCAGCAGCAGCTTGCTAGTCTAGGCAAGCAACCATTAGAGGTCAAACCGATTTCTCGTAAACCACAGACGAATAAAAAATACCGTCCAGATACCAATAAGGTCCATGCTATTTTACAAGAAGCAATGGAAAATCCAAACCTAGCCCGAGAGAATTTGACTCGCTTGCAGAATGCTTGGGGGGAAATTATCGAAAGTTTATCTGGAGCAGACAAGGCCTTATTGGTTGGTTCTCAGCCTGTTGCGGCCAACGAACACCATGCAATTCTAGCCTTTGAGTCAGCCTTCAATGCGGAACAAACGATGAAACGTGAAAACTTAGATGCTATGTTTGGGAATATCTTGAGTAAGGCAGCAGGTTTTTCACCTCATATTTTAGCCCTTGCACAGACAGATTGGTTAGCTATTCGTGCAGAATTTTCAGCCAAGGCAAAAGGGCAGAAAGAAGTTGTACCAGAAGCAACAGAAGAAGAATCCCTTGTTCCAGAAGCCTTTCAGTTCTTGGCGGATGCTGTCACAATTGTGGAGGATTGAGGTAAGTCCTTCCCTTAGCAGACTGTGTATCGTAAAAAGAGAGTAAGGAAGATGTGTTCATGATTGGCAAAAACCAGAGGAAAAACGTACGGCATACAAGATAAATTCATCTCTGTAAACAAGATAAAAAATCAGCCTTGGAGCTGATTTTTTGGTATACTAGTCTTATGAGAATTTCCCAGTTTCTATTTTTAGCTATTACAACGGCTCTTGCGACTTATTGGATGAACGAGGCGATTTTAGCCGGTGAATATATTTGGGCAACCATTTATGGATTTTTTGTCGTGCGCAATCTTCGCTTGAGCTATCGGGTCAGCAAGGTGATTCGTGTCTTTGAAGATCTTACCAAGAAGACAGACTGATTTCCCCGCTCACTAGGCTTTTGATAGAGCCGTCTTCTAGCTCCACTTGCAAGGTTCCGTTATCTGTAATCTCAAGGGCTCTTCCTTGATAAAGCTGATTGTGCTCTGAAAAGGTCACTTGTTTTCCAAGAACAAGTGATTTTTCTTTGTAAAGGGCTAGTAATATTTCTTCGCTTGTGGTAAAAAAGATTCGCCAAATTTCAGTAATCAATTGATTACGCGTGATGGTTGGTTTTTCAAGAAAGAGACTGGTTGCCTTTTCTTTCAGTTCTGCTGGTAGGTCAAGGAGATGAAAATTCAATCCGACCCCAATCATCACATCGGTGACGACTTGGGCCTCAATAGAAGAAACGGCTTCTGTTAGGATACCTGCAATTTTTTTGCCATGGAGGTAGATGTCGTTTACCCATTTGATTTCTGTTTGGATACCGGTTAGCCCTTCAATGGCTTGAACAATCGCAGCCGCAACCAATAAGGTATAGGGTTTTAGGTCTTGAAAGGGAGCTTTGGGACAAAGGTGCAAGGTCATGTAAATGCCACCTGTTTCAGCCGTAAAAAATGGTCTGCCAAATCGACCCTGAGCTTGTCCTTGACTGCTTGCCAGATAAAGGGCTGGGCTCAAATCCCCGCACTCGATCCCATGCTTGGCATCTAGTTGGGTTGAAGTGCTATTTTTACTTAGATGAACAGGGATTTGAAGGCTGTCTTCGATGTCCTTAGGAAGCAACAAATCTCCTTGTTCAAGGCGATAGCCACGGTTGGCTCTAGCCTGAATAACAAGACCTTGTTTTTCTAACTGTTGAATGCCTTTCCAGACAGAGGTTCTTGAAATGCCCAATTCTTGAGCCAATTCTTCCCCGCTAACATAGTTTTTTGCATTCAATAGAATCGTATAAATTTTTTCGTAGGTTTTCATGCTTTTCCTTATTGATAATATAGCTAGCTAGGCAAAGAATGCCCAAACTCTTTACATGTTTTGATTAGTTTAACGGATCGAACAACAGTCCAATAAGCCGTTGATACCCGAGCAAATAAGCTCGAATTCCTATTTCTATCTTACCATATTTTGTTTTCTATGATACTAGGTAAATAGACGATTTTTAATCGTTTTACAAATGTATTAAAGTATAGTAGTCAGTAAGCAAGCCGTACAGCAACATTTGCAATACTTTCCTTCAGAGTAACTAATGTAGGATTTGGGACGATCTCTGGATATAGAGGTTCAAAAGAAGTTGAAAAACTGTTCAGAAAAACTCTGAATTTTGATGGAAAACATGATATAATGAAAGGGTTATAAGTCCCGAAAAGGCGATTGTTTACTCAAAAGAAGACAGTCGGTGCTTTGTAACTTTTAACTTGGCAACAATGTCGGTAGCAAAGCTACTCGTCATTGTACAGCAGTCGCTATTAGGCGAACTGCTTAGCCAACTTACTAGACTGGGAAAGGTCTTAGTAACGAATCCCTTTCCCAATCTTCGTAACTGAACTAAGAAAAATGGCTCCTAGGTCGCACTTTTTCTACGGTTGCCGCTATGATATTAAGGATACTAACTGTGTTAGTCCTATCCCAGCCTTCAAAGGTCTACTAGACTTTTGAAGCTACGCGCCTTACTAGTTTTCCCCGAGCGAAAATCTCGTTCGCTTGGGGAAACGGTCGTAACTTGAATAGAATAATTAGTAGTAAAGTCATACGTCATTGTACGGCAGTAAGGTCAACTAACTTCGTTAGTCTTATTTCCAAACTTCAAAGGTCTGCTAGACCTTTGAAGCTAGGTACTTTACTCGCTAGTCATAAGCGAAAATCTTGTTTGTTTGCGGTTGTAGGGGAAATGGGTCACGTAGTAGTTGTTTTTCTAGGATCATTTTTATTTAAAGGGGGACATGAAGATGTCAGAACGTAAACTTTTCACTTCTGAATCGGTATCTGAGGGCCATCCAGATAAGATTGCAGATCAGATTTCCGATGCGATTTTAGATGCGATTTTAGAGCAGGATAGGGACGCCCATGTAGCAGCTGAGACAGCTGTTTATACAGGGTCTGTCCATGTGTTTGGAGAAATTTCAACCACTGCTTATGTCGATATTAACCGTGTCGTACGGGATACCATTGCAGAGATTGGCTATACCAATACGGAGTATGGTTTTTCAGCTGAAACAGTAGGGGTGCATCCGTCTTTGGTTGAGCAATCACCTGATATTGCTCAAGGGGTCAATGAAGCCTTGGAAGTTCGTGGCAATGATGAGCAAGACCCGTTGGATCAGATTGGAGCTGGGGATCAAGGATTGATGTTTGGTTTTGCGGTGGATGAAACGCCAGAATTGATGCCGCTACCGATTTCACTTAGTCATCAATTGGTGAAGAAATTAGCAGATTTGCGGAAATCAGGTACGATTTCCTACCTGCGTCCAGATGCCAAGAGTCAGGTTACCGTTGAATATGACGAAGAAGATCAACCAATTCGTGTGGATACAGTCGTTATTTCAACTCAGCATGACCCAGAAGTGAGTCAGGAAACGATTCGCAAAGACATCATCGAGCAGGTAATTCAAACAGTTATTCCAGCCTGTTATTTGGATGAGGAGACCAAGTATTTCATCAATCCAACAGGTCGATTTGTTATCGGTGGTCCGCAAGGGGATTCTGGCTTGACAGGCCGCAAGATTATCGTAGATACGTATGGGGGGTATTCCCGCCATGGTGGTGGTGCGTTTTCTGGAAAAGATGCGACCAAAGTCGATCGTTCAGCCTCTTATGCAGCCCGCTATATTGCTAAAAATATCGTAGCAGCAGGTTTGGCCAAGAAAGCAGAAGTTCAGCTAGCCTATGCGATTGGCGTGGCTCATCCTGTATCTGTACGGATCGATACCTTTGGAACCAGCACTGTTGCTGAAAATCGTATTGAAGCAGCTGTTCGAGAATTATTTGATCTTCGCCCAGCAGGCATTATCCAGATGCTGGATTTGAAACGACCAATTTATCGCCAAACAGCGGCATACGGTCACATGGGTCGGACAGACATTGACCTACCATGGGAACGTTTGGATAAGGTGGAAGCGCTGAAACAAATCGTAGAAAACTAAAAAAGAGGAGTGGCCGATGCTTGCATAGTAGTAAGCAATTGCGCTGCTCTTTTCTTGATTTACAATGAATGCGTAAAAAGAGGGGGGAGTGCTAACCTTTATAATACAGTCTGGAAGGAAGCAGGTTGACCATTTGATAAACGGCTAATTGTTAAACTAGCTATTTTACTGAAGATATGATACAATGAACTGTATGCCCTTTTGGGCGAAAACGAGAAAGTGATTAGTATAGTATGAGAAAAATTGTGATTAATGGTGGTCGTCCATTGAAAGGAAGAGTGACCATTAGTGGGGCAAAGAATTCAGTTGTAGCCCTTATTCCAGCAATTATTTTAGCAGATGGCATTGTGACCTTAGATGGTGTGCCAGATATTTCAGATGTCGACAGCCTCATTGATATCATGGAGACAATGGGAGCGCTTGTTAAGCGTAGCGGGGATTCCTTGGAAATTGACCCTCGTGGTGTTCAGGATATGCCCATGCCCTTTGGTAAAATCAATAGCTTGCGTGCGTCCTACTACTTCTATGGTTCCTTGCTCGGTCGTTTTGGTCAAGCCATTGTGGGGCTACCAGGGGGGTGTGACCTAGGCCCACGTCCGATTGATTTGCATTTAAAGGCTTTTGAAGCAATGGGTGCAACCATGACCTATGAAGGGCTGAATATGCACCTGTCTACCAATGGGAAACGAATTCAAGGAGCGCATATCTTCATGGATACGGTCAGCGTTGGTGCTACAATCAATACTATGCTAGCAGCAGTTAAGGCAGAGGGCCGTACAGTGATTGAAAATGCAGCTCGTGAACCAGAAATCATTGATGTAGCAACGCTTTTGAACAATATGGGTGCCCATGTTCGTGGAGCGGGTACAGAAGTGATTACGATTGAAGGCGTCACAGAACTACATGGTACGCGTCACCAAGTGATTCCTGATCGCATTGAGGCAGGAACCTATATTGCTCTTGCAGCGGCAGTTGGTGAAGGCATTCAGATTGACAATGTTCTCTATGAACATTTAGAGGCATTCATTGCTAAACTAGAGGCGATGGGCGTTCGGATGACAGTATCAGAAGATAGTGTTTTTGTTGAAAAGCAAGATAAACTGAAGGCTGTTAGTGTCAAAACCTCTCCTTATCCAGGATTTGCAACAGACTTGCAACAACCTCTTACCCCCCTATTGCTTAAGGCAGAAGGGACAGGGACGATTACGGATACCATTTATGAAAAACGCATTGGTCATGTGCAAGAACTGGCTAATATGGGAGCAGATATTCGTGTTCTAGGGAGTCGCATCAGCTATCAAGGACCAAACAAGCTGAATGCTACACGTGTGAAAGCAACGGATTTACGAGCAGGTGCAGCGATGGTCATTGCAGGATTGATGGCTGAAGGTCGCACTGAAATTACCAATATTGAGTTTATCCTTCGAGGCTATTCCAATATTATTGAAAAATTACAAGATTTAGGCGCTGATATCCAATTAGTAGAAGAATAAGCTGTTTATGAACTTGGATAAATAGCCACTCTAAAGGAGTGAGTGAGGAAAATCGAGAAGGAACTGACCGATTGGGACTCACTCATTTTTTGATAAGGAAGAAAAGATGACGATTTGGGAAACTCTTGCAAGATATGCCTACTTTGAAACAGACCGTCTGCTTCTCCGCCCCTTTTCCTATGAAGATAGAGAAGAGTTGCATGCGATTCTCTCAAACCCTTTCAATACAGAATATCTCAGACCGAGTGCTAGGAATTTAGCAGAAACAACAAATCTACTCGTCCACACCTTTATGAAATCGCCTTTAGGAATTTGGGCAATCGAAGAGAAAGAAACTGGGCAGATGATTGGCTGCATTCGCTTTGAAAACATTGAGGAGAAAAAGCAGGAAGTTGAAATAGGATATTTTCTAAGGCAATCTTTTTGGGGACAGGGATTGATGACGGAAGCCCTTCAGACACTGGCTTATCTAGCTATTCACCATGTAGGTTTTCAGAAGGTATCTATCATTACCCATATAGAAAATACAGCCAGTCAGCGTGTGGCAGAAAAGGCCGGTTTTCAGAAAGTAAGCCAGTATAAGGGAAGCGACCGATACAGTCATAGAATGCGGGAGTATTTAGCCTTTCAACTACTTGCAAGGGATAAGATATAGATCTCGTTAAGAATGACTATTAGAAACGTCAATCTGATAGTAAGAAAAAATAATAGATGAGGAATGAAATGATTACCATAAAATCACAAAGAGAAATTGAGGCAATGAAACGAGCAGGAGATATTCTAGCAAGTATTCATATTGGCTTGCGTGACCTGATAAAACCAGGTCTTGACCTGTGGGAAGTAGAAGAATATGTCCGCAGACGCTGTAAGGAAGAAAATGTTTTGCCACTTCAAATTGGAGTGGATGGGCATTTGATGGACTACCCTTATGCGACTTGCTGTGGGATAAATGATGAGGTGGCTCATGCTTTCCCACGTCATTACAAGTTAAAAGAAGGCGATTTGCTGAAGGTTGACATGGTTTTGAGTGAACCTTTAGATAAGAGTATCGTCGATGTTTCTAAATTAGACTTTGATAATGTCGCTCTGATGAAAAGCTATACCGAGCCATACGCTGGTGGTTTAGCGGATTCTTGCTGGGCCTATGCAGTAGGAGAAGTCAGCCAAGAAGTTAAAGATTTAATGGATGTGACCAAGGAGTGTCTTTACAGAGGGATTGAGCAGGCAGTGGTCGGTAACCGTATTGGCGATATTGGTGCTTCGATTCAAGAATATGCCGAAAGCAAAGGCTATGGCGTTGTGCGTGACTTGGTCGGTCATGGTGTTGGACCAACTATGCATGAGGAACCAATGGTGCCTCACTACGGTCGTGCAGGGCGAGGACTTCGTTTGCGTGAGGGTATGGTCTTGACGATTGAGCCGATGATTAATACGGGTACCTGGGAAATCGATACCGATGAAAAGACCGGTTGGGCACATAAAACCTTAGATGGTGGCTTGTCTTGCCAATATGAGCACCAGTTTGTCATCACTAAAGACGGTCCAGTCATCTTGACTAGTCAAGGAGAAGAAAGGACGTATTAGTCTGATTGAAAAAGGAGGAACAATGAACAGAAAGAAGCTCTGGAGCAACTGTAAGTCATTTGGGACCTCCTTTTTGTCCTTTTATCAAGCAGCGGAAGTCGATTTGACAGGAGTGGCCGTTGCCTATTACCTGATTATCTCGATTTTTCCAATTCTGTTGACCTTGGCCAATCTCTTGCCCTATTTACAGATTGATGTCGAACACATTTTAGCTTTTCTAGCAGACTTTTTTCCAGAACAAATTTACCCGACAGCGGCGGAGATGGTTGTGAGTATTCTAACGAAACCTTCCTCGTCTTGGCTAGGAATTGCCATTGTGACGACACTTTGGACCCTTTCAAAAAGCATGGTAGCTCTTCAAAAAGCCGTGAACAAGGCTTATAATGTTGATCAACATCGAGATTTTATTATTAGCCGAGCAGTTGGCATTTTTTTAGGAATTGGTCTTCAAGCGATTATTATTTTTAGTATGATGATGCTAGCGTTTGGTAAGACCTTGTTGCAATTGCTGTCGACCAAATTTCATTTTGACCCTCTGTTCAATCATTTCCTCAATCAGAGTCAGCTAGTTGTTTATATCGCGCTTTTTCTTGCCTTGGTCATGCTCTATTTTTTCCTACCCAATGTTCGGATTCGAAAGATTCGCTATGTCTTACCGGGTTCCCTGTTTGTTCTAGGAGTCATGGCAACGGTTGGACAATTGTTTGGCATTTATATTGATTCCTATGCCAACCGCCTCTTGGATTTTCGCTTAGTATCGTCTGTTGTGATTCTTGTATTGATGCTATGGTTCATTTTTTTGGCTAATATTCTCATTATTGGAGCGGTTTTGAATGCAACGGTTCAGAGTTTGCAGATGGAAGAATTTGATCCTAGAGCAGGAGATGTGCTGTCACTTTTTCATCGCATCAAGTCTTTCATCGCTAAAAATCATAAAAAAAGAGACTCCTAACTTAGGAGCTTTTTTTCGTATTCTGAAAGACAAATACTTTACTTAGGATATAGTTCAGGACAATGACGAGAACCTGTGAGATGAGGGTAGCAATAGCATTGATACGTGTAGGATCTTGATGGACGAATTGACCAATCAGCTGTGGAAATGCATCCACTAGAAGGTAGGCCAAGACCAGGTCGAGTAACAAGGTCGTAAGGCGTGCAGAGACAAATTTGACGAGCCGTGCTGGCCAGCCTATCCATTCTTGTCGAAAGACGATTTGATCATTTGTGATAAAGGCAAATAAAATGGCGACACAGTTGGCAATAAAGACAATAAGGAGGGTTTGAGGAATTAGGAAGAAAAGACTGGTCCTCGTAAGGATATAGACAAGAGTAGTGGCTACTCCAAAAAATAAATAGGACAGGATTTCATTCTCAAAAAATGCTTTTAGATATTTTTTCATACTCTAAGTCTACCATATTATCCTTGATTGTGCTATACTAGAAACGTTGTGAAAATAATAAGTTCTTAGTCGAAAAAACGGCTACTCTTGACTACATTCGGTTTTTTCCACGGCTTCCTATCTTACACAACCCTTGGCACTTCCTTCCTTTAGCCAAGCATATTATACGCGGTTTAGCCGCCAAAGGAGATTTATATGAATCAAACAAAATGGACAGTTCGTGACATGGCACACATTGCCTTGGTTGCGGCGATTTACGTGGTGTTAACAGTAACGCCACCTCTCAATGCGATTTCCTACGGAGCCTATCAGTTCCGTTTGTCGGAAATGTTGAATTTCCTAGCCTTTTATAATCGTAAATATCTCATTGCTGTTACGATTGGCTGTATGATTTCGAATTTTATAGGCTTCGGAGTGATTGATGTTTTTGTCGGTGGAGGCTCGACCCTCCTCTTTGTGGCTCTAGGGATTTATTTCTTTAAAAAATACCAAACAGAGTATCTCTTCAATGGGATAATCAATAAGGCATTTTTCTACTTTTCTATTTTCTTTTCTTTATCTATGTTTACCATTGCTCTTGAATTGTATTTTCTAGCAAGCGCACCTTTCTTAGCAACATGGTTTACAACTGCTGTAGGAGAATTTGCCTCTCTAATTGTTGGTTCTCTGGTCATTGACCGTTTAGCTCAGAGAATTGATTTTACACGATAAGGTCAGATAAGGAAGGACACCGAGGTTGGGCAATTGCCCAGCCTTTTTTCATACTATAAGCAAATAAATTTCCACTGTAGGAGTGAGAGGCTGAAATGATAAAAATGCTATTTTCTCACCTGACTTCTACCTCGCCGTCTTTTTTCTTTCTGACATCCATGATATAATAAGGGTTATGGAAGAAAAATATTTGAAAATCGCCCAGGATTTGGGTGTCAACATAAAGCAAATTGAAACCGTTTTGACCTTGACAGCGGAAGGCAATACCATTCCCTTTATCGCTCGTTATCGTAAGGAAATGACAGGGAATTTAGATGAGGTTGTGATTAAGTCTATTATTGACTTGGATAAATCCTTAACAGCTTTGGCAGAACGAAAAGCCACCGTTTTGTCTAAGATTGAAGAGCAAGGTAAATTGACGGATGGACTGCGTCAGGCGATTGAAGAAGCTGAAAAATTAGCCGATGTGGAAGAGCTCTACTTGCCATACAAGGAAAAGCGCAGAACAAAGGCAACGATTGCCCGAGAAGCAGGTCTTTTTCCTCTGGCACGTCTTATTTTACAAAATGTTGCAGATTTGGAAACACAAGCAGCAACTTTTATCTGCCAAGGATTTGAAACAGCAGAAGATTGTCTCGCTGGTGCGGTAGATATTTTGGTGGAGGCTATTTCAGAAGATGTGAAATTACGCGCTTGGACCTACCATGAAGTCTTGCACCATTCTATTTTACAATCGCAATTAAAAGATCAAGAATCGGACGAAAAGCAAGTCTTTCAGATGTATTATGAGTTTTCTGAAACAGTTGCGAATATGCAAGGTTATCGGACCTTAGCCCTCAATCGTGGCGAAAAATTAGGTGCCTTAAAGGTCTCCTTTGAGCATAATCTTGAGAAAATTCTGCGGTTCTTTGAAGTTCGTTTTCCTCAGAAAAATAGCTACATTACAGAAGCAATCAGCCAGGCAGTTAAGAAGAAAATCTTACCAGCCATGGAGCGTCGTATTCGGACTGAATTGACTGAAACAGCAGAAGAAGGAGCGATTCTCCTCTTTTCAGAGAACCTTCGTAATCTACTATTGATGCCACCATTAAAAGGAAAAATGGTATTGGGCTTTGACCCAGCCTTTCGTACAGGTGCTAAGCTAGCAGTGGTGGATCAGACCGGAAAACTCTTGACAACACAGGTCATTTATCCTGTGAAGCCAGCTTCACAGGCACAGATTGCACAGGCAAAAGAAGAACTGGCAGGCCTGATTGGCCAATATGGTATTGAAATCATTGCCATTGGAAATGGAACAGCTAGTCGTGAGTCTGAAAGTTTTGTCGCAGAAGTCTTGCAACAATTTCCAGCTGTTCGCTATGTGATTGTCAATGAAAGCGGGGCATCAGTTTATTCTGCTTCTGAATTGGCACGGCATGAATTTCCTGATTTGACGGTTGAAAAACGCTCGGCGATCTCGATTGCTCGTCGCTTGCAAGATCCACTTGCAGAGTTGGTTAAAATTGATCCCAAATCAATCGGTGTTGGCCAATACCAGCACGATGTCAATCAGAAAAAATTATCTGAGAGCCTTGATTTCGTAGTGGACACTGTAGTCAATCAGGTCGGTGTCAACATCAATACTGCAAGTCCTGCCCTCCTAGCTCATGTGGCAGGTCTCAACAAGACGATTTCTGAAAATATTGTCAAATACCGTGAAGAAAACGGAGCTTTGACCTCACGAGCTGAATTGAAGAAGGTCCCACGCCTAGGTGACAAGGCCTTTGAGCAGGCAGCTGGTTTCTTACGAATTCCTGAGGCGAGCAATTTCTTGGACAATACAGGAGTGCACCCAGAGTCCTATCCAGCGGTTCAAAAACTCTTTGACTTATTAGATATTGAGCAATTAGATGAAACAGCGCAGGAGAAATTAAAAGCAGTACAGCTAAGAGAAATGGCAGAAGAATTGGGTCTGGGTAAGGAAACTTTGAAGGATATTCTAGCAGACTTACTCAAACCTGGTCGAGATTTGCGGGATGACTTTGCAGCACCTGTATTGCGTCAAGATGTTCTGGATTTTAAAGATTTAGAAATTGGACAGAAGCTAGAAGGTGTGGTTCGCAATGTGGTTGACTTTGGGGCCTTTGTTGATATTGGTATCCATGAAGATGGTTTGATTCATATTTCAAATATGAGTAAGAACTTTATCAAACATCCGAGTCAAGTAGTCTCTGTTGGAGATTTGGTAACGGTTTGGGTCTACAAATTGGATACGGTTCGTGAAAAAGTCAATCTCAGCTTGGTGCCGCCTCATGAATCTCACTGAGTATATTCAGCAGGTGTCACGTGAGGATTTTGGAAAAGAATTCCGACATCAAGCCCATTGGAATCATCGTTTGAAAACAACAGGTGGACGGTTCTTTCCCAAGGACGGACATTTGGACTTCAATCCTCGCTACTATGAAGCAGACAAGGACTTGTTTCGCAAGATTGTCCGCCACGAACTCTGCCATTATCATCTGTATTTTGAGCAAAAAGGCTATCGCCACAAGGACAGGGATTTCAAGGAATTGTTACAGGCAGTAGACGGAGTACGCTATGCACCGCAACTAGCATCTCCCGCGCAAACTCCCTATCTCTACCGCTGCCAGCAGTGTGGTCAAGTCTACCCACGAAAGCGGCGCGTGAACACAGCAAACTACCGTTGCGGTAAGTGCCGTGGCTTCCTGACAGTAGTTGATGAAAGAAATCAGTCCTTGGGCTGATTTCTTTTGGTCTGCCTATGGTATAATAGAAGAGAATCGAGGTGAGGAAATGGCACAAGAACCGCAAAAACGATTGATTGAACTATATGAGAAGGGGATTTTGACCAAAGAAGAAGCGCGTGCCTGCTTTTTAGAATTTGATGAAGAACCAGACTTTCTCGTAGAGGAAGAAAAACCACGGTTGAGTTTTACACTCCCGCGTTTGAAAATTTTTTCCTCATCTAAATTGAAACAAGAGTATGCCTTTGCAGACATTGAATCCCTTTTTATCAGTATGTCAGAAGGAAAGGTTTCTTTTGTCAAAAACAAGTCGGATCAGGTTCAGATTTACCTTGTTTACCCTCAACAAACCAATCAAGCCTTTTTACCTCAGATTTATGTTGAAAACCAAGGCTTGCATTTTGCTTCTAATCTTCCTTGCCACTTGACCGTTTCTCTACCAGAGCAGTGGATGTCCATTTTGAATTTGGATTTGGGAAGAGCAGATGCGAGACTAGACTATCTTCCTTTTGAAGATATTTCCATTCATAGCTCTACGGATAAAAAACAACAGGATATTCGTATCACTGCAATGAATCTCATGTCTCAGCACCTCTTCCTCCAACTCGTCCAAGCTCCAGTTTATCTGCAAGTGCCAAAACAGCAAGGCTTACGTGGAAAGGTGGAAAGTTCAACAGGGCAATTAGTTGTTAATCGAAAAAAGAAGCCAAGTCCTTATTTTTGCGAGAAGAAAGGAGATTGCCTCCTGTATCTTCATATAAAGACAGTCAACAGCCCAATTAGTGTAAAAGGAGTGCAACATGCCATTCGGATTTTATAAGCAACGAACGAATAAACTGATAACAGGTGTTTTAGCAGGTATAGCAGATCGTTTTCGATTAGATCTTAGCATTACTCGGATTGTCTTTTTCATCATCTGTTTAGTTGGACGTTTGGGCTTGTTAGCTATTGCAGTCTATATTCTAGCAGCTGTTTTACTTCCCTTTAAGGAAGATGTTTATGCAGACCGCTATGGTACAGGACCTAGAAAAATAAAGGATGCTGAAAAAATTCAGAGACACAAGTGGTAGAAGTAAGATGATTCGGTAGCTGTATTATGAAAGGAGTGAGGAAAGTCGATTTCTCGGAAATCACGACTGCTGTCTCACTCCCTTTTTGTATTCTCCTCCTATCTTGTGGTATAATAATTTATAAAGAAATGACACGCTTCAAAAATCACAATCGGACATTGCTCACTAGCCTTATTAAAGGATGGAAGTGATTCGGATGTTGATTTTAAAAAAGTATGAGAGGTATGATATGGCAGTTTTTGTCAAAGATTTGATTGACAATGTGCGTGTGAGTAGCGCATATAGTACGGAAATCCTACTGGAAAAAGAGATTACCACATCTGATATTACTCGTCCTGGTCTTGAGATGACAGGCTATTTTGACTATTATGCGCCAGAGCGTATTCAGCTAATGGGGATGAAAGAATGGTCCTATTTAATGGCCATGACCTCTCATAATCGTTATCAAGTTTTACGGAGAATGTTTCAGCCTGAGACTCCAGTGGTGATTGTAGCGCGTGGTTTGGAAATTCCAGAAGAAATGTTTCAAGCAGCTGAGGAAAAAGGGATTGCTATTTTCCAAAGCCAGTCTGCTACAAGTCGTTTGGCAGGGGAATTATCTTCTTACTTAGATTCACGCCTTGCAAAACGGACCAGTGTCCATGGTGTTCTCATGGATATCTATGGCATGGGTGTTCTGATTCAGGGAGATTCTGGAATTGGGAAAAGTGAAACTGGTCTTGAATTGGTTAAACGTGGTCACCGTATCGTCGCAGATGATCGAGTAGATGTTTATGCCAAGGATGATGTTACTCTCTGGGGGGAACCAGCTGAGATTCTACGGCACCTACTGGAAATCCGAGGTGTTGGCATTATTGATATTATGAGTCTGTACGGTGCGAGTGCGGTCAAGGAATCATCAGAAGTGCAACTTGCCATTTACCTTGAAAATTATGACACAGGTAAGGTCTTTGACCGCTTGGGAAATAGCGGTGATTCGATTGAGATTGCAGGAATTACGATTCCTCAGATTCGAATCCCAGTTAAGACAGGGCGTAATATTTCTGTCGTGATTGAAGCAGCAGCTATGAACTATCGTTCCAAACAAATGGGCTTTGATGCGACTAAGGAATTTGAAAAACGGCTCGGTAGCCTCATTGCAAGCAATAAGGAGTAGCCGATGATTGATCCAGTTGCAGTAAAATTAGGTCCGCTCGAAATTCGTTGGTATGCCTTGTGTATCATCACAGGTTTGATTCTTGCAGTCTTTCTTGCGTCTAAGGAAGCACCTCGTAAAAAAATTCTGTCAGATGATATTGTAGATTTTATCTTAATAGCCTTTCCGCTTGCAATTCTTGGTGCGAGGATTTATTATGTAGCCTTTTCTTGGGATTTATATAAGGACAATCTTCTTTCTATTTTTGCCATTTGGGAGGGAGGCATTGCCATTTATGGTGGTCTGTTGACGGGATTTCTCGTTCTAATCTTCTTTACACGCCATCGCTTCATTGAAATCTGGGATTTTCTTGATGTGGTAGCACCGTCTGTTATGATTGCACAGGCTATTGGTCGCTGGGGAAACTTTTTCAATCAAGAGGCCTATGGTGCAAGTGTTAGCAATCTTGATTATCTGCCAGAGTTTATTCGTAAGCAAATGTATATTGACGGAAGTTATCGAACGCCAACTTTCTTATATGAATCGCTTTGGAATCTGTTTGGTTTCGTTCTAATCTGTGTATTGCGGAGACGAAAAAAACTCCTCAAGCAGGGTGAAATTACCCTATTTTACCTAGTGTGGTACGGTGTCGGTCGTTTTGTCATTGAGGGGATGAGAACGGACAGTCTAATGTTCCTTGGCTTACGTGTTTCACAGTGGCTTTCTGCCTTATTCGTGCTGTTAGCACTAATCTTATTTTTCTATCGTCGTCGAAAAGACATTCCTTATTATCAGATCTAAGAAAAGGAGATTTCTATGCTGATTGAATTATCTGTTTTTATTATCGCAATTGCCCTTGGAGCTGTTGCAGTATATGTTATCCTCTTGTTGAAAAAAGTATCCAATGTGGTTGATGAAGCACAACACACTTTGAATGTGTTAACGAGTGATGTTAATGTAACCCTTTACCAAACCAATGAATTGTTAGCTAAAACAAATGTTCTGGTTGCAGATGTAAACGGAAAAGTTGCTACTTTGGATCCACTCTTTGTAGCAGTTGCTGACTTGTCAGAGTCAGTATCAGACCTCAATACCTCTGCGCGTGGTCTAACAGCAAAAGCCCGCACCGCAGGCCAACATACGGTAAAGGCAGGAGGAGCCTTAGCAGCAGTTAGTAAATTATCTTCTATTTTAGGGAAGAAAGGAGCAAAACAACATGGTTAAAAAATCTAGCATTTTCACAAGTATCCTTTTAGGTGCAGCAGGTGGTGCAGCAGCAGCAGCCTTTCTTGCAACAAAGACAGGTCAAGTAGTTAAGAAAAAAGTCCTTGATTTCACGAAGGATTACCAAGAGAATCATGAAGAAATCAATGCAGAATGGATTCAAAAAGCTCAAGATTTGGGGCAGCAAGCAGTTGACAAATACGAAACAGTCAGAGACCAATTGACTTCAGGTGAGTTGACAGTCGATGATTTGGTTCAGTCTGGAAAAGAAAAAGCGCAATTGGTGAAGGCGCAATCTCTTGAAAAATTTGAGCACATCAAGGAAAAAATTGCAGAACAAAATCTGACAACAGCTGACTTGGTTGAGTCTATTAAAGAAAAGACCCAAACCCTTCCTAGTGCAGAAGAGCTAGAAGAGGAATTGGCAGTCACAACAGAAGACATTGAGATTGACTTACCAAACCTAGAAGAAGAATAAAAAAAGTCCGCTGATGCGGATTTGAGATTGAAGAAAAGATTTATTTTGGATCATCTTCTTTAATCTTTTTTTTGGTTCTTCAATAGAAAAACTCTCAAAAACAGCATGAAAATAAGCTTTTCTAAGAGTTCATTCCTATCCTGTTTTGTTCGTCCTATTTAAATTGTTGCTATTTATTTAGAGGAAATGTTTATATTTTGAGATTCTGTAGGTAGGCAGAATCTTTTTAATTGGTAAGATTCTTTGGAAAACGTAAAGCAGTAATTCCTAAAAATTGATTTGTACTGTAACTAAGTCCACCGAATGTGGCAGCATAGTCACCTAAATGATCAAGAGCAATTTCTAAATCAGATAAAAATCGGGTTGTGACATGTTGCTTAATAGTAGATAGGTATTGAGGAAAACGTCTATAAATAGGATTATTTAAAATTAATATTTGAGGATTATAGAGAAGAGTGACATTGGTAATTCCAATTGCCATATTTTTTGCGTTATCAATCATCAACTGATGTGCTATGGGCTCTTGTTGTGCTAGATAATGGATGAAATCATCTAGTGTTAGTTTGGGATTTTGCTTGTGTGACTGAAACTGTTGGAGTAGAGCTTTTATAGAAGAGTATTGCTCTAAACAACCGTGGTTACCACATGGACATAAAATACCGTTTGGATAGAGAATTGTATGTCCAAATTCTCCAGCTCGATTTTGGTAGCCTTGGTAAATAGTTCCATTTAATAAAATTCCAGTTCCAATACCACTATGGCAGCTGATTGTAACCAGATGACTAACAGGGAAATGGTAAGTGTATTCTCCTAATGCTACTAAGTTAGCTTCGTTTTCTAACCAAATGGGAAAACTATATAAGGATTGCAGTTTTTTTTGAAGAGAGAGTTGGTCTAAATCGGAGTATGGCGTAAATATAATTTGATTATCTGAAACAACTCCATGGATGGCTAGGGTTAATCCGATGATTCCATATAAAGTAGTAGGCGCTTTTTCTATTAATTTTTCCAATAATTGTTGTAAAAGTTCAATTGCGTTCTTTGAATTGATGGTATTCAAGACCTTATCTGAATAAATTAGCTCTCCATTTAAGTAAGATATTGCTCCAATCAACTTATGATTTCCTACTTCAATCGAAAGTGAGCAGGCACAGTAAGGGTTAAAAGAAAGATAAATAGGTTTGGGCCCTCCTTTTCTAGCTCCTTCTCCAGTTCCTGTTTCAATTATTAAATTTTTATCTAGTAATTGCTTACAGAAAGTAGTGATTGCTGCTTTACTTAAATGTGTCTTTTTAGAAAGTTCAATACGAGAAATATTTTTGCTCAATATTATAGTTTTTAGGACAATTGACTCATTTAGTTCTAAAATTACCTGATTTTTCACTAGGGATACCTCTATTAATTCTAAGTAGCATTTTCTTCATTTTATCATAAAATATTTGGAATAGTAAGAAAAAAAATGCTATAAAAACGCGTTGTAAGCGTTGACATATTTCAGCAAAAGTGATACCCTATAGTTAGTTAATAAAAAATACTAACTAAAAGGAGAAATTTATGGCATACTTTAGTAGCATATCAAACGTCCAATACGAAGGGACTAAAACAAGCAATTTATTCGCTTTTCGCCACTATAATCCTGATGAAGTGATTGAAGGTAAAACGATGAGAGAGCATCTTCGGTTTGCTCTAGCATACTGGCATACCATGACTCAAGATGGGTCAGATCCGTTTGGTAGTCCGACAAATATTCGAACTTGGGAAGGTTCGACTCCAATGGAGACAGCTCATAATAGAGTGGAAGCCTTTTTTGAAATATTAGAAAAACTAGGTGTTGATTATTTCTGTTTCCATGATGTAGATATTGCTCCTACGGGTGATAGTTTAGAACAATTTTTCTCTAATTTAGATGAAATTACAGATCATATTAAACAAAAGATGGAAGAAACAGGGAAAAAACTTCTTTGGAATACTGCGAACATGTTCTCTCATCCTCGTTTTAACAATGGTGCTGCCTCATCTAATAATGCAGAAGTATTTGCATATGCAGCAGCTCAAGTGAAAAAAGGATTAGATATTTCTAAAAAATTGGGTGGAGAAAACTATGTCTTTTGGGGAGGTCGTGAAGGATACGAATCACTTCTCAATACCAATATGAAATTTGAGCAAGACAATATTGCACGTTTATTTAAGATGGCCGTTACTTATGGAGAAAAAATCGGACATAAGCCACAATTTTTGATTGAACCTAAACCAAAGGAACCCTCAAAGCATCAGTATGATTTTGATGCAGCGACAACAATGGCTTTCATTCAAAAATATGACTTAGAAGGTGATTTTAAACTCAATTTAGAAGCTAACCATGCAACATTAGCAGGTCATACATTTGAACATGAATTAAATGTAGCAAGAGACTATGATGCCCTTGGATCTATTGATGCGAACCAGGGTGATATGCTTTTAGGGTGGGATACTGATGAATTTCCAACTAATATCTACGATACAACCTTTACTATGTTAGAGATTTTAGCTAATGGTGGTTTAGCACCTGGAGGTATCAATTTTGATGCAAAAGTGCGACGCTCCTCTTTTGAAATGGAAGATTTGATACTTGCGCATATTGCTGGAATGGATACATATGCTAGAGGATTAAAAGCAGCTGCTAAGATTCGTGAAGACAAGTTTTTAGAAAATTTAAAAGAAGAACGCTATGCTAGTTATAAGGAAGGGATTGGTATTCGAATTCTTGAAGATAAAGAAGATTTAGAAAGTCTAACAGAATATGCTCTCAAGAATGATAGTCCAACATTGGAATCTAGTCATCTAGAGAGTGTAAAATCTCGTCTAAATGATTATTTGATCTAGTAGTGGTGGGGAGTAGGGAACAAATCTTGCTCCTCTTTTTATAAGGAAGGAAGAAAAAATGTCATATGTATTAGGTATTGATTTAGGAACCAGTTCGTTAAAAGGTGTTTTGGTCAATCGAAACGGAGAAGTTATTGAAACAACATCTTCACCTTATTCACTACAACATTTGCAGCAGGGATATAGTGAGCAAAGGCCAAATGATTGGATTAGAGCATTTGAACAAGTAATAAAGAAATTGTCTGAACAGGTAAGTGACTTCTCAGAACAATTAGCGGGAATTAGTATTTCTGGGCAAATGCATAGTTTAGTATTATTAGATGAGGCGGGAGAGGTTTTAAGACCAGCAATTTTATGGAATGATACGCGTACAACCAAGCAATGTCAACAAGTTAGTGAAGAATTAGGTGAAGAGTTGTTCGTTATCACTAAAAATGATGCACTAGAAGGATTTACATTACCTAAAATACTGTGGATTCAGCAAAATGAACCAGAAGTTTGGCAAAAAGTAAGACATATTCTTTTGCCAAAAGATTATTTAGGGTATTATCTGACAGGAACATATCATTCAGATTACTCGGATGCTGCAGGAACCTTGCTGTTTGATGTGGGAGAATCATGTTGGTCTGAGCAAGTCGCTTCAAAATTTAAGATTCCTTTAGATTATCTACCTGAAGTAGTAGATTCTAGCCAAGCAATAGGAAATTTACGAGATGAACTTGCTACGATGTTCCAACTGAAACAAGAAGTAACAATTTTTGCAGGAGGTGCTGATAATGCTTGTGCTGCTGTTGGAGCAGGTATACTTACTCCAGAAGTAGCAATGGTTTCTATTGGAACATCGGGTGTTTTTCTAACCTATGAAGGAAATGCTGCTCCTAATTATCAAGGAAAGTTGCATTGCTTTAATCATGCAATACCTGCTAATTATTATTCTATGGGAGTTACTTTAACTGCAGGGTATAGTTTGAATTGGTTTAAAGAGATGTTTGCTCCTACATTGAGCTATGAGGAGTTATTGCAATCAATTGATAGCATTGAACCTGGTAGTAATGGCTTATTATTTGCTCCATATTTGCTAGGAGAACGAACACCTCATAGGGATAGTCATGTACGGGCTAGTTTTATTGGAATTGATGCCAGTCATTCGTTTGTACACTTTGTACGGTCAGTTTTAGAAGGAATAACATTTTCTCTAAAAGATTCTCAAACCTTATTAGCCGATGTTGCTGATAAGTCATTTACTAAAATAATTTCTATCGGTGGTGGGGCTAAAAATAAAGATTGGCTTCAAATGCAGGCAGATATCTTTAACGCTGATATAGTTACTTTAAAAGTAGAAGAAGGACCTGGAATGGGAGCGGCTATGCTTGCAGCAGTAGGGTTAGGATGGTTTGCAGATATTAATGAATGTGCACAAAAATTCATAACTTATTCTGAAGCTATAAAACCGATTAAAGCAAATGTTGAACAGTACAAAGAAATTTATAGTCATTATCGAAAGGTTTATCTCCAGACCAAAGAATTGTAATCCTCAAGTAACCATACGATTGAGCAGTACAACGAAGCTAGCATTTGTCCTAGTTTATAAAAAATAAAATATTTTTATGGAACCGCTTTACAAACGAGGTGGAGCATGTTATAATTATGTTAGTTTATCAAATGAACTAACACAAAGGGAGAGGGAGATAAATTCATGAGATTAGAGAAGTATTTAGATAATGAATTACTAATCATTGAAGCTTGGGGACGAAATTCACTTAGAGTGCGTGCTTTTCCTAATGGTGTTTTTCAGGAAGAGAAGGGTGCTTTGCAAGAAGAAATTTCTATATCTGATGCTGTTGTAAGAGAGAATGATAATGGTAGTGTAGAAATAGTCAATGGCGATATTAGGGCTGTTTTGGATGATAGAAAACGTCTAACGTTTTATAATTCTCACAATCAAGTATTGTTAAGAGAATACATCCGATTACGAGCTGTTCAGCATGATGATGGAAGTGAAGATGTTGGAACAATTAAGGTTACGAAAGCCTTTAATTCCACCTTAAAGCTAAAATCTCGTGAATATCGTGCAAATTACCATGGTAATGATTTTTCTATAAAGGTTCGTTTTGAATCAAATTCTGTTGAAAAAATCTATGGTATGGGTCAATACCAACATGAATTTCTTGACTTAAAACATACGATGTTAGAGCTAGCACAAAGAAATTCTCAAATGTCTATTCCCTTTTACATTTCTAATCTTAACTATGGTTTTTTATGGAATAATCCTGGTATTGGAACAGTAAATTTTGCGAAGAATCTGACAGAGTGGTCCATGCCTGCAACAACTTATATTGATTATTGGATTACAGTAGGAGAGTCTCCTAAGGAGCTTATGGAAAATTATTCAGGAGTTACTGGGCGGGCACCAGTAATGCCGAAAAATTTATTAGGCTTATGGCAAAGTAAGTTACGCTATCGCACGCCTGATGAAGTTTTAGAGGTAGTGGAAGGTTATCACAAACGTGGTATACAGCTATCAACGATTGCAATTGATTATTTCCATTGGCCTAAGCAAGGAGAGTATTGCTTTGATAAAGATTTTTGGCCAGATCCAAAGGGATTAGTTGATACATTGAAACAAGTATATAATGTTGAACCTATTATTTCGATTTGGCCTACTGTTCAAACAAATGCATGTAATTTTCAAGAGTATCAGTCAAATGGTTATCTTGTGCAGGTTAATCGAGGTGTTCCTATTACAATGATGATTCAGGGGCAGACAATTTTTATTGATACTACAAATCCCAAAGCTTGCCAATATGTATGGTCGCTGATAGAAAAGAATTACAAACGTTTGGGAATAGATTATTACTGGATTGATGTAGCAGAGCCAGGGTATGCTGTTTATGATTTTGATAATTATAGATATCATAAAGGACCTGTATTGCATTGTGGCAATCTATATCCTCTAGGTTATTTAAAAATGATTTATGATGGAAATGGAGGAGAATCTGTTCAGAATGTTATTTTAGTTCGGGGAGCTTGGGCTGGTGCTCAGCGATACGGTGCATTACCTTGGTCAGGTGATATTGATTCAAGCTTTAAATCATTCAGGAATCAAGTGAACACAGGGTTAAATGTTGGTTTAGCAGGTATTCCTTGGTGGACGACTGATATTGGCGGTTTTCATGGGGGAAATCCAGAAAATTCTGAGTTCAGAGAGTTAATGGTACGCTGGTTCCAATATGCGACATTTTCGCCTATTTTACGAATGCACGGTGATCGTTTACCTCATACTGCTCCTTTATCTGTTTCGGGCGGAGGTTCAATGCCTTCAGGTGCTCCAAATGAAATTTGGTCATATGGAGATACTGTAGAATCCATAATGACAGATTTTCTCCGTATTCGGGAACGACTTAATGATTATCTATATAATATCATGGTGGAAGCGCATGAAAAAGGCTATCCTGTCATGAGGAGTTTATTTTTTGAATTTCCAGATGATCAGAATGCATGGGAAATTGACAATACTTATTTATTGGGAGATAGCTTGTTAGTTGCTCCAATTCTGGATTATGAAGCAAGAGAACGTACGGTATATTTACCGACAGGAGAGACTTGGATTCATCTATTTAGCCAGGACGAATACGAAGGAGGAAAACAGTATCTTATTACTGCGGATTTATACGAAATTCCGGTTTTCATTAGAAAATCTAGTCTTCCAAGCTTTGAAAACTTGTTGCAATATGTAAAATGTACAAATGAAAAACGGAGAAGTTACTTATGCCAATCCTAAATAAAAGCTGTGTGACTTGGTCTCCATCCGGTTTTATTATCGCTCAACCACAGTACAAACTATTTGTTGAAGTTTTAAGTGATGAAGTTATTCGAGTTCGAAGTTGTCCTTCAGACTTTCTATCAGAAAATTTGACATTTCAATCTTCTTTTGAGATTCTTTCTCAACCGTCTGATATCCAATGTTGGGAAAATAATCAAGTATTGGGTGTAACGAGTGGAAGTTTAACGGTTCAATTTGATGGTGATAAGTTAGAATTTTTTAAGAATGGTAAGGTTGTACTAACAGAATATGCAAGATTACAAAGTTCTGTTCGAAGGACAAAAGGAATTGATGATACGCTACCTATTGTTAAACAAAGGAGTAACTCTGCACAAATATCACCACATCATTTTCGTAAAACCAGTGATGATACTTATCAATCATTTGTTAGATTTGAAAGCGATCAAACAGAGATTATCTATGGTTTAGGTGGCTATCAAGAAAAATATCATAATAAAAATGGAGGATATTATCAACTCCAACAGCGTAATTCCCAAACAAGTTTACCGACATATATTTCAAATAAGGGATATGGTTTTATGTGGAATCATGCTGGAATTGGAGAAGTTCATTTTGCAAGGAATCAGTACTGTTGGTCCAGTTATCATACTAATTATGTAGAATACATAGTATTCGGAGCAGAGACTCTTAAAGAAGGGGTAGGTCGCTATACTGGTTTGGTTGGTAGGGCTCCTATAATGCCTGAACAGTATCTAGGATTGTGGCAAAGTAAGCTACGTTATCAAACACTTGACGAGTTAAAAGAAATTTATCAGGGATATCGTCAGAGAAATATTAACTTATCTGTGCTAGTTATTGATTACTTTCATTGGCCGAGTGAAGGCAGTTTTGAATTTGACAATCGATACTGGCAGGGCATAGATGAATTTGCGATAGAATGTCGACATTCAAATACAGAGCTAATGGTCTCTGTTTGGCCAACCGTAACACAAGATTGTCCATTATTTGAAGAGTATCAAGAAAAAGATATGCTGATGAAGGAATCTTCTGGATCTGTGCTTCCCTTATTCAATGGAGCCTATATTCTAGATTTTACAGATGAGTCTGTTCAAGAGTTTGTCCGAAAGCAGTTGATTGATAACTATTGGAATAGGGGGATTCGCTTATTTTGGGCAGATCAAGCTGAGCCTGAACTATCTGATTATCAACATCAACAATATCAAATTTCAAAGGGGAACCTTGCTTTATATTCTAGCCAATTCTCTTGTGGCTATTTGTCTGCAATCCCTAATCATATCAATCGATACATTCGGCCGACGTTAATTCGAACGGTATGGTTTGGTGGTCAATCAGAAGGTGCTTTAGCTTGGTCTGGTGATATTGAGAGTTCGTTTGAATCGTTAGAAATCCAAATCCAAATCGGCTTATCAATGGGACTATGTGGACAGGCTTGGTGGACGAGTGATATTGGCGGTTTTCATGCGTACACAAGTGATACGACTTATCAGAAAGAGCTGATGCGGCGTTGGTTCCAATTTGCAACTTTTTCACCTATCTTGCGGATGCATGGGGATCGCCAGCCTCATACACTTCCAATTGGTAAAGATGGAGGTGGGATTCGAACAAGTGGTGCAGCTAATGAAATTTGGTCCTTTGGATCGGATATAGAATCGTGTTTGATGAAGCATATCAAGTTGAGAGAATGGCTCAAGCCATATCTATGTATTCTATATGAAGAATGTCACTTGTATGGCTGGCCTCTAATGAGACCATTATCCTTTGAATTTCCAAACGATCATAAGTGTTGGAAAGAAAATAAGCAATATATGTTTGGTTCGGAATTATTGGTAGCACCAGTTGTTCAGTATTTACAAGAGGAGATGCTTGTTTATTTACCAATAGGATGTGATTGGATTAATTTATTTACAAAAGAAGTGTATGAAGGAGGAAAACATTATAGAATTAAGCTAAATAGTGACTATATACCGGTATTTGCTAAGGTTGGAAGTTTTCTTAGCGATAGCTTAGATTGTGTTTCAGAAATATGGAGGATGTAATTATGGGACTAGTATTAGCCCGTGTGGATCAGCGTTTGGTCCATGGTATCGTGGTAACGCAAGTTGTAAAAGATGTAAATGCAAAGCGTATCATGGTGATTGATGATTTAGTTAGTCAAGATGAAGATCAAAAGAATATTATACGGATGAGTAAGCCTGCTGGAACAGGTATGTCTATTATTAATGTTGAAACTGCTATTACGAATATAAAAGCAGGAAAATATGATGACCATAACGTCTTGATTGTAGTGAACAGCCCAAAAATTCTTTTGAACTTAGCAGATGCTGGAATTAAATTACCAAAAGTGCAGTTGGGGATTGTGTTCGATAGGGAAGATCGTGAAAAATTAACCAAAAGTGTATCTTTGAACGATGAAGAAAAGAATATTGTAAAAGAGCTATCTAGTCGGGGAATTGAAGTTGTTTTTCAATTTACACCAAATTCAAAAGAAGAGCCTTTGAATAAATATGTCTATTAAATCATTACATTAATATTAAGGAGAATAGAGTAATGCCAGAAATATTACAAAATATATTGATTATTTTGCTACCTGCGTACGCTTTAATTGATAACCGAGGAGCAACTATTATGAACCATTGGCCTGTGACAGTTGGTTTCTTCGCAGGGCTTATTATGGGAGATTTAGGAACAGCAATGACGATTGCAGGGACGTTCCAATTGACTAGTTTAGGAGTAGCTGCTTTTGGTGGTTCGTCTGTACCAGATTATGCATTGGCTACAGTTGTTGCGATTTTTTTGAAAGCTAGGACAGGAGTTGATTTAGGTACTGCTGTTGCAATTGGTCTACCAGTCGGAATTTTAGCTATCAATCTTGATGTTTTAGTTCATACCTTGAATTCCTTTGTTGCGAATAAATCAAAACAATTTATGCTTGAAGGTAAATTCAAAGCAATGAAACTGGTGAACTGGTTGAGTATTTTAATGGTTGCATTACAAGCCGTTATTCCTATGTCTATATTGGTTGCATTTGGACCAGATTTGATTAATTCCATTATTGATTCGATTCCAGAATGGTTCACAACTGGCTTGAATGTAGCGGGTGGAATGCTCCCAGTTATAGGTGTTGCTATGCTGATGAGATATATGCCATTGAAAAAATTCTTTTGGGCTGTTTTAGTAGGATTTGTATTTAGTGCTTATCTTGGTTTACCAATCCTTGGTTTATCAGCAATTGGTTTAGCTATGGCTTCTGTTTACTATATGAATGAGCAGAAAGCAATTCACACTTCTACACCAGAGAATAATAATATGACTGAAGGAGATTTATTCGATGAGTAATACAGTACATAAGAAATTAGATAAAAAAGATCATCTGCATACAGCTTTAAGATGGACCTTTATTGGTAGTAATACAGTTAACTTTGGTACTTTACAAGGTGCGGGATATGCATGGGCAATTGCAGATATTCTGCGTAAATTGTATCCTAATGATGAGGACTATAAAAAAGCTATGGAAGTAGAATTTGAATATTTTAATACTACTCCATATATGGCACCAGCAGTATTAGGAGCAGATGTTGCGATTCAAGAACGTGAAGGACTTAAATCCTTAAATGCAGTCCGCTCAGTTAAAACATCTCTGATGGGGCCACTAGCAGGGATGGGAGATTCCATTCTTTGGGTCCTATTTCCAACTATTATGGGCTCGATTGCAGGTTATATGGCATTAGAAGGAAATCCTCTAGGTGCACTCGTTTGGATTGCCTTAAATATGCTATTAGTTCTTTTCCGAATTAAATTATATGACTTAGGATATAAATCTGGTGTACGCTTGATTACAGATTTAGCTAGCCAACTTCAACTGTTTACAGAGGCTGCTTCTATTATCGGTTTAACAGTTGTTGGAAGCATGATTGCAGGATCTGTTAAAGTCTATACTCCATTTGTATTTACTTTAAAAGAAGTTACTATAGGATTACAAGCTGAAATCTTTGATAAAATTGTTCCAGGTCTATTATCTATTATATTAGTAGGATTAGTATATTGGTTAATGGAAAAGAAAAAAGTTGGTTTCTTGAAAATGATTCTTTTGCTATTGGTGATTTCTTTGGTAGGAGCATATTTTGGAATTTTAGGAGTGAAGCCTTAATATGACACATTTTATTATTGCGACGCATGAACGATTATCTGAAGGTTTTAAACATACTTTGGAATATATTGCCCCAAATTCGATAAAACTATCAACAATAGCAGCCTATGTCCATAATATTCCTGTTGAAGAAGAGTTGGTAAATTTATTAGAGGAAATTGGGAAAGATGAGCAAGTTTTGATATTGACTGATTTACTTGGTGGATCAGTAAATCAAGAATGTGCAAAATTCCTTCACCGAGAAAATGTTCATGTTATTACAGGGTTGAATTTTCCTTTGTTATTATCTTTAGCAATAGAAGCAGCAGAGGGAGAAGTATCTGCCGAAAAGATTCGTCAGCACATTTTAGAAGCAAGAGAGCAAATTATTTACGTCAATGACTATTTAGCTCGTCCTGTACTTGATTTTGATGATGAATAAATTATAATTAAAAAGATTCCGTATGTAGGTAGAATCTCAGATTGAAGAAAAGATTTATTTTGGATCATCTTCTTCAATCTTTTTTTTGGTTCTTCAATAGAAAAACTCTCAAAAACAGCATGAAAATAAGCTTTTTAAGAGTTAAATCATTATTTCTCTTTCAATTTGTTGCTATTTAGAGGGTTATATTCCAATTCTTTAATATCTTGAGATGATAAGAGTATGTGGAAGAAATAGGAATGAAAAGAAACTGATGAAAAAAAACAGAACTAAGATTATTTCCTTATCTTAGCTCTGTTTTTTGATGAGTAAAATTTTTTCTTAATGAAGAATTGGACGAGTTTTAATCCGATTAGTCCTGTTACAATGGCTAATAGAAAGGCCAAAAAAATAGGAACATGGTTTGAAAGATAGATATAAGCAGCAATTACTGTAATGATACTAAAAATAGCGATATTTAAAAAGAAGAAAAATTCTTTTAAACGTTCTTTAGCAGGATTTGTTGCTTGATATGCTTGATAAGTGGCCTGTTGTTTCTCTTTCGGGATTGTCTCGTCATAGTAGTAGGAATCAGGCCGATAGTCTCTAAGTGCCATATCGTCTCCTTTTATGCCTTTTAAGGTTAACATAACAATACTAGCTTTCTGTAACAAAAATATTACAATTTTATTACAAAAAAATGAGAAAAGTCTGAAGATTAAAATCACAGGAATTACTGAACATTTAACTATATTGTGATATAATGAACGTTATGGGAAAAATTGTTATTACAGCAACTGCTGAAAGTATCGAACAAGTTAAGGAACTATTAGAAGCGGGAGTAGACCGTATTTATGTAGGAGAAGAAGATCATGCGCTTCGGATTCCGCATTCCTTTACCTATGATGAATTGCGAGAAATTGCTCGCTTGACACACGAGGCTGGTAAAGAATTAACGGTTGCAGCCAACGCCCTCATGCACCAAGATATGATGGATCAAATCCAGCCTTTTATGGAATTGATGAAGGAAATTCAGGTGGACTACCTAGTTGTAGGTGATACGGGTATCTTTTACATCAATAAACGTGATGGCTACCATTTTAAGCTGATTTACGATACATCTGTTTTTGTCACTTCTAGTCGTCAGATTAACTTCTGGAAAGATCATGGGGCAGTAGGTGCGGTACTTGCTAGGGAAATTCCGGCTGAAGAATTATTTGATATTGCTAAAAACCTAGAAATTCCTGCAGAAATCTTGGTCTACGGTGCATCGGTAATTCACCATTCTAAGCGAACCCTCTTGCAAAATTATTACAATTTTACAAAGGCAGATGAGACAGATTTGTCACGCCAGCGAGGCCTGTTCTTAGCAGAGCCGAGTGATCCGGATAGCCATTATTCCATTTATGAAGACAAACATGGTACGCATATTTTTATCAATAATGATATTGACATGATGACGAAGCTGACGGAACTAGTTGAGCATGATTACCTGCATTGGAAGTTGGATGGAATTTACTGCCCTGGACAAAACTTTGTTGAAATTGCAAAGCTATTTGTTGAGGCAAGAAACTTGGCAGAGGCTGGAGAATTGACCTACGATAAGGCATTCTTATTAGATGAACAGGTTCGGAAGTTGCATCCAAAAGAACGAGGATTGGATACAGGTTTTTACGAATACGATAGAGATAAGGTAAAATAGGAAACGATATGACACAGAGAAAACTAAAACGTCCAGAGGTCTTGTCACCTGCTGGAACCTTAGAAAAATTGAAAGTGGCTGTTGATTACGGAGCAGATGCTGTTTTCGTTGGTGGTCAGGCCTATGGCTTGCGAAGCCGTGCTGGAAATTTCTCCATGGAAGAAATGAAAGAAGGAATTGACTATGCTCATGCTCGTGGTGCCAAGGTTTACGTAGCAGCAAATATGGTGACACATGAAGGAAATGAAGTAGGAGCTGGAGCTTGGTTCCGTGAATTGCGGGACTTGGGGCTCGATGCGGTCATTGTGTCAGATCCTGCCTTGATTGTCATTTGTGCGACAGAAGCGCCGGGACTTGAGATTCACCTGTCAACTCAGGCTTCTTCTACAAACTATGAAACCTTTGAGTTTTGGAAAGAATTGGGTTTGACACGGGTTGTTTTGGCACGTGAAGTAACCATGGCAGAATTAGCGGAAATCCGTAAGCGTACTAGTGTTGAGATTGAGGCTTTTGTCCACGGTGCCATGTGTATTTCTTATTCAGGACGTTGCGTTTTATCCAATCATATGAGTAATCGCGATGCTAACCGTGGTGGGTGTTCGCAATCCTGCCGTTGGAAATACAATCTCTACGATTTACCATTTGGAGAAGAACGTCGTAGTATCAAGGGACAGGTTCCTGAAGAATTTTCCATGTCAGCAGTTGATATGTGCATGATTGATCATATTCCAGATATGATTGAAAACGGAGTGGACAGTCTGAAAATTGAAGGTCGCATGAAGTCTGTTCACTATGTTTCTACGGTAACCAACTGTTATAAGGCAGCAGTTGATGCTTATTTGGAAAGTCCAGAAAAGTTTGAAGCCATTAAGCAAGACTTGATTGACGAGATGTGGAAGGTAGCTCAACGGGAGCTAGCAACAGGATTTTACTACAATCCTCCAACGGAAAACGAGCAATTATTTGGTGCACGCCGTAAAATTCCTGAATATAAGTTTATCGCAGAAGTTGTAGCTTTTGATAAGGATACGATGACCGCAACCATTCGTCAGCGCAATGTCATCAACGAAGGAGATGAGGTTGAGTTTTACGGACCAGGTTTCCGCCATTTTGAAACAACTATTACAGACTTACGCGATTCAGACGGTCTTCCCATTGAGCGTGCTAACCGTCCAATGGAACTCTTGACCATTCGTTTACCGCAAGAAGTCTATCCAGGTGATATGGTACGTGCCTGCAAGTCAGGACTCATCAATCTGTATCAGGAAGACGGACAATCTGTAACGATTAGAGCATAATAGAGATATGAAAAAAACGGGAGTGGGACAAAAATCGTGATTTCGTAGAAATCGATTATCCTCACTCCTTTATTTCTAAGTTCGGGCTAAAATAATCCGCTGGATTAGTTTACTCTCCCCGCATGTTGACTAGCTTTCACAATTGAGAATTGTGAAAGGTTGGGAATAAGGCTAGCGAAGAAATGTTCGCTAGCCTCTTCTAATAGAATGTTGATACAAATCAGACAGTCCTCGCTTTTGATTTCCAAGCTCAGGTATCAATAGTCACTCCCCTGACTATTGATATGCGCTAAACTGTTAAATCTACAAAATAACGAGGTCAGGGACTTTTGTCTCGACCTTGTTTCTTATGCTTGTTGTGACTTCCGAACACTATCAGGAACAAGAGAAATTTGTTGAATATCGTTTAGTGAAATGATACTGGTCACATTTTTCTTAAAGTTTTTGACAATCATTCGATTCTTATCAGGATCAAATGTTACAATTTCCCCTGTGAAACTTTTATTCGCATAAATGACATGGATAGCTGCTTTTTTATAGAGGGCAAGTTGAATCATATCAAGATTGGGCGTATATTCTTCTTTTAGGTCTCGGTAAGGTTGTTGATTGCCCAAAAACACATTGAGGTGATAAAGGAGAAAGGCTAGAAACTTTTTCATGGTAAAATACTCCAAAGATTGATACAATTATCATATCGGAAATTGATAAAAAAGACAAGCGTTTGCGAATAGATTATAAGAGGAGGAAGATATGGCAGAATTTACATTTGAAATTGAGGAAAAGTTACTCGTTTTATCAGAGAATGAGAAGGGTTGGACCAAGGAAGTAAACCGTGTGAGCTTTAATGGCGCACCTGCTAAGTACGACATCCGTACGTGGAGTCCAGACCATAGCAAGATGGGGAAAGGTATCACACTGTCTAACGAAGAATTTCAAGTCTTGGTCGATGCCTTTCGGAATTAATGAAAGATCAAGGGGGGCTATTGCTTCCCTTGATTTTATGGTGAATGGAATAAAGGTTAGGGCATCGTTAAGTCTCTTTGCTTCAATAGTCTAGTGGACTGTTGAAGGTTGGAAATAGGGATTATGGAGTAATCCTCAATTAACGCCAGTTCTATCTGCAGCTCCTTGCCTTGTCCTATTCCTTCATAAGATACGAGGGTGTATAAAGCACAAAGTGAAAATAGGAAATCTGACGAAGAGCCAAAGGAGAGTTTGCTCTGCAAACTCCTAACACTCACCTCCAAAGGTATACTATACCTTTGGAGCTAGGAAGACTTATCCCTAAAGGGAGCCTCAGCTGTAACCAGCTAAAGCTGGAACATCTGCATCTCTTTTTTTACATAGCTCTTAGTCCGTGTTCAGTTTCATAAGATACAAGGGCGTTAAGCAACTCCTAGACAAAATAGGAAATCGAAGTAGGTTGGCTTGCAACCAACGAGATTTATCCCTAAAGGGAGCCTCAGCTGTAACCAGCTAAAGCTGGAACATCTGCATCCCCACTAAAGGGAGCCTCAGCTGTAACCAACTAAAGTTGGAACATCTGCGTCTCTTTTTAACATAGCTCTTGGTCCGTGTTCAGTTCTCAATCCACTATATATCGTTTATTCCATCTAAAAGCCAACAGTTACAGCATAGATAGAATGGCGTTTCAGCAAGGTGGGCGAACAAATATTAGAACGTCCTTTTTGACGAGTATAAGATACAACTGAGAGGCTGATGAATGATTGTAATGATGAGGATTTTGAACAAATCAGGAATCAGAAAGGGCAGAACGGTCAGAGCAAGTGTTTTTTCAAGGCTACTATGAGTGGTAAGGGAAAAAACAAGGCTACCAGATAGGAAGCAGAGTGTATCGCCTGCGAGATTGGCAAGAAAGATGTGTAATCTAGGGGACTGGGCGGAGCTGAGAAAAGTAGTCACACCAGCATATAGCAAAAATCCCCAGAGGAAGCCAGCAGTCGGTCCGAAAAGACTGGCTATTCCGCCTGAAAAGCCTGCAAAGACAGGTAGTCCGATAGCTCCTAGCAAGAGATAGAGGACAAGGCTAGTAATGGCTTCTTTATGGGAATAGAGACTAGCAATCAGCCCTACGGCAAGTGTTTGTAGGGTAAAGGGGACAGGTCCGATTGGAATGATAATTTGTGATAAGACAGCAATGAGTCCTGCACCAATGGCAGAATAGATGAGTGATTTGGTGTGTGAATTAGCCATAGTGTTATCCTTTTTAATTTAATAGGGTAACGAAATTATAAAAGGATTGACGGGAAAAGTCAATCCTTTTTGCATCGGCTGTCACACCCTTGTATTGGTCATACTCGTCAAAAATCAAAGTCTGACGTCGTTAACTCACCTTGCTTCAACAGTCCGGTGGACTGTTGAAGGTTGGAAATAAGGATTATGCAATAATCCTCAGCTAACCTCCGTTATCCCTGCGGTTTTTAGGACACAAGCTAGGCTCGTTTTATCTATCCACTTCCACAATTCTCAATTGCAAGGGGCGAGCTACACTTTTTCTATTTCCAGCCTTCCACAATTCTCAATTGTGGAAGCTAGTCAGATTTTGATTTTTATAGAGTATTCTTCTCTAAGCGATTAGCGCATGGTAACAAATTCTTCTGCTCCGGTCGGGTGAATAGCAACTGTTGCATCAAAGTCAGCCTTGGTAGCCCCCATTTTGATTGCCACTGCAAAACCTTGAATCATTTCATCAACACCATAGCCAATACCGTGGAGCCCAACGATTTTTTCTTCTGGTCCAGCTGTGACCAATTTGAATTTGGCTGCTTGGCGATTTTGTGCAAGGGCAGTATACATGGAAGTAAAGGCAGAAGTATAGACCTTGATATTGTCTGCTCCAAATTCCTTTTCAGCTTCTTCTTGAGTGTAGCCAATTGTACCAATCGCTGGATGAGAAAATACAACCGTTGGAATAAAGTGGTAGTCCATTTTGGCGCCGACTTTATTGTTAAACAATCGTTCCGACAAGGTACGTCCGGCCTTAATAGCAACAGGAGTTAGTTCTTTTTCTCCTGTCACATCACCCAAGGCAAAGATATTTGGAACGCTTGTTTCCTGAAATTCATTGACAGCAATATGCCCGGATGGGGTGGTAGTGACTCCAATCGCTTCTAAATTCAAGTTTTCAATATTCGCTGTTCGACCAACTGCCCAAAGGATTTTTTCAGCAGTATGGTGGCTACCGTCTTCAAAGTAAATGGTGAGGCTATCGTCAGCATTTTTTTCAATGCGAGTAGGAATTTTATGGGAATGAAGAGTAAGACCTGTTCGTTCCATTTCAGCAACAAGTGCGTCCGTGATGTAGGTGTCGAAGCGGCGCAATGGTCGATCACGACGGACAAAGAGACCTGTTTCTACACCTAGTGAATGCAATACGCCTGCCATTTCAACAGCAATGTAACCAGCTCCAATCACAGCAATAGATTGGGGCAATTCCTCCCAAGCAAAAACATCATCTGAGACACTGGCGTATTCGCCACCAGGAATGGTTGCTGGAATTGGTTTTGCGCCAGTTGCAATGACAATTTTGTTGGCGTAAATCCGCTCTCCGTTGACTTCAACAGTGTGTTTGTCTACAAAGCGAGCATAGCCTTGAATAACCTCAACTTGATTGCGCTCAAACGTTCCTTTATAGGAATTTCGAGAGCGCTCAATATAGGCGTCACGATTTTTCTTGAGCGTTTCAAAATCAAAGGTGATATGTTCAGCAGAAAAACCATACTCAGGTCCGTAATGGTGGAAACTTTCTGCTATCTGGGCTCCGTACCACATGATTTTTTTGGGAACACAGCCGATATTGATACAGGTGCCTCCGAGAAGATTTCCTTCAATGACTGCTGCTTTAGCGCCGTGCTCTGCTGCTCGATTCATGGTCGCAATTCCCCCAGAACCGCCTCCAATTGCAAGAATATCAAATCGTTTCATCTTGTTTTCCTTCCTGA
The DNA here is from genome assembly GCF_001623565.1 of Streptococcus marmotae. NCBI lineage: Bacteria > Bacillati > Bacillota > Bacilli > Lactobacillales > Streptococcaceae > Streptococcus > Streptococcus marmotae. The sequence goes on along the minus strand of NZ_CP015196.1, from coordinate 128,277 downwards.
TTGTCATTTCCCTTTTATTGTAACGTTTTTTTCTCCTTCCTGCAAAAATTGGCTACGATCTCCTAATCTTACAAAAGTGTAAGGTACTTGTTGGGCAAGGGGTATAGTCAAAAAGTGGATTTTTTTATAAAATAATGTTAGAAAGTGCTTGCATTTTTGATTGTATTGGTGTACTATATATTTAGTACAATAATGGCTAAAATAAAGGAGAGACGATATGTTTAAGACAAAGAAAAGCAAAATCATTTTGTTTTCTGGTTTAGGAGTCGCAGTGGTAGCGATCATCGGAGGTGCCCTACTGTTTGGAGGTCGTGGTGCTGGTCCAGAAACTACGACAGTGGAGGAAAGTTTGATGTATACTTCGGTTAAAGAAGGTTCCATTGCTTCATCAACTCTTCTTTCAGGAACGGTTTCTGCTGCAGATGAGCAATATGTTTATTACGATGCCTCAAAAGGTGAATTAGATGATGTTTTGGTATCTCAAGGAGATCAAGTCGAAGTTGGGACACCACTTGTACAGTATAATACAGCGGAGCAACAAGCAGCCTATGACGCAGCTGTGAGGGCATTGAATAAAGCAGGACGCCAGATTAATGACCTTCAAGCAAATGGACAAAGCGTTGATTTGACAGGCGATGATGCGATTGATGGTAAAGCCTTGTCTAATGCGCAACGAACAGTTGATATGCAGTTGCAAGATTTAAATGATGCTTACGCTGATGCCCAATCTGGAGTCAATAAAGCTGCGGCTGCTTTGGAAGATGCGACTGTAAAAAGTACGATTTCAGGAACAGTTGTTGAGGTCAATAAATCAGTATCTCGTTCAAATACCAGTACCAGCCAGACAGTTGTTCATATTGTCAATCAAGGAAGCTTGCAAGTGACAGGAACACTGTCAGAATATGACTTGGCCAATATTAAGCCGGATCAAGAAGTAAAAATTACTTCAAAGGTCTACCCTGATCAAGTTTGGACTGGAAAAATTTCTTACGTTTCCAACTATCCAGAAAGCGGTCAAACAGCAGCAGTTCCTGGAGCTGGTGGTGGTACATCAAATGCAAAATACCCATTTAAAGCAGCGATTACGAGCGAAGTTGGTGCATTGAAGCAAGGTTTTACTGTTAACATTGAAGTTGTCAATAATAGTAAGAATATTCTTATTCCAGTTGCGGCTGTTATGCCAGAGGGAGACAAAAACTTTGTTTGGACAATTGTAAATGGCAAAGCGAAGAAAGTTGAAGTGAAACTTGGGAATTCAGATGCGGTTTACCAAGAAGTGACAAGCGGTCTGAAAGTAGACGATCACGTCATCTCCAATCCAAACGATAGCCTAGAAGATGGAAAAGAGGTAGAAGCGCATGAAGAAACAATTGATCAAGCTGACCAACATTAATAAGAGCTATAAAAATGGAGATCAAGAACTGCGTGTGTTAAAAGATATTGACCTCGAAGTAGAAGAAGGTGAATTTCTTGCGATTATGGGGCCGTCTGGTTCTGGGAAGTCGACGCTAATGAATATCATCGGTTTGTTGGATCGACCAACAGCTGGTGAGTACATCTTGGAAGATACGGAAGTCAGCCAAATTTCAGAAAACAAATTGGCACATGTTCGGAACAATCAGATTGGCTTTGTCTTTCAACAGTTCTTCCTTTTGTCCAAATTAAATGCGCTTCAAAATGTTGAATTGCCCTTGATTTATGCAGGAGTTCCTGCTAGTCAACGTAAAATCCTGTCCCATCAATTTTTAGAGAAAGTGGAATTGGGAGATCGGATGACACATTTGCCCTCTGAGTTATCAGGTGGTCAAAAGCAGCGGGTTGCGATTGCACGTGCCTTGGTCAATAGTCCATCCATCATTTTAGCGGATGAACCAACAGGGGCTCTTGATACCAAGACAGGTGATCAGATTATGGAGCTCTTAACCGAGCTAAATCGTGAAGGCAAGACTATTATCATGGTGACCCACGAGCCAGAAATCGCAGCCTATGCCAAACGTTGCATCGTCCTTCGTGATGGTGTGATTACAGAAGATAGACGCAAGGAGGAGAGCTAAATGGAAAATATTAAATTTGCCTTAAAATCTGTTCTTGCCCATAAGATGCGCTCGCTTCTGACCATGTTAGGAATTATCATCGGGATTGCTTCTGTTGTTGTCATTATGGCCTTAGGAGAAGGGTTCAAAAGAAGTTTGACTGACGCCTTAGCAGGCGATCGGAATAATGTTCAATTATATTTCTCCAATACTACGACAGAATCACAGCAAAGTGGTTTGTTTACTCGATTATCTGAAAAGCAAACAACCGATGAGCCAGAACCAATCGTGACAGATACTATTTTAAAAGGCTTACTCGAGGTAGACGGTGTCAGCAATTACTATACAACCAATAACAATAATGGAGAAATTAGCGTTGGTGCAAAAAAGATAGAAAGTGTCTTTATTACAGGGGTTAGTCAATCTTACTTTGATGTTAAGTCTATTTCGCTAATAGCAGGTCGTAAGTTCACTGCAAATGACTATGCTCAATTTGCTCGGATTATCATGCTAGATAAAGCAACTGCTGAAACCTTGTTTGATGATGCGCAATCGGCTCTGAATCAGACAGTTAGTCTAGCGAATAAGGCCTACCTGGTAGTGGGTGTCTATAAGGAAGATAATAATGGCGGTGGACTTCCTAGTTTTGGAATTGGTGGTGGTGCCCTAATGACCAATACTCAAGTCGCTGCCGAAACGGGTTCCCCTGAGAATGCGCAAATCTATGTCCATGTAGAAGATGTTTCACGCTCTTCCGAAGTAGGAAAAGCAGCGGCGGCCTACCTAACAAGGGCCACTCGTCTAAGAGAAGCAAACTACGATATTCAAGATTTCTCACAATTTTTAGATACCTTCAATACTCAGATAGCTGGAATAACAGCTTTCATTGGTGCGGTTGCAGGTATTTCCCTTCTTGTCGGTGGGATTGGGGTCATGAATATCATGCTTGTATCTGTGACAGAGAGAACGCGTGAGATTGGGTTGCGGAAAGCCCTTGGCGCAACACGCAGAAATGTTCTCCTGCAATTCTTGATTGAAGCGATGGTTTTGACCAGTCTGGGCGGTTTGATTGGCCTTGGCATTGCTCAATTAGCGGTTACAACTATCAATGTGACAAAGGCCTTAGGAGGAGAAATTACAGCGGTTATTTCGATTCCAGTGGTGCTCGGAAGTCTCGCTTTCTCAGCAGCAGTCGGTGTTCTCTTTGGTGTTTTACCAGCCAACAAGGCTTCTAAGCTCGATCCAATTGAAGCACTTCGTTATGAATAATGTCTGATTCTCGCTTTTGGAGGTGGTATCGTGAAAAAATTAGTTTATCTTTGTTTGCTTTTTCTTAGCTGTATTGGGCTGTCATCCTGCTCCATCAGAAGTGGCGAAACGGCTGAAAAAAGGGACGAGAGTCATTCTTAAATGATTCGTGTCTATGATGCAGATGACAAGAAAATTCTTGAAACCAAGAATCAGGACATTCTTGCTACGTTTGGAGAATATGTCGGCTCAGCTGGTGAACATGTTGAGGGACAAGAAGTCTTTGCGGACCTGCCTGCTAATGCTAAAGTTTCCTATCATTTTGTGTTGACGACAAGGAGTGGGCACGATGTCGATTTGTATGTCTACGAAAATGACAATCACATTGTCTTGAAAGATCTTCCTTTAATTGGGGATATCAAGCTCCCTCTTTCAGATAAGGAACTATACTGGCTCCGCCATCCAGAAGAATGGGAGTAAGATGGGATAGTGGTTTTATTGTAACAGCCACTCTCCAAACGATACAGTTTAACGAGGTTGGGCAAAACTGCCCAGCCTTTTTTATCGTTTGTAGACGGAGTAAAGGCTATCTGTTTTTTGTCTGTTTATTTGACTACGATATGGTGGTTAAATTGAACCTGTTTTTAAAAGGTTCGATTTTCAACAAAAAAACAGATGAATCATGTATGTTTCTATAGTATTCCCAAAAATATACGGATAAATAGTTATTTTCTGTCAAAAAACGTTTGTTATTTTTAAAGCATATATAAAAATACCTTGGTTTGTTTATTAAGGAGTTTTGCTATATAATGAGTGTATCGATTGAAAATGGTAGGTGATAAATTTGACCTATCTTTAGAAAGTAGAAAGGTACATACCTCATGAAAAAACAATTGTACGCTGCAGCAGCAACTGCCGCCCTCATCTCCACTCTGCCCCAAGTTATCCAAGCAGAAGAGATACCGACTCCTGAACAAGTTGCAAATATGGAGAAGCCGACTGAGTCAGTGGATCCTGCCTTCCAAGCAGAACTTACCACCCTCCGTCAGAAAGTTATGGAATTAAGTACTCATGCTGCTACAAGTGAAAAGAAAGTTACTTACCAAGGACAGGTAGGAAATCTCGCTAAGGTCACTAAAAAAGAAGAGTTTATGGAAGCTACAGGAAAAGAGTTTAACGCGTTTAAAGCTGAAGTGGAAAGTGACTATATCGAAGCTAAAAACAATTACACTACAGCAGCACAAGCTGTCCTAGCTTCTGAACCTGATAGACTGAAACAAATTACGGATTTAGCAGCTATGCCAGGTACAACTCTTATGGCACTGCAAGACTTGTCTGCACAGCTATATCGAGAAAGCGAAGCAGAAAAGGCAATGGGGACTAAGCCAGCTGAGGATAAGGAAATGGAGAAAGAAGAAGCGGATCCTGCACTCCAAGCAGAACTTGCCCCCCTCCGTCAGAAGGTTATGGAGTTGAGCGAACATGCTGCAAGACCCGATAAGAAACCTGCTTACAAGCAACTGATAGAGAAGCTCGCTCAAGTCAATAATAAAGAACAGCTTAAGACAGCAACAGGAAAAGGGTTTGACGCGTTTAAAACTGAGGTAGAAAACGATTATACAGAAGCTAGAGAAAACTATGTTACAGCAGCAAAAATTATCCTAGATCCTGCTAGATTCGAAAAAATTACCAAGCTAGCAGCTATGTCAGGAACAACCCTTGATGCTCTTAAAAAGTTATCTGCAGAGTTGTATAAAGAGCATGAAGCAGAGGTAATGGGAACTAAGCCAGCTGAGAATAAGGAAATGGAGAAGGAGGAAGCAGATCCTACCTTCCAAGCAGAACTTGCCCCCCTCCGTCAAAAGGTTATGGAGTTGAGCGAACATGCTGCAAGACCCGATAAGAAACCTGCTTACAAGCAACTGATAGAGAAGCTCGCTCAAGTCAATAATAAAGAACAGCTTAAGACAGCAACGGAAAAAGAGTTTGACGCATTTAAAGCTGAAGTGGAAAAGGATTATGCTGAAGCTAAAAACAACCTTGTTACCGCAGCACAGTCTGTCCTAGCTTCTGAACCTGATAGACTGAAACAAATTACGGATTTAGCAGAGAAACCAGAAACAACGCTTAAGGCACTTCAAGACCTATCTGCAAGGCTATATAAAGAGAGTGAGGAAGAGATAAAGACCAAGAAAGCTCAAGAAGAATTGGAAGCCTACAAGAAAGAAGCAATCAATCAAATCGCTCAAATCAATGATTTGCCTCAGGCACAGAAAAATGATTTCTCAACTCAAGTCATGGCTGCTCCTACAAAAGCGGAAGTAGATACGATTAAAGAAAAAGCGCTGAACTATCTACAGCTCTTGAAAGAGGTCGAAGAGAAAAAGAAAGAGGCTGTCGCAGAGATTAAAACAAAAGCAGATCTTGAAGTGGATGAACGTTCGAACTATCTCGATCGGTTGGAAAAAGCAGGCACTACATCAGAAATCGAGTCGATTATCGCAGAAGCAAATGAGACGTCAAAGAGAAATACGGCCATTTTTGAGAAACGCAAAAACATCCAAGAACAGGTAGATAAACTTCCGTATTTGACAGACGATCACCGTAGTGCTATCCGAAGTCAACTAGAAGATGAAAAAACGGATACTGGCTTAGATAAGATTTATGACCAATCTCGGAAGCAAAACGTAGCAGATGCTAAAGCACCTCATCTGGAAACTTTAAAACAGACAAAAGCTCTGATAAAAGCTGTACAGTCGCTACCACAATTAGCAGATGCGAATCTTTCGGATGCACAAATGAAAATCTGGGCCGAAATCGGAGAACAAGCAAAAGACTTTATGGCTAGTTTTGAGCAATTGAGTGAAGAGACTGCAGCTGATACCAAACTCACCAATAAAATTATTAAAGATTTGCAGGAGTTGGCTATCTTTGCAGAGATTGAAAAAATCGCTCGTGAATTGGAACAAAAACGGCAGAAGTTTCCTGACAATGAAGCCTTGAAGGCGATTATGAAAGACATGTTTTTACATCCCTATGGTACGGTCTCTCATTTGCCACTATTTATTCAGCAAGAAATTTATCCAAGACAAAAGAAATTCAATGACTTGTATGATTATTTAGCGAATAACCAAGGAATTGGTTCAAAAACTACCATAAAGACGGTGCGACCAACAGAAAAGCCAGATTCATCAGAAGTAGATTCAGAAAAAGCTAAACCAAAAATGGAGTCAGATACTCAGGTAACTCCAGCTCCATTACCAAAAGCAGACGGAGAACAATCAGGTTTATCGGATAAGCCAAAGGAAAAACACCACTATACAGGTCAGCCAGCCTTTGCAAAACCATTGCCGAAAGCTCCAGAAAATCGCCATTTTGCTACAGGGCAGTCTATTACTAGCACTAAGCAAGTATTGCCTATAGGTGAGTTGATTCATTCAGCTAAACCAAAAGTAGAATCAGATACTCAGATAACTCCATCACCAAAAACAGACGTGGGACAATCAGGTTCATTGGATAAGCCAAAGGAAAAACACCACTATACAGGCCAGCCAGCCTTTGTAAAACCATTGCCGAAAGCTCCAGAAAACCGTCATTTTGCTACAGGGCAACCTGCTATTGCCACTAAGCCAGTACTGCCTCTAGATAAATTGCTTCATTCAGCAAAACCAGGAGAAAAAGTAGTCAAACCAAATATGTCTGCAAATTCTACTCAGGCGTTAAACAGAATGAACAATAGTGCAAAATTAGGAGATAAAAAGGTTCAACTAGATACTTTTACAACAGCTAATGGTCATCTAGGACAAACAGAGCAGTCTATGAAGCCAAATCAACAGCTAGAAAAAACACCAGTTGATTCAGATAAAAAACTCCAACAACCGGTAGAGTTGAAGCGGGTTCAAAAGACAGAGAAAGCTACTTTGCCAAAAACCAACGAAGCTACTAGCCTTGTTTCCCTATTAGGAATAGCCTTCGCAGGATTAGCAGGAATCTTTGCTCGAAAACGGAAACACTAAACACTTTTTCACCTAAACCTAAGAGGGAGTGAGACTCAATCGGTATTTCGCAGAAATCGATTATCCTCACTCCTTTATTTCTGGATTCGTTTACTCTCACTCCCGCAAGGTTGACGTGGTTTGTAGAATGTTGGTATATCAACGTTTTTCAAACCTGACAATCCTTGCTTTTTGATTTCCAAGCTCAGGTATCAATAGTCATTCCTCTGACTATTGATATGTTCTAAACTGTTAAATCGATAAGCGAATCGAGGCTGGACACTCTTGACTCAGCCTCAGATTAGTTTCTCTAAAAGGCTGCCGTAAAAAGGAAGAATAGTTGACAGGGAGAGGCAAATAGTATACTATTTCATTGAATAGTTGAGGAGTGATATAGATGGATACGAAAATGACAGACTACAAAAATAGTTTATACAAGGAATTGTCCCGATTGACCAAGGGACTAGGGAGTGAAAAACGGCTTGAGATTTTAAATCTTCTGACCCAAGGCCCCAAGCCAGTGGAGGGGATTGCCCTTGCGACAGGCTTGTCGGTTGCCAATACTTCCCGTCATCTTCAAGTCCTAAAAGAGAGTAATCTAGTGGTTACCAGCCGTCAGGGGAATTTTATTCGCTACAGTCTTGCTTCAGCAAAGGTAGCGCAACTCATTCTGTTCTTATTTGACATCGGTGAGGAGCAGCTAGCCGAAGTGCGGACCATTGAAGCGGAGTATGACAGGGAGGCAGGTGTGAACCAGATTAGTCTAGAAGAGGCGGTCAAGTTGTCTGAGCAGCCAGATGTTCTCTTACTGGATCTACGGCCTACAGAAGAGTTTGAGGCAGGCCATCTTCCTCGTGCAGTTAATCTCCCGATGGCTGACTTTCATCAGAAAAAAACGCAGCTGCCAAAAGATCGGACGGTTATCGTGTATTGTCGTGGTCGTCAGTGTGGCTATGCAAATGTGGCTGCACAAGATTTGCAGTCCTTAGGCTATCCTACTTTTAGCCTTAATCGCAGTTTCGCCGATTGGAAGTGGGGCAAAAACGAAGATTCTAACACCTGACATGTATAATAAATCAGGAGGTTCCTATGGGTATCAGGAATTTGGATATAGCATGTTCTTTCTAAAATCATATAAAAGAAAAGGAGAAGATGATGATTACCTATGTGAAACAAGCAAAATTAGAGATGTCATCCGTTCTTGAGCTTTACAGAGCAGTTGAATGGACTAATTATACAAATCAACCTCAGATGTTAGAACAAGCCTTAGCAAATAGTCTATTAGTTATTGCAGCCTTTGATCAAGAAAAGCTCGTAGGTTTGTTACGAGCTGTGGGAGATGGTGCTTCCATTCTCTTTGTGCAAGATATTCTAGTCTTACCAGACTATCAGCGAAGGGGTATCGGACGAAGGCTGATGGAAATGCTTTTAGCCAGCTATCCTGCTATTTACCAACTGCATCTCTTGACAGGCAGAGAAGAAAAGACAATGGCTTTCTACGAATCCTTAGGATTTAAGGCAGTAGATGAGCTAGGCTGCGTAGCCTATACTTATGTAAGAAGGTAAAAAGAGGATGGGACAAAAGTATCCAGCCTTGCTTCTTTTATAGCTTTGACAGTTTGACGCATATCAATAGTCAGGGGAGTGACTATTGATACCTGAGCCTAGAAATTTGAAAGCGATGATTGTCTGGTTTGTCAAACGTTGATAAATCAACATTCTACAAACCTAGTCAACCTTGCGGGGGTGGGACGACAAAATCGATTTCTACGAAATCACGATTTTTGTCCCACTCCCTTTCTGCAATATAATCCAATTTTTGCTGCCGTGTCTTGCGTTTGAAGAAACTTTCTGCTGACATGGCACTTGATTTATCGGGAAAGGTTTCCTGATAGAGTAGTTTAACAGGTCTGCGGTTGCGGGTGTATTTGGCACCTTTGCCACTGTTGTGGGTTGCAATCCGTTTGTCAATATCAGTTGTATAGCCGGTGTAAAGGCTATTATCCGCACATTTGACCACGTACATATAATGTTTAGCCTTTGCCAAAATAGATCTCCTCAATTTCTGAAGTATAGCGACCGTCTTCCTCATGAACAATCAGAGGTGGCAGGATTTTTAACCCCTCTAACGAACCATCTTTAATGGCTTCAATCAGAAGCATATTGGCTTCCTTGTTTGCCTTGGGATGGATAAACTGAATCCGCTTGGGAGCTAGATGATAGGCCTTCATAGTATCCATAATTTCAAGGAAACGCTCTGGTCGGTGCACCATGGCTAATCGGCCATTTGATTTGAGGGCATGGCGACTCACCGCACAAATTTCTTCAAGGTTGGTCGTGATTTCATGTCTGGCTAATAGATAATGCTCGCTTGCTTTCAAATTAGGCTGTTGTTCGACCTTAAAATAAGGCGGATTGCAAAGAATTAAATCAACCTGTGAACGTGGAACATGGTTGAGTAGGTGCTTGAGATCATCGTGAATCATCTCGACCTGATCTTCTAGCTGATTGAGCGCAATCGAGCGCTTCGCCATATCTGCCAATCGTTCTTGGATTTCAATTAGAGTGATTTTTGCTTTGGTCTGAGTCGATGCAAAGAGTCCGACAGCACCATTTCCGCTACACAAATCAACAATTAGTCCTTTTTTAGGGAGTTTTGGAAAACGTGACAAAAGAACACTATCAATCGAATAGCTAAAAACTTCCTTATTTTGAATAATTTTGACATCAGTGGAGAACAGTTGATCAATGCGTTCTCCAGCTTTCAACCTGTGATTTACCATAAAACTATTATAGCACATTGTCACAGCGGATGAAAAATCTTTTCAGGTCTTCAAAATATGGTATAATAAAAGAGAAATCAGCAAAGGAGAGTATAATGTTTTATTCCTACTTACGCAGTTTGTTAGTCTTTTTGTTGTGGGCTGTCAATGGCAATATTCATTATCATGATCGGGAGAAAATCTTGCCCCAAGATGAAAATTATATCTTGGTAGCGCCTCATCGAACCTTCTGGGATCCAGTCTTTTTAGGCTATGCTTCAGCTCCCAAACAATTTATTTTTATGGCAAAAAAAGAATTGTTCAAGGATCGTGGATTTGGCTGGTGGATTAGCAAGTGTGGTGCATTTCCTATTGACCGTGAAAACCCAGGTACAGCAGCGATTAAATATCCTGTCAAGATGTTGAAAAAAAGCAATCGTTCCTTGGTCATGTTCCCTTCTGGAACCCGTCATTCAACCAAGTTAAAAGGGGGCGTTGCTGTCATTGCAAAGACTGCTAAGGTGAAAATCATGCCTGCCACCTATATTGGACCAATGACCGTGAAAAATCTTTTATTAGGGGATCGCATTGACGTTGCTTTTGGCAATCCGATTGATATTTCGGATGTGAAACGCCTTGACGATGCAGGAATTGCAGAAGTCACTCATCGTATTGAGTCAGAATTTAATCGCTTGGATGTCCTCGCACGTGCTGCTCAGACAAACAAGAAACGCTTGGGCTACTGGACTTTTATCTATCGTATTCCAGTATTGATTCTAGTAGCAGTGGTTCTAGGCTTGACCTATCTCTTTAGTTATCTTGCCAGTTTTATTTGGCAACCAACTACCAATTTGGATCGCTAAACAGTCAAAAACTCGTCTTGAACGAGTTTTTTTGCTTCCCTTTGCGAATAAATAAGTGGAGGTAAGAATATGATTGAAAAATGGGTACAGATTGTACGTGATTATAAATGGCAAATTGTCGTGCCGTCTGGAATCATAGTGGCGATAGCGACTGTTTTTTTGATGGGACAAACAGGTCATACAGAAGAGCAAATTAGTTTAACGGAGTTAGCAAGTAGTAGTGAGCAAGTTGTTGAAAAGCCCTCTAGTTCCCACTCAGAATCGCAGCTTGTAGTAGATGTCAAGGGAGCGGTCAGAAAGCCTGGCATTTACCATTTGTCGGCAGGTAGTCGCCTCCATGATGCTGTAGAAGCGGCAGGAGGATTGGCAGAAACTGCTGATTCCAAGTCTATCAATTTGGCTCAGAAGTTAAGTGATGAGGGAGTCGTTTATGTAGCGACCAAGGAGGAAGCTGTTTCGGTTGTTCCTACTGTAACCACTTCACCAGCAAGCGGAGATAAGGGTGAAAAAGGGAGCCTCATCAATCTCAATACTGCAACAGAAGCAGACCTGCAGACCATTTCAGGCATCGGTGCTAAGCGAGCTGCAGATATTATTGCCTATCGTGAGAGTAATGGTCGCTTTCAGTCGGTTGATGATTTGAAGAATGTTTCAGGCATCGGTGCTAAGAGCTTAGAGAATATCCGTCCCTATGTCACAGTTGATTAAGCGCCTACCCATTGCTCCCATTCATTTAGCTGTTTTACTGTTGGCTCTTTATTTTGTGATGTACCGCCTATCCTTTTTATCTGTGCTCCTGTTTTTAGGCTTGTTAGTTTTACTCTGGTTTCGACAAGGGCGAAAAGTCTGGTATCAGGTGCTTCCGATTTTGGGCTGTTTTGTTCTCTTGTTCGGTCTACAAAGAGTGAAAATGATGATGGATGAAGGAACAGCTCCGACAGAAGTTAGTCAACTATTGGTCAAACCAGACACCATTCAAGTCAACGGCGATAGCCTGACCTTTCGAGCAAGGTCATCAGGGCGCTTGTATACTGTTTTTTATCAATTAAAAAGTGAGAAGGAGCAGGCTTATTTTAAGCATTTGTCAAGCTTGGTGGACCTAGAAGTGGAGGCAACTGTATCTGAACCAGAAGCACAGCGAAATTTTAATGGATTTGATTATCGAGATTATTTAAGGACACAAGGGATTTATCGGACGGTCAAGATTAGCCACATCACAAAAATACAAAAGCGTTTTTCTTGGAATCCCTTGGATTGGTTATCGGTACTTCGGCGCAAAGCATTGGTGTATATCAAGGAGCAGTTCCCAAATCCGATGCGACATTACATGACTGGGCTGTTGTTTGGAGAGTTGGACAAGGAGTTTGACCAAATGAGTGACCTGTATTCTAGTCTAGGCATTATTCATTTATTTGCTTTATCAGGGATGCAAGTGGGATTCTTTGTCGATAAATTTCGCTATCTTTTCTTGCGATTGGGTCTGCGAAAGGAGATAGTCGATTGGCTGCAAGTCCCCTTTTCTTTTGTGTATGCTGGCTTGACAGGCTTTTCGGTCTCAGTCAATCGCTCCCTTTTGCAGAAAATGTTAGCCAATCTAGGCATTACGAAATTGGACAATATGGCTTGTACGCTTGTCCTATCTTTCCTGCTTATGCCGTATTTTTTATTAACAGCTGGAGGTATCCTGAGTTTTGCTTATGCCTTTCTGCTGACAGTATTTGATTTTGAGGAGTTGCCGCATTATAAGCAGGTACTAGTGGAGAGTTTAGCGATTTCAGTTGGGATTTTACCCTTGTTGCTCTATTATTTTTACAGCTTTCAACCCTTGTCTATCCTTCTAACCTTTCTCTTTTCCTTTGTTTTTGATGTTGTTTTCTTACCAGGACTCAGCATTGTGTTTTTGCTAGCACCCTTGATACAGCTTACGCAGGTTAATCTTTTCTTTGTTTGGATGGAGGCCTGCATTCAGTGGGTAGCAGATCTGGGGTTCAAACCATTGATTTTCGGGAAACCGATAGCTACGCTATTAGTCGTCTTGCTGGCCGTTTTGCTTCTTACGTATGATGTCTATCAGAACCGTAAATGGCGTTTCGTTCTCATCAGCTTAGCAGCTCTGCTATTTTTTGTCGTCAAACATCCTTTGGAAAATGAGATCACAATAGTGGATATTGGACAAGGCGATAGCATCTTTTTGCGGGATATTCGTGGTCGAACAGTTTTGATTGATGTTGGAGGAAAGGTGAGTTTTACTGCTAAAGAAAGTTGGCAGGAGAAGAGTGCACAAGCAAATGCAGAGCGCACCTTGATTCCCTACCTTTATAGCCGTGGCGTGAGTCGGATTGACACACTTGTGTTAACGCATACTGATACAGACCACGTGGGAGATCTGGTAGAAGTTGCACAAGCTGTAGACATTGGGTGCATTTACGTGTCTGAAGGAAGCTTGACGGTTCCTGATTTTATAGAGACCCTGAGAGGGCTACGGGTTCCTGTTCATGTTGTACGAGTAGGAGGTAGGATTCCGATTTTTGACCGTTTTTTAGAAGTGCTTTATCCCCCTACAGTAGGAGATGGGGGAAATAATGATTCAGTGATTTTGTATGGAAATGTATTGCAGACGCGTTTTCTTTTTACAGGGGATTTAGAAGATGGGGAGTTGGACCTGGTTAAAACCTATCCGCAGTTACCAGTTGATGTATTGAAGGCAGGACACCATGGCTCCAAAGGCTCATCCTATCCCGAATTTCTGGATCACATTTCACCAAAGATAGCTTTGATTTCAGCTGGTAAAAATAATCGTTACAAACATCCTCATCAGGAGACAATAGATCGATTTGAGGAAAGGAAGGTACAGCTATTTCGGACCGATGAGCAAGGCGCTATTCGTTTTAGGGGCTGGAAAAAATGGCGGATTGAAACGGTGAGGTAAGTAGATGAGTAGGAGTCAGGGAACTATTACTTCAGTATGAACAAGTGTACAAGGGAGTGGGAAAGATTGGGTGAAATTTGTACCGAATGGCCACAGTCTGTGGTAGATATTTTCAGGAGTTTCGGTCTACCTAGTTCTTGTTCACCTTCACGACAAACGCATGAAGAAAATTTTTCCAAATTATTTCTAAAATATGATTTTTTATTCTGAAATATTGAAAACCAAGACCTGTAATTGCTGAAAGCAAAACTTTCATGTAGTGTTAAAGGATGAAAAACTAGAGAATTTCTCGAAAATCCTTCGAATTTTTTAAAATAAGGTTATCAAAGTAAGTGTTTTGCTGTTTTCACAACTTTTTCAATGAATGATTTTCTTCATGCGTCTGTCGTGGTTTACCTTTAAGTTGTGTTGTTAAATCGAATGTTGGTCTTCTGATTGCTTTTATAGAGCATTAATTGCCTTTGGTGTCATATTTTTAGAGAGTTCATTTTTTATAGAATAGAGCTATTTCGTAAGATTTATTGTTTGAGGTAGTATTTTGCAATCTACTTTCATTTGTACGAGGGGGGTACATCATGGTATAATAGGGATAATCATGTTTAGTTTTTCACAAACTTAGAAAGGATAGGGATGCGAAATGATTTCCTATCAACCGTTAAATTTATACCGTCAATTTAAGGAAGCTGCAGAGCGTTTTCCAGAAGTTGCCATTGTACTGGATACATCCTATCAGGCCTTTCCTGAATTAGGATTTGAAAATACCTACACCCAGGTTTTTGCTGCTATTCAACAAAGAGCTGCTCAACTATCTGCTGCAGGAGTTTCTGCTGATGATAAGGTCATGCTTTACAAAAGTCCAGGCTTTGATACCTATCTACTAGCAGTTGCTGTAACAGCCATAGGAGCAGTACCGGTTATGGTATCGTATCACTTGCCGACTAGTGTGATCGATGTCTTTGCAGAACGTCTAGAGCGATCCTTTATCCTTTTTGATAAGGAAACAAAAGAGCGAGTTGCAGCGATGGAGCAAAAACATCTGGTCACAGAGCTTGCGGTCGCAGACTTAGTAGGCCTACCAGCTAATCTTGTTCGTGAGAATCTCCTGCCAGAAGAGGTGATTCAGTATATGACGCATACATCTGGTACGACAGGGATTCCAAAATTAATCTGCCACACAGCACAGACAATGGGATGGCGTGTTGCTTGGCAGCAGACTATTTTTGAAAAAATGGCGGAGAAAAAAACCTTAGCTTTTCATATTTCTCCTGTTCATTCACGTTATAATATTGGGATTTCTTCAGCTATTGGCCTCGGTTTTCCTTTACTTCCCTTGTCATCTGCCAAGGCGCAAGATGTGGCTACTAGCTTAGAACGTTATCGACCGATGGCCTTGGAAACACACCCGAATCATTTTGTACAGTGGGCACAGTTTGCTAGGGAAAATCCTACTGTCTTTTCTAGTATTCGATACTACCATTCGACCTTTGATGCAATCAATATTGGGACTTTACGTGCTTTCCTAGAGGCTTCTAAAGCAAATCATCCTGTCTTTATGCAGGTTTATGGACAGAGTGAATGTGGACCGATGATTTTACGCTATCACCGGTTGGAAACTCTTGGTACAACAAATGCTCGTGATATGGGGATAGGTCTTTCAGGTTATACAGCAGCACGGATTACAGACGAAAAAGGATGTCCTCTGCCAGCTGGTCAAAATGGACATATTCAACTCTTATCCCGTGGACGTGCAGTGACTTATTATAAGGAAGATGCGCGCTTCCAAGAAAATGTCTATGGTGATTGGTGGGACAGTGGTGATTACGGCTGTATGACACAAGAGGGAACCCTACTTTTAAAAGATCGTCAGGTAGATATGATTGAATCGATTGATAGCAATCTAGCCTTGGAAGATTTCTTGCTGGATCAGCTGGACTTTTTATCTGAAATTGTTATTATTCGTGATGCTAATGGGGCACCACAGCCAATTGTTGCTCTGACAGATGGACGAGAAATGAATTGGGAAGCTTGGTGGCATCAGGTGGCAGATTTACCACTTCTAAAAGAGCCAATCATAATGGCATATGAGGATATTCCGCGAACTGCAACGATGAAGGTACAGCGCTTGAAAATGGAAGAAGAAATGAAAATGGAAAATCTTTAATACCATTTTTCTTATTAAAGAGAGAGCCGCAGTAAGGCATGATTTAGGAGAACCTTCTTTCTCACTCTACTTGTTAGGGTTGTAAAAAGAGGCTAGGCCAAAAATTTCTTAAAACCAGAAGTTCCGTCAGTAGAACTTCTGGTTTTTTGTCTTATGCTCTTTTTCGGTTATATTTGAGGAGATTGTTGGCTATGAGGACTAATCCCATATCGATTTTGACCTGCCGATTTCCTCTCAAGTTACATCGTCTGCATCTCAAACAATCCTTTATCTATCCAAAGACAGATTCCGCATCCACCTTGCGCTGGGCGAATAGGCGACTGCCTTCTTCTGATAAAAGCGCCTTGCTTTCTTCCTTATTTAACTGCTGGTATCGCTCATTGATGTAAAGTCCTTTCTGTGGGGCTCCATCAGGAAGAACTGCATAATAGACCCTGATTCCCTTATTTGCGAGTCCTTCTTTGCAGCTAACGTTCAATCATTCTACGTTCAGCTAGTGTCAACTGTTTTCTTATTGGCGTATAATAGTTTTGCCTCCCAGGTTTTTCTAATTGTTGTTGTACTGATTACAAATATATCTCTCTGAGATGTTTTTCATCCCCTTAAGTGGCTAACTTCATTTTAGAACTTTTGTTTGAAAAATTCTCATCAAGAAATATGCAAAAATAGCAACACCACACATTGAAAGCGCCTTCTTTTTGTAGTATACTAATATTTGAAGGATGATATGAATAAACTGGAGTAAAAAATTATACATAATGATTAAAATGGAATTATTTTATTTTAGTAAACATAGCAGTGGTAATCTCTAATTTATTTAGTAGATAGGGAGAGGGAGGCTTGTATGTTAGAAGTTCGAGATATTTCAAAGCGTTATGGTAATCATCAGGTTCTGTCTTATGTTTCTTTTGAGGTGAAGGCTGGGGAATTGGCTGCCTTGGTGGGGCCAAATGGTGCAGGAAAATCGACACTACTGAATATTCTAGCGAACTTGGAAAAACCAGATACGGGACATGTGGCTATCAATGGCCTATCTAACCAATCACAAGAGATTTTTCAGGATCTAACCTTTATGCTGAGTGCAGAATCTCTCTATCCCCAATTAACAGGTTATGATCACCTCAGTTATGTGGCAAAATTGCACCAGATTCCTAAGCAAAAAATGAAAGAGTTGGTTGAACGAGTAGGGATTGGTCATTATGTCAAAAAACGAGTTGCTAGCTATTCCATGGGGATGAAGCAAAAGCTCTTATTTACCATGGCGATTTTACCAAGACCGAAACTTTTGCTATTAGATGAGCCACATGTAGGTCTTGATCCAACAAATATTATTCAACAGCGAGAGATGTTACTAGAACTGCAAGAAAAAGGAACGGCTATCTTACTGTCATCACACCATTTGTCTGAAATTGAGAAATTAACTCATCAGATTTATTTTTTAAAGGATACTCAGTTGATTGAAAAAGAAGTGCGAACGATGGCCTATGATTATCAGCTACTGGTGGAGGATTGCCCTGAGTTGATGCAAGCTTTGAATCTATTTCCAACGATGTTAGTCCAACAAGTAGACCAGACGACGAGGGAAGTCTTTCTTGCAGAAGAAAATATACTACCATTTTTACAGAAAATTCCTGTTTCTAAGGTTAAATCCTTATCAAAAACATCGGAATATATGGAGAGTTTATATCGAACTCTCTATGTAGCAGAGAGGAGGAGTTCTGATGAAACTATGGTTTGAGATGAAAAAAATCCTTTCCTCTAGTATTTGCTGGTTTTTCGTTTTTCTTAGTATGGTTCTACTGCTTTCTCCTATTTTTCAGAGGGAGAAAAACAGAAATGATTACATTTCAACTTATACAACAGAGCTGGAAAATATCGGTACGGTTCTCACAAATCTAAAAATGGTTGAACAGTCAGAAGAACAGATGCTAAAAGTCGGAATTTTGAGCGACTTTGAGACGCTTAAAGATGCCTTAAAAGGCAAGAGATTCGATAGAATTCCGCGTCACCGTACGCAGATGTATCAGGATTTGGAACGACTAGTTGAGAAATATGAAGAGAGCTTTCTCCAGTTTGGTTCGTTGACCAAGGAAGAAGTGCAGGAGAAGAAGGTTTGGAATGATTGGTTGGTAAAACACAGTCTAGCCGATGAACCCGAACAAAAAGGCTGGTCTATAGGAAGAATGCTTCAAAAATCTGTTGAACAACTCTTTTCGTTTGGGGGAATCTGCTTCGTTGGAATGTTCTTTCTCATTTTTCAGATGCTTGACCGCAGGGAGGGCTACAAACGGTGGCAGCTTGTGCAAATAGACAGTTGTGGCCTACAGGAGATTCGCAGGATACTAGCCAGTATTTTCTTGGTAACTGTGGTGTTAGCGACAAATGGGCTGATTATGATAGGACATGGTTTAGTGAACAGCTATTTTCAGTGGTCCGATTTTTTGGCACCAGTGAAACTAGTTGGACAAGAGAAACTTATCCCCCGTTGGCTCTACCTCCTCGGCCTATGTGCCATATGGTTCATGATAATGGTTGGCCTAAGATTAATGATTGCTATTTTAGCATATGCTTGTAGCAAAGATATAATTTTTTTAGTTTGTACTAGTTTTCTAGTCTTTCTCCTAGCAAGAGGGTCAGAAGGTAGTAGCGGTTTTTCAATGATTCTATCCGGTCCTGCTTTTTTGCAACGGTCTGATTTGCGGACAGTTTGGTTGCAATTTGATGGCTTGGTATTCATAGAATTACTTAGTTTCATCTTTTTTTATCTATTTGCAGATAAGAGGCGATTCAAGCTCTCAATGTCTCAGCAACACCAGTTTGAAACTCCCGAATTGTCTCATTCCTGGTCTTTTGAATGGTTACAGTATCTGCGAACGTCTTCTCTATCTTATTGGGGACTGGGGATTTTTCTACTTGCTGTGCTTTTTTCCATTGTGACAACTTTTCAGAAAAATCAGGTAGTAAAGGAAGAAAGGGAAAGTCTAGAGCTAGTTGCGACACTTAGTAAGAGAGAACAGTTCGTTTATCGAGAAATAGATGCAAAAATCGACCAGTACCAACAGTTAGCACAAACAGATGATTCGTATAAAAAGGAATGGAATAGGCTGGTTACTAGTCGTAAGATGCAAGAAAGAGCAGGAATTTTCCAACCGTATCTATCAGGCTTATTATCAAGATCAGACAAAGCTACCAAGTATTTATAAGGGTTATCTACAGTTTGTTCAGAAAACGTTGCTAAAAGGAGAGGAAACAGCCTTTTATGAGGGAGATATTGGCGCGACTCAAACCTTGGAGAATTTACGGCGCTATCAGACTAGGTATGAGATAAGTCGCTACTATTGGGAGCAGTTGGAAAAAGCGGGGGCTCCTGCAAGTAGAAGAGGGAAGGAAATCATTATTGAAGACTTAGAAAATCGGTTTGCTACCAATAATGCAAACTTTCCAGTAGAAGATGTTGCTTGGGGAGTTTCGAGAGATTTTTCGGGAATAGGAATTTTGAGAACCGTTGTAGACGGACCTGTTTATCTTTGTATTGTATTGTTGGCAGTTTGGCTAGGCAGTCGCGGAAAAGCAGTTGAGGTGGAAAGAAAAACATGGTTTTTTCACCGTACGCAACCAGTGCCATTACGAGGGATTTTGCTTCAAAAATGGTTACAAGGACTATTGATTGCTTGTGCGACAACGGTTTTATTCAGTATGATAATTTTTATCGTTCAATCTATAGTTCATGGGATTGGAGCTTGGCAGGATGGCATTATTGCGTTGTCACGCCAAGAACAGGGGCTTTTTTTACATTTTCTAAAAGAGGAAAATATTTGGGTACAGTTTGTACCGAATCTTGACTATCTGTGCTGGATGTTTTTAGGAATGATAGGTTTAGAAATAGTGCTTATTTCTATCAACCATCTTATGCAAGCTTTTTTGCCGAATCGAATTTTTGTCTTCTTGCTGGTTTCGACCGGTTTGGTTGTGGCTGATAGGCTACTTTTCCATGATTTCGTTTTTAATGGAATTGATATGTTTCGTAAATTCTATTTTTGGGGATAACTACTTACAATCTATTCTCATTTTATGAAAGAGATTCCATTAAAATGTAATAGTGGCAGTCGTGATTAAGAAAAATAGCCTTTTTACTTCTTTTATCTTTTCTCGCTCTAGTTCTTAGGCTTGTGAAAAAACGTCCAATGGGCGTTTTTTCTGGTATAATAAAAAGAAGAAATGCGAGGAAGCTATGACCATTATTGATGAGATTCAGAAATTAAGTAAGGAAAGATTAGGTTTAGTGACAGTCCTAACGGGAGAAGATGTTGGCCAGTTTCAATTGGCCAAAGAAGCGCTACTGAAACAAATTGGTTTTGACAGTAGTGATTTGAGCTATGCTTATTTTGATATGTCAGAGATAGCCTATCCTCAGGTGGAACTTGATTTGGTATCCTTGCCTTTTTTCTCGGATGAAAAAATTGTCATATTAGATTATTTTGCAGACGTAACGACAGATAAGAAACGCTATTTAAGTGATGAAGAACTCAAGCAATTTGAGGCGTATCTTGTTCAGCCAGTTGAAACAACCCGCTTGATTATTATTGCCACAGGAAAATTAGATAGCAAACGCCGTCTAGTAAAACTCTTAAAACGAGATGGTCTTGTGTTGGAAGCAACGGTTCTCAAAGAAGTAGAATTTCGACAATTTTTCATGCAAAAAACGAAAGAAATGGGACTTAGCATGGAGAATCACGTTTTTGAACAGCTCCTGATGAAGTCAAATCTTGATTTTGCTGAGATGCACAAAAATCTTGCTTTTTTGCAGTCCTATAAGGGCAGTAGTCAGATTGGTTTAGATGATATTGAGCAAGCTATTCCTAAGACCTTACAGGATAATATATTCGATATGAGTCAACTTCTTCTGCAAGGTAAGATTGATTCAGCTAGGCAATTAGTTCGTGATTTGCGCTTGCAAGGCGAGGATGAAATTAAATTAATTGCGATTTTGCTCAACCAATTTCGGCTTTTTTTGCAGGTACAGTTATTGCAAAAAGAAGGACAAGGAGAACAGCAGATTGTTGCAACATTATCAGAGATAGCAGGCCGGAAAATCAATCCTTTTCAAGTAAAATTTGCCCTGCGCGATTCGCGTTCGCTCACTCTTTCTTTCCTTAAAAGAGTAATCCAAGTCTTGATTGAAACGGACTACCAGATTAAGCAAGGACTATTTGAGAAGGAGTATCTTTTTGATCTTGCTTTATTAAAAATTGCCAGCGCATGATTTCAGACAAAAAAATTGAAATGACTCTTAAATTTCGGTAAAATGAGCAGTATAGAAGATTAAAGGAGGCCGAATATGGCAATTATTTTACCAGATTTACCATACGCTTATGACGCTCTTGAACCGCATATTGATGCAGAAACAATGACATTGCACCATGATAAGCACCATGCAACCTATGTTGCGAATGCAAATGCAGCCCTTGAAAAACACCCAGAAATTGGTGAAGACTTGGTAGCTTTGCTGTCAAATGTGGAAAACATCCCAGCAGATATTCGTCAAGCCTTGATTAACAATGGTGGTGGTCATTTGAACCATGCTCTTTTCTGGGAATTATTGTCACCAGAAAAAACAGAAGTTCCAGCTGAATTGGCAGCAGAGATTGCCGCTACATTTGGTTCATTTGATGAATTCCAAGCAGCCTTTACAACAGCCGCAACAACTCGTTTTGGATCAGGATGGGCTTTCTTGGTTGTCAATAAAGAAGGTAAATTAGAAATTGTTTCAACTGCAAACCAAGATACGCCAATCATGAATGGTTTGACACCAATCTTAGCGCTTGATGTATGGGAACATGCTTACTACTTAAACTACCGTAATGTTCGTCCAAATTATATCAAAGCATTCTTTGAAATCATCAACTGGAATAAGGTAAACGAATTATACCAAGCAGCAAAATAAGATGTGAATCATAAAAAACAGTCCGGTGGACTGTTTTTTTAATCATTTTTCTGCATAAATATGATACACTAGAATAGTAAGTTTTTTGGAGAGGAGAGTTCGTATGGAGATTGCGGCATTTGGTGTAGAAGAATGGTTAAATGATTGGGAAAAGCAGGCAGTCTATGATATTGCTGGGAGTTCGATTGACTCGCTGACAGTAACAGAAGTTCTGGCCTTGGGCGGAATTTCTCAGGAAGAATTTCTGGAAGATTTGCTACAGAAGAAACTGAATTATGGTTGGATTGAGGGGTCGCCTACCTTTAAGAAGGAGGTGGCAAAACTATATCAACATGTGGCAATGAGTCAAATTCTTCAGACAAATGGAGCAACAGGAGCCAATCATTTGGCCCTTTATGCCTTGATTGAAAAAGGGGATCATGTCATTTCGCTGTATCCTAGTTATCAGCAGTTGTATGATATTCCGAAATCGCTAGGAGCAGAAGTTTCTCTCTGGCAGATTCATGAGGAGGAAGGCTGGTTACCCTCTTTGGATGAGCTACGGAGCATGATTCGTCCAAATACCAAGATGATTTGCATCAATAATGCCAATAATCCAACCGGTGCTGTTATGGAACGCCCATTTTTAGAGGAGCTAGTATCCATTGCTCAAGAAGTGGGAGCTTATATTTTGTCTGATGAAGTCTATAAACCCTTGGATTCGCGTTATGATGTGCCAGCTATTGTGGATTTATATGAAAAAGGTATCTCAGTTAACAGCATGTCAAAGACTTATTCTGTGGCTGGGGTGCGAGTTGGTTGGATTGTGGCAAGTGATGACTTGTCCAATTTGTTCAGGAAATACCGCGATTATACCATGATTTGTGCAGGGGTGGTGGATGATGCTCTTGCAAGCTATGTGTTACAGCATAAAGATGCAGTATTAGCGAGAAATCAAGCCATTGTAGCAGAAAATTTACAGCTAGTCAGAGATTGGGTGGAAGAAGAGCCGCGTGTCAGTTTGGTATATCCAAGTGCCGTGCCAGTTTCCTTTATTAAGCTAGATGTTCCTGAGGAAATCGAATCGTTCTGCCTGCGCTTATTGCAGGAAAAAGGTGTCTTGTTAGTACCTGGCAATCGCTTTGATCGGCCTGGCTATGCTCGCTTAGGCTACTGTACGCAGGCTAATACCTTGAAAACAGGCCTAGCTCTATTATCAGATTTCTTACGACAATATGATTAGCGTTCTAAGTTAGCTAGTTGGTAAGAAAAAATGAACCTCCCTTGCAAATGTGCGAGGGAGATTTTGCTTATTTGATAAACATAGCATCGCCAAAGCTAAAGAAGCGGTATTCTTCTAAAATAGCATGGTGATAGGCCTCAAGGACAAATTCACGTCCAGCAAAGGCAGATACTAGCATAACCAAGGTTGATTTCGGTAGATGGAAGTTGGTTGAAAAGGCATCAACCAGTTTGAATTGATAGCCTGGTTTGATAAAAATGTTGGTCCAGCCTGAGTCTGCTTGAATCTCTCCATCAAATTTATTTCCAATCGTCTCTAGGGTGCGAATCGAAGTTGTACCTACTGCAATGATTCGGTGACCAGATGATTTTACTTCTCGTAAAGTAGCCGCAGCTTCTTCTGATAAGGTGTAAAATTCAGAATGCATTTCGTGTTTGTCTAGATTATCAACAGATACAGGGCGGAAAGTTCCCAGACCGACATGAAGGGTCAAATAAACAAGTTTAACGCCTTTTGCTTCTATTTTTTTTAGCAATTCTTGGGTAAAATGAAGTCCGGCAGTCGGTGCAGCAGCAGAGCCATTTTCTTTCGCATAAACAGTCTGATAGCGCTCACGATCGTCCAATTTTTCATGAATGTAGGGTGGAAGTGGCATTTCTCCAAGACTTTCTAGCACTTCAAGGAAAATGCCGGTATAGGCAAACTCTACAATACGCCCACCGTGTTCTAATTCTTCAATAATTGTTGCCATCAAGCGACCATCGCCAAAGGAGATTTTGCTTCCAACTTTCAATCGTTTAGCAGGTTTTGCAAGAACTTCCCATTGATCACCTTGGGTATTTTTTAGGAGCAACAATTCAACATGTCCACCAGTTTCTGGTTTTTCGCCATATAGACGGGCTGGTAAAACGCGGGTGTTGTTCATGACGAGCGCATCACCAGGCTCTAATTCATCGATAATGTGGTCGAAATGGGTATCGACCATCGTTTGCTTTTTACGGTCAAGAATCAATAAACGAGAAGCATCTCGTTGTTTCAGAGGAACCTGAGCGATCAGGTGTTCAGGCAAGTGAAAATCAAAATCAGCAGTGTTCATATATTTCCTTTCTTTTGTGCCTAGAAAGCCTTTGTTATAGGCTTTTTGAGTGTTTTGTGATTTTAAAAAAAATAAATTTGTTCACCTTTTTGTTCACCTACAAGTTATTGATGGCCTTTTCATAATATGTAACGGCTTCTTTTTCTTTGTCTTTGGATAGGTGGGAATATACGTCTAATGTCATGGAGATATTCGCATGGCCTAGGCGGTATTGAAGTTCTTTGTAACTAATGCCAGCGTTCAGCAATAAACTAGCGTGAGTATGGCGGAAGGCGTGCAAGGTGAAGCGTGGAATGTCAATCGTATGACAATAGTCGTCTAATCTACGTTGTATGGTAGTCCTTAACTGATACAGCCTAGTAGGGGCAGAAAATACAACGCTAGGGCGTGGCGCCCCAATTTCTGAAAACATTTGCCGTTGGCGGGCGTTATACAGTCGTAGCATGTTGAGGGTATTTGTATCAACGCTGATAGTTCTGTTTCCCGCTTTGCTTTTTGTGGTGCCAATTAGCCCCATTTCACCATTATAGGTCTTTGAAATGTTAAGTGTTTTTTCTTTGAAATCAATATCAGACCAATTAAGGGCGAGCAGTTCCCCGATACGGCACCCAGTAGCTAGCAAGGTTTTATAAAGAACCATATCGAAATAACCGGTATAATGCTGAATACTTATTTTTTCTACGTAATCCAACAATTTTTTTAGGTCTTGTTTATCGATGAATGTTATTTTTTGAGGGTCTTTCGCTGGTTTGGGTGGTAAAATGACATCACGAGCGGGATTATAGGGGATAAGTTGCAACGTTACCGCGTATTGGAGTATACGGCTATTGATGGAAACAGGAACCCTAAAATTTGCTAACGTTACCGCCAAGCGATTGATGAAACGTTGGACGATGTGAGGGGTTATTTTTTCAAGTCTCATGTCGCCAAACATTGGTAGTAGGTGATTTTTCAAGAATAGTGTTGTGTTACGGTAGGTTTGGGGCTTTACGGTCAACTTGTAACTTTCTAGCCAAAGTTCCGCCAATTCTTTATAACTTTCAATTTGTACCGTCTTGTAGACTGTTGAGCCGTTTATTTTGAAATCCAGTTGCGCATTCTGGGCTTTTCTGCTAACTTCTTTTTTTGTTCGTCCCGTGACGCTGGTTTTTACCTTTTTACCCGTTATGTTATCTACTCCTAGATAGATATTGGCACGGTAGACGATGCTGCCGTCTTTCTTTTTTACTTCTGTTATTTTCATGATCATAAACCTTTCCATCAGCAGGCAAGCCGTTGTTAAAGGGGTTTTAGATTGAATAAGGTTTATATCACGCTGAGCGTTACGAGAATGCCCCTATTTTCGTTTGTTTTGTGTTGGGTGGTAGATTATACCGTAAAGCATTAAAACGCCGTAGAGGGCTTGAAAATATCGATTAAAACTGGTTCATTCTTTCTTTCTCATAGTCTAGCGACTGTTTGAGTAGGTCGGCTAGTCCACCGGTGTCTTGATCAGCTAGAAGCACCATATACTTTGCGCGGTCGTCTTTGCTGATGATTATGGGAGCTTTTAAGTATCTCATGGCCAGATACATCAGAATTAGGCGCCCTGTTCGTCCGTTTCCGTCTGAAAATGGGTGGATACGCTCCAGCTGGATATGGGTATCTGCTAGCACGTTGAGCAATTCGGGGATACTTTTGGCGCTTTCTAGGCGGTAGCTTGTATTGTCTGCCCACTGGGTCATCAAGTAGGGTGTTTCTGCTGGGGTTGCGGTCTTAAATTCTGCCCCGATAATGGCGTTTTGCGCCGTTTTAAAGCGTCCGCGGTCATGCTGTAGCCTATCTGTTAGAAGTGCATGAAAGTCTTGTATCAAGCCAACGGTAAGCGGTGGTAGGACGTCTAGCTGATCCAGAAGAAAGTTAAATGCTTGCTTGTGATTTTCAATCTCATAGAACTCCCGAATACTTTTATGGTTGCCTGGTAGGCTATTTTCAATGATGATGCTGACCGTTTCAGGGAGTGAGATGGTATTCCCTTCTATACCGCTTGAGTGATAAGCCATGCGGACAAGTATGTCGTCTAGGTAATCGGGTTTATACGTCATGTTTTTTCTTTCTGTTTGCGTCTTCTGTACTGGTACAGTTTAAAAATTTATGCTATACTATAGTTATTGGGAGCAATTCCGATGATTGGTTTTTCTACTATACCGAAGGCGTGGCGTTTGCTACGCCTTTTTGTGTTGTCTATGCACAACGGGCTAATAGGTTATACAAAATTGCGTTTATATAGTCTATGGCTTTCAATGTTTCTATCAACGTCTTTTTCGTCCCAAATTTGTAACTCCCACGGGTAATAGTGATTGCTTTTATTTTTGAAGTAGACGTGGATACCAGTATAGTTGTCTTTGTCCCGTAAGTACCAATTTTTTAGCCCGAACTGTTCTTTCCAGTCGTCTAGCTTTTCCATGACTAGCGCAATATCTGCCGATGAAAGAATGATACGAGCGCCGAAAATATCGTTGAGAATGGAGTTGACTGGGTAGCCGTCTTGTCTTTCTGAAAAGCGTTCTATCTTGTCTACGATACTTTCGGAGGTCTTGACGCGGTAAACATAGGCGATATCTTTTACATCTGCTTTCATTAAATAGTCATTGATGGATTCGTGTAGGTTTAGGCGATAATCCAGAATTGCCTTTACTGGTACTTTTGAAAAGGTGTGTTTTAAATTTACTTTTTCAACTTTTCCCGTCTCAAAATAATCTTGCGAGTAAGCGAGATGGATTCGGTTAATTTCAGCGATTAAGCGTTCTACTTTTTCTAGCATGCTGGTCTTTCCTTTTTCGTGGGTTATGGCAGGTGGAAAAGTTTATTTCAGTTCAATTAGTTTGTTATAAATTTTGTCCGTTAGTTCTTTTTGTTGACTTGCTGTTAGGTGCCTTGATGTACGAATTATAATAGAGCCGTAAACATAATGCGAACCTGGATCTAAAAATCCTTGACCGTCAAAAGCACTGAGATATGTGTTACGTTTTTCGGCGTCTTCGGTTGTGTTGTAAACTTCAATATTCCCTCCAACGTCATTTCCTTTAGCTACAATATCAGCGCCATCAACAGGTATGTTGACTTGGTTATCTGCAAAATAAACGGAAGCTGTATATCCTCCTTGTTTATTTAATTTACCGTTTGGATCATTGGCTTCTGTAACAGATTGAACTTCTGTAACGGTATCAACTTCTTTTAAGCGCTCTTCGATGAACGCTTGGGAAGGATTTGTAATTTGTTTTAGTTGGGTAATGCTGTTCTGGTATTCTTTTATAGCGTCAGTGATTTTGGTTTCGGTTTCCGTATAGTCTAACGGCTGTTCTAGTTCCTTTGCTTGCTCTAAAATATCTTCTGTTTTCTTTGCTATTTCAGGGATTTTTCTTTTTTCTTTGTTTGCTGCTTCCAAGGTTGCTTTTAAATTGTCTAGGGTCTTATCCTCTAACGGCTTTTCGTCAGCTTTTACGAGTTCTTGAGCTTCGGCAATTGAGCTTTCTAGTTTTTTGTTTTTATTGCTAACCATTTCTTTAGCTACTTCAAAAGTGTTTACCGCATTCTGGTGAGGGGTAAAGATATATAAATAATAAGCAACTGCAGCTAAGACTATAATCACTGATGTGGCAACAAGCCAGATTTTTTTATTTTTCATTGTTTTTTCTCCTTTTTTGTATATTTAAATGGTTGCACTTGGTCAGTCTACCACCTTACCAGATCCAACGACGGCATATATTTTGATATGGGTATCTGCTGATGGTGGAAAATCAATAATAATATCATCATATTTTGGATTGATGGAAACTAAGCGCAAGCAATTATCTTCTGTATAGACTTTTTTTAGATAAGACTTATCATTAATCGCTACGGCGCAGACTTGGCCAGAGTAGCTAGAAAAGCCCGTATCTTTTAAATAGACAATGTCGCCATTTTCATAATCTGGTAACATGCTATCACCGTTGACGATGCTAGCGATGTCATGTCGCGGGGGTTCCTCTTCTACTTGTACCGTCCTTATATCGTTGTCATCGTAGGAATAGCCAAGCCCCGCCGCTAGTTCGGTTATTGCCTTGGTTGAATACAGGGCAAGGGGTTCATGTATTTCTCTTGCTTCCTCTTCTTGCTCCTTTAGTTGCTCCGTGGCGACCTCCAGAACGATTTCTTGGCGTTCGGGGTGTAATTGTACTACCTTATCATTTATCGCTTGTACGGTGCCATTTTTTGCGTCTGGTGAGGTGGTGGCTAAAGATGTTTCTGTTGGAAAAAAATCATCAACGGATACATTGAATATAGTCACTAATTTAAAAAGTACATCTTGATTAGCTTTTATTATCCCTTTTTCATATTTGCTGATAGTTTGTTTACTTGTGTGCAATTTGTCAGCGAGATCCGTTTGAGTCATGCCGCTTTGTTTTCTGTATTGTCTTATTTTTGAGCCGATGAATAACGCTAAATGCTCCATAAAAACACCGCCTTTCTATAATCCAATTATAACAGAAGTTGCCTAAAAAGCAACTTTTTTTGCTTTTTGTCAAAAAAAGTTGTTGACAAGTCGCTTAAAAAGCGATATTATATTTTGTCGCCTGATAAGCGACTAGAAAATAAAGGAGGGCACCGAATGCAGGGAAAACTTTTGGTATTAAGAAAAGAAAAAGGTTTATCACAAAACCAAGTAGCCAAATATTTAGGAATTTCTGTAACTTCGTATGGTGATAAAGAACGAAGTAAAAAAGAATTCACTCAAGATGAAATGTTTTTACTTGGACAATTGTTTGATAAACCTATAAACGATATTTTTTTACCTAGAAAGTCGCTTTAAAAGAGACTTAAGGCGAATATAAACCACCACGAGCGACCAAACAAACAGGAGGGAAACAGATGACGAAAAAACACAGAGAAAGATTTTTCACGATTGACCGTCTTTACGAGATCCAAGATATTCATGGCGAGCTGACACTTTCGGCCATTATGGAGGAGTTTGATTTTTTATCCAGACGAGACATCACGCAAAAGCTAAACCAAAAACGGCGAGCCGGTCAAATCTACTATGGAAAAAAATATACAAATATCAAAATCTTAGCCCCTAGGACGATAAAAAACGATGTTGTTATTAAAGATAACGAGCTAGGGCGCTTACAGTCATGGTTTTTGGTTCGTGACTTGTACGGCTTAGAAGATGATCTACAGTCTGGACAACTCAAGGCAAGCGACAAAGTAAAGGCTAGGCAATTGCGCTATAAGATTTTGAACAGTCTACAAAAGTCTGCTGTTAATTTTGCCAAACTTTACGAGGAACAAATAGGCTTTACACTACCATGGCAGGAGGTAAGTAGCAATGGTTGAACATCTACCAAGACTATATCAGCGGTCAGTGATGCTTATTAGCAAATATTGGCACGGAGAGCTAGACAAAGAAACGTTTATCAAGGATTTTCACCGCTTAGAAAACAGAATACATCACGAAGTAGCCGTAAAAAATTGGCAACAAAAAAAGGCCTAGCGAGCGACCAAACTTACTAGCCTTCAGGAACTAACTAAAATACAATTTAACACAGCAGGCAAGCCGTTGTTAAAGGGGTTTTAGTATTTCCATTATATCACAAAAATACAGGGAGCGCCAACCTTAAAAACGGCGGTAAAAAAATCGGATAGTAAACAGTAAAAAAACGGAAAAAACAGACGCTGACATTGCCATTCTACGGCCTTGTTTAGCGACTTTACGACAAGAATGTCGAAAAGAGAGGGAAAAAGCAAAATGACAACAGAACAAATTGCAGACAACTATGAAAGTTTAACAAGTGACATGATGACGGCGGTCAGTGCCTTGGATATTGTCAGACGTTGGCTAGAAAACGCCAAGAAGAGCGATGAAGGCTATTATGGTTTTATCGCCTTAAAAGAGAGTTATGCGAATATTATCAATCTAGCCATGAACGACTTGCAACGGTTGGCCAGTGAACACTATAAAATTATTGAAGAGGTGATAAAAGAATGAATTTTCAAGAGTTGAATGATATAGCAGATAGACAAGAAGTAAACACCGAAGACTTTGAAGTTATAGACTTCTACCACGAATGCCGCAAGCGAACAAATAGTGTAGCGTTCGCCGTCTTGCATGTTTTCCAGATGGGAAAGCTAGCAGGAATCAGACAAGAAAGGAAACGTAAAAATGATAATATATGAGCTTGATTTGCCGATCGAACAACTATTAGCCCTTGTGATTATCCTAGGTATTGTGAACATCTTTTTATGGCGTGATTTGGGGCATTTTGAGATTGATGTAGAGCCTAAAAAGAAGCCGGTGGAAGAAGACGCTAAAGATACTAGGAAGCTACAAAATCCCAACTATGGGGCGTATATTCAATTAGCGGGTAAAAGATACAACTAGGGGGGTAACATGGACGAAGGTATTTTTAGTACAGGCTATGAACAAAGACTACTAGAACAGAACCTAAAGGCCGTTAGTGCCTTTCTGGAACACTACAACAAGCCAAAGCCTAAAATATTGGGATTGATGACAGCCCAAGAGGTGCAGGACGAATTAGGGATAAAATGGAAAACCTTGCAACGTTGGGAACGCGCAGGCTTAAAACGCTATGAACCGCCGATAGATGATACACGTAAGGTATTCTATAAAATCGCTGATGTTTTGATTTTTTTGGGGGTAGATAATGTATGACTTACTAGAATTAACCTTACACCGTGACAAGTTATCATTTTTTGGCTTTTTGAAGAAGAATCCGACCAGAGCATTAAAAAAGGGGAACTATTATAAATTTGTATACTTGTTGCCGTCAGGCGTTGGGCTGATGGATTTTAGTTATAAGGGTATTATCGTTCACCTAGCGGACGCGGTCACAGAAAACCATTGGCAACTGGTCAGAGATCTACCGCTTGCTATGGCAGGTGCTGACCTTGTAGAGGTGTTGGAGGATTTGGAACGCCATAGACTGGAGCAAGCACGGCAGGGCCTTGGGCTGGAGCTTGGCGGGTGGATATTTGACACCATCGCAAACGGCTTATATACAGAGCAGGACACGGCCTATTTTATCCGCCTGATGTTTCTACATGGTTACGATTTTGAGCAGTTGACCAGCTTATTTAGCGCTATTGTGAAGCGGATAGAATTGGCAAGCTATTTTCTAACAACCGCAAGAAAAATCTATAAGGGGGTAGAGTTTGGATAAAAAAGAAATCGTAGACACTATTATCCAGCAAGACGAAAAGGAAACGACACAAGGCGAAACAGAAACAGCCTATCAAGAAGTGATCCCCGCCTTTCGGACGTATGGAAAATCAAAGATACCAGCCAGAAGCCCCTATAATGTTATTTTGGTTTTTGAACAGCATAAAAGTATTTTCAAGGGCGTTAGATACAACGATTTTTCAAAGGCAATTGAAAAGACTGAGTTAACCCCGTGGGGGACAAACAAGGGCTTATGGAGTGACGAGGATACAAAATTAGCCATTGCTTTCATCGATGAAAAATACGGCTTTGCGCCAACTAGGGAGAATGTAGAAATAGCGATTTTGAAAGTCGCAAAAGAAAACACTTATCACCCCGTAAAAGACCGTATAGAGTCGCAACGATGGGACGGAGTAGAACGGGCGGAACGGTATTTTATAGACTTGCTAGGTTGTCCCGATACAAGCTACGCCCGTGAGGTCACAAGATTATGGTTGACGGGTTTAGTTGCCCGCATTTATCAGCCTGGAATTAAGTTTGAAATTGTGCCGATTTTGACCGGCGGGCAAGGTTTGGGGAAAAGTACAGCTACCAAGCGCTTGTTGCCTGACTTTCATTCGGATAGCGTCCGGAAATTTGGCGACCATACAGAAGACTATCGTATTTTACAGACAAATGCGGTGATTGAATTCGGAGAGCTGAAGGGCTTTAAAAAGACGGCTATTGAAGCTGTTAAGAACTTCATCAGCGCTTCTAGTGATGATATTCGGGCGCTATATGGCAGAAAGCCTGAAAAGGTGGAGCGCCATTGCGTTTTCATCGGGACATCAAACGCCAAAGGCTTTCTAAAGGACGAGGGCAAGGAGCGACGTTTTTATCCTCTCCAATGCGGAGTTAATGATGTCGCTTGTCACCCGATGGAGAAGGAAGAAGGCTACTTCTTGCAAGTGTTGGCAGAGGCTAAAGCGTGGTACGATAAAGGGCAACCCCTGACCGTCTCAACGGAACTAGATAAGGAGCTAGAGCAAATTCAAGAAGCTTACAAGGTGGAAGATCCAGAAAAAGAAGCGATTTTAGAGTATTTGGGCTATTTTTATCCGCCGATAGACTGGTACGAGCTATCACCACATGAACGCCGTCAGTATTTTCTAAAACATCTGCAAGAGCCTTTAGACGATAACCAGCAATACAAGGAATACCCGCTTGCATTTGGGTCTGCTCAGCTTGAGCTGACAACGCCTAACGAAGTTGCCTATGTTGTCTTTAACGAAAATCCAACCAAGGGACGAGGGGGACGCTATAGCCAAAAAGCGAGGGATGTACTAGATAATCACAAGGACTGGGAACGGTCAGAAGCCAAAAAAAGACTATGGAAGAATGGGAAACCAACTCACTACTATTTTAAAATAAGGCGTTAATGCTACTAATTGCTACAGAGATGCTACAGATATGCTACAGCGAAAAAGTCAGGTATATCAAGGGTTTAACCCTATTGTAGCTATTTGTAGCAATATAATAATATAAATAATATATAAGAGAAGGGGGCTAGAAGTGGGGATATATCTATAAAAAGTTTTTTACTGAATTTCATGCTACAATAGCTACAAAAATGCCCTAAACCCTTGGGAGAGTAAGGCGGAGGCATTGTAGCAATTCCCCGCTTCTAATGCACGCTTAATGCTCCAAAAGCTACAAAAAGGAGAAAAATAACCTAGGAGGAGAGAAATGAAACAATTTAGCCATGTTTTGATGAACCGTTACCACTATCAAACAGGGGCGACACGCTTTGACACGATTGATAGAATCAAGCTAGGGATACAGGGCTATATTATTGGCTTGTATGCACAGCCAGACATCGAAACCAGCTTGACCAAATTAGAGACAGGTTGGCGACTGGTGGCAGAATATGAAGCGGACAGGGATTTGACTGAGAACCTAGAGCGGATCGCAAATACATACAAGAAAGGAGCAGTATGACCGTACGGCACTATTATAGGCACTTTCAATTCGTGGCGGATATGCTAGCATGTAAGCACGCCATCATTGGCTACTTGGTTGGCACGTTTAAGCGTCCACATTATCGAATTGACTATCGCAAGGGAGAACTTTGTGTAACCTATCAGCACAGCCGAAACTTGAACAGCATTTTTGAGCGAATAGCCGAAGCATGCGACACAGCAAAGATGAACAAAATTAAACAAAATGGAACAGATGGGAGGAGGTGAGGGCGTGAAGGCTGTAGAATCATTTTACGAATTATTGCAAGAAGGCTGGATTTTTTTCGGCTCTATAATATCTGTAGTGGGTACGCCCGCCACAGAGATTATGGAGCCTTTTTCAGTGTAGAAAAAAAGTTCCATATGACCTATAATGAAAAGCGACAAAACTATCATTTAGAAAGACTCATATGGAACAACTAAATCTTATCACAAATTTTCTCAAAATGAAAGACAAAAATATCACTATCACTAATGAATGCGACATGGGAACACACTTAGAACTCCACGGTCACTTGGATTACACAGCCCCTAAATGCCCTTCCTGCAAGGGACAAATGGCTAAGTACGACTTCCAGAAAGCCTCTAAAATCCCCTACTTAGAAACTGCTGGCTACCCGCTACTTATCCGCCTTCGAAAGCGTCGTTTCAAGTGCAAAGACTGTGGGAAAATAGCGGTCGCTGAAACTCCTATTGTTAAGAAGAACCATCAAATCTCTGTCGCTGTCAACCAGAAAATCGCACAATTACTCATCGAAAAGCAAGCAATGACACATATCGCACACAGACTCTCCATTTCTACATCTACAGTTATTCGAAAACTCAATGAGTTTAAATTTGAAACGGATTGGGATAAGCTTCCAGAAGTCATGTCCTGGGATGAGTATGCCTTCAAGAAAGGGAAAATGAGCTTTATCGCTCAAGATTTTGACACAAATAACATCATCGCTATCCTTGATGGAAGAACGCAAGCAACCATCCGAAATCACTTTCTGAGATACCCTAGAAAGGTCAGAAACCGCGTTAAAATCATCACTATGGACATGTTTAGCCCTTACTATCAACTAGCCAAACAACTTTTTCCTCATGCTAAAATCGTGCTGGATCGCTTCCACGTTGTGCAACATCTCAGCCGTGCTATGAACCGTGTCCGTACCCAAATCATGAATGCTTTTGACCGCAAATCGCATGAATACAAGACGCTCAAACGCTACTGGAAACTGGTACAACAAGATAGCCGTAAACTCAGTGACAAGCGGTTTTATCGCCCTACTTTTCGCATGCATTTGACCAATAAGGAAATCTTAGACAAGCTCCTATCCTACTCAGATGAGTTACGACAACATTATGAACTCTATCAACTTCTTTTA
The DNA here is from genome assembly GCF_001623565.1 of Streptococcus marmotae. Lineage (NCBI taxonomy): Bacteria > Bacillati > Bacillota > Bacilli > Lactobacillales > Streptococcaceae > Streptococcus > Streptococcus marmotae. Next base: position 93,459 of record NZ_CP015196.1, on the reverse strand, counting down.
TTCCATTTCCAAGAGAAAAACTCAGATCATTTCTTTGACCTAATTGAGCAAGAAATAGCCACTGTTAACCCTATTTTCCAGACGGTATTTAAGACGTTTCTAAAGGATAAGGACAAGGTTTTAAACGCCTTGGAATTGCCTTATTCCAACGCTAAATTGGAAGCTACCAATAATCTTATCAAAGTCATCAAGCGTAATGCCTTTGGATTTCGGAACTTTGAAAACTTCAAAAAGCGGATTTTGATTGCCATCAATATCAAAAAAGAGAAGACCAACTTGGTCCTCTCTAGATGTTAGCTGACATCTACCCACTACAGTTGACAAAGAGCCTTTTTTTCTTAGATCATGGTAAAATAAATAAAGTAAAGCGTCCGGAATATGGTGAACTTGTCCTAAAATTCAAATCAGGGGAACCATACGGCGCAGAAGTTACTCAAAAACTAAAAACATTTAAGTCATAAAGAGGAAGCACCTAGACGAAACAATAACCCAATGCGGGATGGTTTTTGTCTAGGTGTTTTTTCTATTTTCAAGGAGGAAAAAAATATGGTTAATTCGAAGGTGTTACCGCAAATTACTGAAATCATTGTCAATATTCAACGAGAGCGCAAGGCACTAGCAGACTATAAGGAGAAACTGACAAATGCTGAACAGGAGCTAGAACAAGCAAAAAACGAACTACAAAAGGCTTTTAGTTTTGAGAATGACAAGAAAGTCATCGAGCTAGAGAATTTTGTTAGCCGTTCGAAACACAATTATACAACTACCGAACAAGCTTTTTCGGCAAAACTGCCCGAAAATTTGAGGGAACTAGAAAAGTTGTTCGACTTTTTTGTGGCTGAAAAATGGGAAACAGATGCAGAAGTTCAAAACCTAGAAGCACGCCTTGTTGCTAGTTTTAAGGAAACTGTTACACTCATGAATCAATACATGAAAAAGCCTGAAGCGATCACAAAACAAGCGATGAGTGAAGTGATAACGCCAGAATTTAAACAGGCTTTTGCGGGACAGATGCACTTTTTGGGAGCTTCTCCTTCGTCTTTGACAAATGCTTTGCCGTTTGGTTTCGAAATCTATCAAGCTTTGTTTGAAGCGGGTCGTAAATTAGGGGCACCGATTGAGTGACGGATAAACTAACGCCAAGACAACATAAGTTCATGCTAGCCTTGTTGGAATCTAAAAGCGTTGAGGAAGCGGCAAAAAAAGCTGGTATCGGACGGACTACGGGGCATGGTTATCTAAAGTCCCTTACTTTTCGCAGGGCTTACCGTGAAGCTAGAAACAATGTTATGCAACAGGCTACGGCGCTTTTACAATCCGCAAGCACTGAAGCGGTTGAGGTCTTGCGGGAAATTATGCTGGATGAATCTGTTAGCCCTTATGCCCGCCAGCAGTCAGCCCGTACTATTTTAGAATTTGGCTACAAGGCACATGAGAACGAGAATGTTCTTGAAGTGATTGAGGAACTAGAAGCGAGGTTTGAAGATGAAACCTAGAGCATTGAAGAAACGACTGGAAAAGCTAGTGAAACATGTTGGACAAGATGAAGTTATTTGTTTTGTTTTTCCGAACGGTAAAGGCGCATGGTACGTTGAATGGAACGATAGTAAAACGACAAGCAGGCGCGACAACTTCCCAACTGTAGAAAAAGCGTTAGAGTTTGCGCAGTCGCTGGACAAAGTCAGTGATATTTTTTATCACCACAGAGAAACAAAAGACGTTATAACGATTGTAGACGAATGGGGCGGAAATAGTGGAATATGATAATCAGTTAAGCCCAAAAGTTAGCTTTGTTAGAATAACCTTGCTATGGCAGGGTTATTTTTTGGACACGAAAAAAGCCAGCTAGTGCTGACCCTTGTGAATAATAACCATATTAATATTATATCACAAACGGGGAAAAAAAAGATGAAACAGGTTAGGCATTTAGGACATTTAAGGGTTTTACTAGCTGAGCAGTTACAAGCTACTAACTTAGAAGACAAATTAGTCAAGCGGTTGCTTGATGAGTTGTCAGAACCTGAACAGCAGTTGTATCATCATATCATTTTAGAAGGTGGGAAATTAAGGGCGATTGATATTGAAAATTGGCTTGCTATTTTGGATAAGTATGCAGTGATAGAAAAGGACTTACTAGCAAAACATAGAAAGGCCGTTGCTAGAGCGAAAAAGAATTATATAGACTGTTCTAGCTTTGATGACGTGAGAAGGCATGGAACAAAAACAAATTAGAATATACGCCAACCGAAAACTAAAAGAGTTTGGACGGTGGCAGAGAATCGCAAGGGACGGAAGCGTGGTCTATTCTGATGATTATATCTTACAGGCAGACGGAAACGACTTTCAACCCGTGGAGCGGTTGGAGATGAACCAAGAGACGGCACGGCAAGAGCTGAACGCCATTAAGTCAGCTATCAACGCTATTAGCGACATCAGACAACGCCAAGTGCTTATTTTGAACTATCTGGAAGGCAAGCCAGTTGAACAGGTACGCCAGAGTATAAAAAGCAAGTACAAGCCTTTTGAGCCTATCAAAGAAAGGCAGTATCACAATTTAAAGAACCTTGCTTTACTTGCCTTTGCCAAGCAATACAGAAGCGGAGTACTTGAGACGTTGCCAGATTGAAATTTTGCTAGGTTTTAATCATTGTTTTAGCTTGTCCGATAAATTAACCGTATATAAACTAAAAGCCCGTAGAAGCGATTTTAGGGGGCTTTTTACTGATTAACTTTTTAGATAAAAATCTTGTTTTTTTACTTGAATACGTGTAACACGTATGATATAATAATTTTGTCAGGAGGTAGAGCGCTATGCCGATGACACAAAAAGAGATGGTAAAACTCCTAATCGCTAATGGTTGGACGAAGACCAAGGGCGGTAAAGGCTCCCACATCAAAATGGAAAAGCAAGGAGAAAGACCTATCACAGTCCCGCATGGTGAGCTGAACAAGTACACCGAACGCGGGATAAGAAAGCAAGCGGGCATTTAGTCCGCCCCTGCTTTTTGAGAGTAACGGAGGTAAACAGATGTTAGTTACTTATCCAGCCTTATTTTATTATGATGATACAAATGGGACTAACGTGCCTTACTTTGTACATTTTCCAGACATTGATGGTTCAGGTACTCAAGGCACAAGCCTTTCGGACGCTATGGCTATGGCGTCGGAATATCTTGGTATTATGGTCGCTTACTACATTGAAAGCAATAGAGAGCTTCCCAAACCATCAGAAATTAACAACCTATCACTAATGGAAAATAACCCGTTTAAAGATGAGCCCGATTTTTTATCTTATGACCCTGGAAAATCTTTCGTCTCCCTTGTTATGGTTGATGTTGCGGAGTATCTAGGAAGCCAAGAGCCGATAAAAAAGACTTTAACAATCCCGCGTTGGGCAGACAAATTGGGGCGTGAGTTAGGTTTGAACTTCTCTCAAACACTCACCGAAGCCATTGCAGATAAAAAAATACAAGCCTAGCACCCGCTGGGCTTTTCTGATACAGTAGAATATAAATGACTATATATAACTATACAAGTATAGTTTAAAGTGTTATAATATCGTTAAGGAGGCGCTACTATGCATGTTTTAGAGAAAAATACACAAGTCAATTTTAAGACGAATAGTGATTTACTAGAGAAAGCCAAAGCTATTATCACAGCCCAAAATCTTGATATGACAGCTACTTTTAATTTATTTTTAGAAAATATTGTACAAAATAAAGCCTTACCTTTTGAAACTGATACCGATAAAGAACGGGCGGAACTACTTGCAGGCTTACGGGCTGAAATTGCCAAAAGTTTTGCAGATTTAGAAGCTGGAAGAGTGTACAGTACTAACGAAGTGAGGGCTAACCTTGGTATCTGATAACAAATCTTATAGCCTTCTTATTTCTGAAAAAGTGCAGGAACAGTTACGGGCGATAAAAAGCTATATTGAAACTACATACTTTTCAGATCAGGCAGGAGCTAACACTGTAAACAATATTCTTTACGGGCTAGAACGGCTTGAACTTTTTCCAGAAGCAGGTTTTAACGCAGATGAGAGAGTAGGGGAAGCTATTTACCCGCCCTACAATACCCGTTGCATTGTTTTAGGGGACTACCTAGCCTTTTATCACATTTTGGAAGATAAGAAAACCGTCTTCGTATCTGATATTATCCATAGCAAACAAGATTACATTAGACTGTTCAAGAAAAAATAAGCGCCTTTAAAAAGGGCGTTTTTTCTTGTATCCAGTAAAATCTAGTGGAATTTGGTATAATGGACTTATCAGCAATTAAAAAAGCGTAGCTGATCACTACGCTAGTCTTGCCTGCTGAACTCATAAAATTGTTCACCTTTTTTCTGATTTTGGGCTTATCAGCGTTGATTTGATAAGCTTTTTTTATTGAAAATTTGTTCACCTTTTTGTGGACTTTCTAGGAAAATCTAAGGATATTTAAAAATATACGATTTTTCAAAAAGTCAGCAATGTCAAGGGTTTAGGGCGTGTAAGGACATTTAAGAATATGCCTAGTTAAAATCAGCAGTGTTCATATATTTCCTTAGTTCATTGAGGGTAGGGTTAAGAAATAAATCAATACGAATATCGGAAGGACAATCAGCAGGCTTCCAATCACAAATAACGGAATCCACAGGATGGTTCTCTCCTTAATTAAATAGGCAAGGATATCCAAAAGAATTCCAATGATAAATAGAATAAAGATAATCAAGGTAAACATGGTTTTATTATAACACAAATTGAAGGCTAGGTCTTGACAAAAATTGGTCTATACAATATAATAAAAGAAAATGGTATATACCAAAAAATGATAGAGAAAAGGAGATCCACATGAAAGTTATTCGTGTCAAAGATCAGGTTGAAGGTGGTGTTGTAGCCTTTGAGTTACTCCAAGAAGAGTTGAAAGCAGGAGCTAAGGTTTTAGGGCTTGCAACAGGATCAACTCCGATTGAATTTTATAAGCAAGTAGTCGCAAGTGACCTTGACTTTTCAAATCTCGTGTCCGTCAATTTAGACGAATATGTGGGTCTTGGAGTTGAAAGCGATCAGTCGTATGTTTACTTTATGAAGGAACATTTATTTGATAAAAAACCATTTAAGGTATCTTACTTACCAAATGGCTTAGCAGAAGATTTGGATACGGAAGTGGCGCGCTATAATGCTTTACTCGCAGAAAATCCAGTTGATTTCCAAATTTTGGGAATCGGTCGTAATGGTCATATTGGCTTCAATGAGCCTGGTTCATCATTTGATGGCTTGACACGTGTAGTGGATTTGACACCGTCAACGATTGAGGCCAACAGCCGTTTCTTTGAAAAAGCAGAAGATGTACCAACACAAGCTATTTCGATGGGAATTGCCTCTATCATGTCTGCTAAGACAGTTGTGCTGATGGCTTATGGAGAAAGCAAGGCAGAAGCAGTTCATCAGATGGTGGAAGGACCGGTGACAGAAGCAGTTCCTGCAAGCGTCTTACAAAACCATGCAAACGTCTATGTGATTGTTGATGAGGAAGCAGCTTCACAGCTAAAATAAATGGAAAATAGAAATAAGGGGGCTGGGATAAACCAGGATGAGTGCAACATGCTCATCCTGGTTTGTCCCACTCCTTTTTTACTCTGTTTTTGATTTTTGACGAGTATGATATGGTACAATAAGATTATGCGGTTAGATAAGTGTTTAGAAAAGGCGGGCTTGGGTTCGCGTAAGCAGATTAAAACTTTGCTCAAAAGTAGGCAAGTGACGGTGGATGGCATGTTTGCGACGGCCGGTAATCAAATTGTGGACGCTGGTTTGCAGGTCATAGAGGTGGGTGGGAAAAAGGTGGAACTTGAGTCAGCTGTTTATTACTTGCTCCATAAACCCGCTGGAGTCGTCTCTGCCGTATCAGATGCCACACACAAGACGGTGATTGACCTCATTGCAGAAAAAGACAGACGAGCGGGACTCTATCCAATTGGGCGTCTGGACAGGGATACAGAAGGGCTGTTGCTCATTACCAATAATGGTCCCTTGGGCTTTCGGATGCTCCACCCCAAGTATCATGTGGACAAGGTCTATGAGGTGGAGGTGAATGGCTTTTTAGCTCCTGATGCGGTAGCCTTTTTCAACAATGGGGTAGAATTTTTAGATGGAACGGTTTGTCAACCTGCGATTCTAGAGATTTTGTCAGCAGACGTTTCCTTTAGCCGTGCAAGAATTCAGATTTCAGAAGGAAAATTTCATCAGGTTAAAAAGATGTTTTTAGCCTATGGAGTCAAGGTAACCTACCTCAAACGAATAGCTTTTGGGCCGTTTGTCTTAGAAGATGACCTTGAAGCGGGTTCTTATCGGGAATTAACCAGCAAGGAAAAAGAAGCCTTGAAAGAATTTCTGGATTAGTAAAATAGTGTAGTGGATTGAGAACTGAACTCGGGCTAAGCACTGTGTGAAAAAGAGACGCAGGTGTTCCAACTTCAGTTGGTTACAGCTGAGGCTCCCTTTAGGGATAAGTCTTCCTAGAGTCTGCTGGCTCTTCGTCAGACTTCCTATTTTGCCGTAGCTGTTACGAACTTGCTCGTCTTACAGATACGGATGCCCTAGGGGTACACTTTGTGCTTTATACGCCCTCATATCTTATGAAGGAATAGGGCAAGGCAAGGAGTTGCAAATAGGACTAGCGTTAATTGAGGATTACTCCATAATCCCTATTTCCAACCGTCAACAGTCTACTGGACTATTGAAGCAAAGCGACTTATACTCGTCAAAAATCAAAGTCTGACGTCGTTAACTCACCTTGCTGAACTTCAGTTCTAGCTACGATTTCGTTGCCTAGTCAGATTTTGATTTTTATAGAGTATAACGATGTCCTAATTTTTATTCAATTTACTATACAAAGCCCCCATTAGGTGAGAAATCCTAGTGGGGGCTTACTTTGTATTGTATTCTTGATAAGAAGTAGCATTTAGGATAAATACCGTTTGGCAATGGTTAAGTCACCATCGTAGGGGGCTTTGGCCTCATTGATAATCTGGTAGCAATCCGCACCTTTTCCTGCGATGATAACAGCATCTGCTACGCTTCTAGTCATGGACATGGCAGTGTGAATAGCTTTTTCACGCTCAATAATAATTTGGCTTGGTCGCTCCATATAGGATTGAATTTCCTGTGCAATAGCTGTAGGATCTTCGCGATTAGGATCGTCTGCTGTGAGAATGACCTGCAGATTAGGATAGTGATTAAGGAGAAGACCAAAGTCTTTGCGACGGCTTTCTCCTTTATTTCCAGGCGCACCGAGGACAAGAATCACTTGTCCTGTTTGATAGCTCAGGACAACATCAAGCAGTTTACGAACACTATCGCCATTGTGGGCATAGTCGACAAAAACCTTGGCTCCGTTTGTTTGTGTGAGCACTTCCATTCGTCCTGGAACGCTGGTTGCAGCAATTCCTGTGTGAACATCCGCTAGGCTTGCTCCTAAACGCAGGCAGGCAAGACCAGCTGCGATGGCATTTTCTTGGTTAAACTGACCAATCAGCTGAATGTCGTAGTGCCCAGCGAGAATACCGCTCGCTTCAAATGAAAAGGCATGAGAGTTCAAGATGCGATTATCAGAATGTGGACCATAGATGTCATGTGGCATATCCAGAACTTGGTCTTTCACTACTTGAAAATGATCCATACCGCTATTTAAAATGACAGCCCTGCTATGCTTCATTAACAGCCGCTTATGGTAAAAGTAATCTTCAAAACTAGGATGTTCAATAGGACCAATATGATCCGGGCTGATGTTGAGAAAGACACCGACATCAAATGTTAGACCGTAGACCCGCTTGACCAAATAGGCTTGGCTAGAAACTTCCATAATTAAATGAGTACGGCCATTTGCAACAGCTTCTGCCATCATGGCAAATAAATCAATGCTCTCAGGCGTAGTCAGAGTCGACTTAAAAAAGGTTTGTCCATCTAAAGTCGTATTCATCGTGGACAACATAGCAGGCTTATGGCTTTGGGTGAGGATGGAATAGGCAAAGTAGGCAGCAGTCGTCTTCCCTTTTGTACCAGTAAAGGCGAGGAGTTTTAACTTGTCCTGCGGATTACCGTAAAATTCCATGGCAATCAAACTCATAGCTTGTTTGATGTCCGTTACTACAATGGCTGGAATGCCGACTTCATAGTCCGTTTCAGCAATGTAAAAGCGGAGGCCCTGTGTGATGGCAGTTTCCAAAAATTCTCGCTTAAATTGAGCTCCCTTGACAAAAAAGAGAGTCTTTTCATCCACTTTGCGGCTATCATAACTGATTTGATGAAAGACTTCCTCATCAGGCCAGTTATAGAAATAATGCCCTTGGTGTAGGATTTGGCGGAAATTCTGATCGTTTTTTAAAATACGTAATACGGTTTCTAGTTTTATCATAGTTCTATTGTAAACTGATTAGGAAAGATTGACAAGCAAAAGAGAGGATATAAGAAGAAACTATAGCTATAGGGTGGAAAAGACTATAGCATTTTTTCAGCTTTTGGTGAAAATTTTCCGAATAAATGCTAAAATAACTAGTATATTCATAAAGGGAGGGAAGACATGGCAGATTATAAAGTAGACACGCTATTGGCGCATGTTGGAATCAATGCAGATGAAAAGACAGGTGCCTTGGTATCACCGATTCATTTATCAACGACTTATCAACATCCTGAATTTGGTCAATCGACTGGCTTTGACTATACACGGACGAAAAATCCAACACGGGCCAATTTGGAGAAGACACTGGCGGCTATTGAACAGGCGGATTATGCCTTGGTGACAAGTTCTGGTATGGCTGCCTTAGTCTTGCTGTTTAGTGGTTTTCCAGTTGGGAGTCGGATTGTAGCTGCTAGAGATTTGTACGGGGGTAGTTTCCGTTGGTTCAATGAGCAGGAAGCAAACGGGCGCTTTAGCTTTACCTATGCAACGAACGAGGAGGAATTACTAAATCAGATTACAGATGAAACGGACTATGTGTTTATTGAAACACCGACCAATCCCTTAATGGTAGAATTTGACATTACCAGAGTAGCGGAAGTAGCGCATGCCCACGGGGCAAAATTCATCGTAGACAATACCTTTTATAGTCCTATTTATCAAAATCCAATCCCCCTAGGAGCGGATGTGGTGCTTCATTCAGCTACCAAGTATCTGTCTGGTCACAATGATGTCCTAGCGGGTGTGCTAGTAACCAATGACCAATCCTTATATGACAAGCTCTTTTATGACCAAAATACAACGGGTCCAACTCTGTCTCCTTTTGATGCTTATTTGCTCATGAGAGGTCTTAAAACACTTTCCTTGCGAATGGAGCGCTCTACCAAAAATGCTCAGAAAATAGTAGATTATTTACGGCAATCACCAGCCGTTCGCGAGGTTTACTATACAGGAAAAGGTGGCATGGTGTCTGTTAAGGTCTTAGATGAGCAGAAAATTCCTATTATTTTAAATCAACTAAAAGTCTTTACTTTTGCAGAAAGTCTAGGTGGTGTAGAAAGTTTAATTACCTATCCAGCAACCCAAACTCATGCAGACATTCCTGCAGAAGTTCGTCATTCCTACGGCTTGACAGATGATCTGCTCCGTTTGTCCATTGGTATTGAAGATGCAGAAGATTTAATTGATGATTTGAAACAGGCATTGGAGGACGACTAATGGGAAGATTTGATTTTACAACACGGCCGAACCGCTTAGCCCAGCATTCGGTAAAATGGAAAAGCAGCGAGCAAGATCCAGATCTTCTTCAGATGTGGGTAGCCGATATGGATTTTCTTCCTTTTCCAGAGATTCAAGAAGCAGTTACGCAATACGCCACCAACTATATCTTTGGTTATACTTATGCTAGCGATACCCTCTATCAGAGCATTATGGACTGGGAGAAGATGGAGCATGGTTATGAGGTCGAGCGAGATGATATTGTTTTAATTGATGGCGTAGTTCCCGCGATTTCAGTTGCACTTCAGGCGTTTACAAAGGAAGGCGATGCTGTTCTCATCAATACGCCTGTCTATCCTCCTTTTGCTCGTACAGTCAAGCTCAATCAACGTCAGCTGGTAACTCATCCTCTAATTAAGAAAAATGGCCGGTTTGAATTGGATATTGACCAATTAGAAAAAGACTTTATCGAGCATCAGGTAAAATTGTATATTTTTTGTAGTCCGCACAATCCTGGTGGGCGTGTGTGGACCAAGGAGGAATTGGCACAAATTGGTTACTTGTGTCAAAAACATGGCGTTTTGCTGATTTCAGATGAAATTCATCAAGATTTAGTTCTGTTTGGACACCGTCATACCCCTTTCCATACTGTTGATGAAACCTTTAAAGACTTTAGCATCATTTTATCATCGGCGACCAAAACGTTTAATATTGCTGGAACAAAAAACAGCTTTGCCTTGATTCCAAATGCGGGCTTGCGAAAGCAATTTACCAAGCAGCAGTTGCGCAATAATCAACATGAAATCCCAGCGATAGGTCTTTTAACAACAGAAGCAGCTTTTCGCTATGGCAAGCCCTGGTTGATAGAATTGAGGTCTGTCTTGGAGCGAAATATTCGCTTTGTCGCTGATTATTTATCAAGTCATACTAAGATTGAGGTGATGAAGCCAGAAGGTACTTATCTCTTATGGCTCGATTTCTCAGCCTATACTCTCAGTCATGAAGAAATTCAGGACAAGTTGAGAAAGGAAGCGCGTGTGGTCTTAAATGACGGCATCACCTTTGGTAAAGAAGGCCTATACCATGCTCGCTTTAACGCAGCGGCACCATTTGAAACGGTTCAAGAAGCCTGCGAGCGAATTGCTACAGCCTTTGGGCATAAGACAGCGAAATAGGAGATAGGGATATGCAGTGGAAAAAGAAAGAATGGAGTACGATGTTGGGATTGGGAGTCCTCATAGTCTCCTTTCTCAATACAGCTTTGAATTGGCAGTTATTTGGTTTACCAAGCCCGACTTTTGCGGCTCTTGCAACCTTAGTTGGAAGTTTGATTTTATGGTTGTTTGTGGCAACAGATTGGCCGAGTTTACTAACATTAGTTAGTCTCGGACTGATTCCAGAAATCACTTATGGACAGGTTTCACAGTGGTCTTTTGGGAATACAACATTTGTATTTTTACTGTTTACCTTTGTGATGACCTATGCCCTGAATCAGACTTCGTTTTTAAAACGAGTCACGTCAAAAGTAGTGCACAGTCGATTCGCAATGAGCCGTCCATCACGCTTCATCACTGCTTTTTTAGGAGTTGTTCTTATCTTGAGTAGCGTGATTTCACCGACAGTTATCTTTATGTTCCTGCTACCTCTTTTTGAGGAAATTTGCCTGCAATTTGGCTGGAAAAAAGGAGACAAGTCAGCTTCCCATCTCTTGATTGCCATGTTTGTTACTATTGCGATTGGGACAGCGATGACGCCAATTAACCATGTCTTTGCTATAACAGCTATGGGGCTGTATGCTGCCATGTCTAAGGTAGTCATTAGCAATTTACAATATATGCAATTTGCTGTGCCAGCAGGTCTAGCTATCTTTCTCATCTTGCTCTTATCTATTCGCTTCTTGTTCAAAATCGATACCAAGGAGATTCAATTGAAGGAGCTGAATAGCTTGAGAGATTTGGCTCCAATTGATAAACAAGAAAGCTGGATTGTTGGACTCTTTTTAGGCATGGTCGTTATGTGGCTAGTTCCTGAAATTTTAGTAGGTGCTTTTCCTGCATTTGCTAGTTTCTTTAAACAAGCTGGCATTATGTTCCCACCGCTACTGATGACAGCTGTGCTGGCCTTATTGCATGTAGAAGGTAAGCCGCTATTGAATATTTCAGAAGCCATTTCAAAAGGTGTGCACTGGCCAAGTATGCTCTTAGTCGGAGCAACTTTGGCTTTGGGGACGGTTTTATCAAACGAAAAAATAGGCGTGGTTGCTCTTTTGAATGAGCAATTATCACCATTTGTGGTAGGGCTTAGTTCAGTTTCAATGGTGGTGTTCTTTGTCGTTTGGGCAGGTATTCAGACCAACTTTACCTCTAATCTGGTGACAGTTTCTGTCGTGACAACCATGGCTCTGACGATTTTCCAATCGGCAGGAACTCAATTTTCAGCCAATATTGCAGTTATCTGCTGTGCGATTGGTTTTATGGCTTCACTTGCCTTTGTGACAGCTCCAGCCATGCCCTATGTAGCGATTTCGATTGGGTCAGGTTGGACGAATAGTCGCGATACGTTTCTATTTGGCTGTTGGATGCTCATCTGGTCTATCTTGTCAGCCATCGCTATTTTCTATCCACTTGGGGTAGTCATTTTACAGAAATAGGAGAATGTTAACATGTTATCAAAACAAAGAGAAAAAATTGATCAGATTGACAAAGAATTGGTGCGTTTGTTTGAAGAGCGAATGCAGACAGCTTTAGAAGTTGTAGCCATTAAGAAAGGACACGGTCTTCCTGTTTTGGATAGTGGACGTGAAGCACAAGTCATTGAAAAAGTTTGTAGCTATCTCAATGACGAGACATTGCGTCAGCCGTTGACAGAATTATATACGGAGATGATGCGGTTATCTCGTGCCTATCAACAAAAACAATTGGATGATGAATAAAGAAGAAAGGGCTTTTAAAAAGTCCTTTTTGCTTTCTGTAGAAATGTTGGCCAAGAACTAGCGTAGTCAAACAATAATAAGTGTTAATTGTGCTAATCTATGGTATGATAATAAGTATAGCTCGACTCATTAGAGTCTTTTATGAAATATGCTGGAAGAGGAGAAGCAATGAAAGAATTATATCGACAGATTAGTCGTTTTTCGATACGAAAATTCTCAATTGGAGCAGCTTCTGTTTTATTGGGAATGAGTCTGGTTGGTGCCTTGTCACCAACGCTTGTACGAGCTGAAGAGCAAGGAGAAACAGCACATCTTACCTATCACTATGTTAGTGAAGAAGAATTGACAGAAGATGAGAAAAAGCTGATCACTAGTTCCTTGCCATCGGATGTTGTCTCTGGAGATACAACCTATTACATGGTTTACCGCCCTGTATCAAATGATCAGCAAGCCTTGCCAGCTACGGGAATGAGAGAACGTTCAATCCTCACAATTATTGCTGGAGCTGCCTTGTTGGTGTGTGCGGTGAGTTTTCATAAGAAAAAGAAAGCTTGGCTTGCGACCGCTTTTGTCGTAACCAGTCTTGGCCAGGTTCTACCTGTGGCAGAAGTATCAGCTATTACACATACTCTCTTTGCTAATTATACGCAAGAATTTGCAGTGGCAAATGGAACGATTTTACCAGAAACGGTACGTGATATTGAAGGATATCGCTTCGTTGGTTATATTGTCGAACATGCGCCTAAAATGGATACAGGAAAGGGAACAGAGTCACCAGTATCTTCTGTCCAAAATATGGGAACAGAGACGTTAAAGGAATTGGTAGATCCAGCTATACCGCAAGAGGCACCTTCCTCATCAGAATTGCCAAACAAAGAGGTGCCAGTTGAACCAAGTTCTCCAGTAGAGGAACTGCCATCTAACCCATCGCCAGTCGTTCCCACTAATCCGGTCTCACCAGCTGTTCCGACCAAACCTGTTATTCCAACACCAGAAAAGAACTATGAAGTCCCGCGTGAAAATATTCCGATGGTCGATAAACCGGTCTTACCAGTAGACGAAGTTCCACGCCATGAAGTTCCGCGTGAAGATATTCCGACAGTTGATAAACCTGATTTACCAGTAGACGAAGTTCCGCACTATGAAGTCCCGCGTGAAAATGTTCCAACAGTTGATAAACCTGATTTACGATTAGAGGAAGTCCCAGTTGAATCCAGTCCAGAAGAGCAACCAACTCCTGATGTTGGCTCTTCGTCAGAACTTCCAGTTACTCCTGCGGAACCAGAGGTTGAAGCTCCGTTCACATCCGAACCAGTCGTTCCAGTTGTTCCTGCGGAACCAGAGGTTGAAGCTCCGTCCACATCCGAACCAGTTGTTCCAGTTATTCCTGCGGAACCAGAGGTTGAAGCTCCGTCCACATCCGAACCAGTTGTTCCAGTTGTTCCTGCGGAACCAGAGGTTGAAGCTCCGTCCACATCCGAACCAGTTGTTCCAGTTGTTCCTGCGGAACCAGAGGTTGAAGCTCCGTCCACATCTGAACCAGTTGTTCCAGTTACTCCTGCGGAGCCAGAGGCTGAAGTTCCGTCTACATCTGAACCAGTCGTTCCAGTTACTCCAGAACCAGAAAAACATGTTGATGTCTTGGGAGAAGAGGTGTTGACTGTAACGAAACCACTTGCTCCACTTGAGCTGATGGTAGCGGCTGATAAATTAGATCAAGGTTCACAAAAAGAAGTTGATACGACCAACAAAACACCAGAAAGTGTGGCAGCCTATCAAGCAGCGAAAGAAAAAGCCCTTGCGATTCTAGCAGAGGCGAATGCTACAATTGTAGACCAAACTGCAAGTCCAGAAGCTATTACTGAAGCTAAGCAGAAGGTAGAAGAGGCTCTGAAAAATTTAGAAGCAGCAGAAGCTGCTCTGCAAAACAAAGCTTTCACCAAGCCGACCTTGGAGTTGCAAAGCCTAGAAAAGCAAGACAAGGACAAATCAGTTCGAGTAACCTATCAATTGACTGATCCTGACAATACCTTTATTTCTGCTACTGCTCAGATTTATTCAGGAGATACCTTGGTTAAAGAAGTCATCTTGACCAAGGAAAAATTGGCTGGAACAGTGATTCCAGGATTGGATTATGATGTAGACTACCAGCTCAAAACGATTTTTGAGTATCATACAGGAGCTGAGCAAGCGCGTGAAATGCTAGAACGTGTGGAACCGTTTGTCTTGGAGCGCAAGCAGATTGAACTGAAAAATCTACGTGATCTTGCGCTTTACACATACAAAAATGGAGTGAAGACAAAGGTTATCAGTTTATCAGAAGTTGGTGCTGTCGGTGATTATTTTGCAAGTTTTGTTTCTGAAACGGGCAAGGAAGTTCAACTGCCTATCAAGGCAATCGTGGCTGACGGCAATGGCTTTAAAGTAGTTGCTACTCATCCTGAACTCGTTCAGCGAAACACAGCGGGCGACTATGATGATGACTACAGCTTTAGGATTGGCCGGATTGCTCCAGCACAAAATGGTGTCTATACTTCTTTCAAAGATTTGATCAATTCGATCAATGCAAATCCAAGTGGAACATTCACTTTGGGAGCTGACTTGAGTGCAGGAGAGATGGACAAGCCAGAGGCGAGCTATGTAACCGCTCTGTTTACAGGAACCCTAAATGGTCTGCATGATGGAAAAAATTACACAATTTATGGTTTGCAAGCCCCGCTCTTTGAAAGTACAAATGGAGCAACTTTGTCCAATCTCAATCTAGCTGATGTGGCTATTCAGTCGACAAGACCCAATGTCGCTTCACTTGTGAATCAAGCGACAGGAACCAAGATTGAGAATGTAGCGATTGAAGGCAGTATTACAGCTCCAAATAATATTGCTGGTTTAGTGTATTCTGCTCAATCAAATACAAGTATTCGTAATGTTGATGTCAATATGAAAATTGCTACCACAGCAAGCGATACAGAAATGAAATCGGGTGGTGTCGTAGGGCAAATTGGCAATAGTACTCTCGAAAAAGTACATGCACATGTGATGATTGATACTAAGGTCAAGGCAGGACAAGAATTTGGTGGAGTTCTCGGAACTGCTACAGGAAAGGTCACAGTATCCGATGTTTATGTGGAAGGTCTATTAGCAAATAAAGGTGGAGGCCGAGTCGGTGCTGTCAGTGGAAATGCAGGACGATCAGTCTTTAATCGCATCGTATCTGCTCTTCCTGTCACAAACGGTTCAACCTTAAATGGTACGGGGGACGGTTTCAATGCAACAGAAGTTTATGGCGTTGCAGGAAAAGCCACGGCTAATGTGAAGTCCAATAAGATTTCCGAAGTGACGGCAGAAGTTGCTGCTGAAACAATCAAAGCCATGGGGCTAACCGCTACCTTAGCAGACAAAGAATCATCTGTTGGTCAAACATCGAAAACCATTGATTACAGTAGCTTGCCAAACTATGAGGCAGCGCGTGAGATGGCTTATCGCAATACGGAAAAACTCTTGCCGTTCTACAATCGTGAATATATTGTCAAGCAAGGGAATAAGATTGACTCTTCAAGTAAGTTATACACCACCAAGCTCGTCTCAGTTGTTCCGATGAAAGACAAGCAAGTTGTGGCTGATTTCTACAAGGACAAGTCTGCTATCAATCGTCTGCTCTTAAACTACGGAGACGGTACAGTAGAATACGTAGCCGTCACTCCAGGATCAACCTTCGCTTCTGATACTATTCAAGAGTATAAACTGACGGGAACAGACCTGCTCTACACGCCAGAACAATTTATGTCAGATCCGGCAGAAGTTATTGCAACAGCGATGAAGCGAGTAGAAGGATTGGAGTACTTTTCAGAAGATGTCTGGAAGGTCACCCAAGGTCATCCTGAGGCGGAAATAGATACTCCGAATCACTCACCAATTGAAACTTATCAGAAAGAAATTTTAGAAGTTCTTTATCTCAAGGATTCCTTTAAAGAAGTTCATAGCCGTGCCAAGGAAGTCTTTGAAGCAGCGCTTGCCCAAAGTGTCGCAGGAGACTTTACAACAACACCGCTCAAAGAGCAGATGAAGGACTACATGAAAAAGAATGCTGTTGCGATACTTGTGGGAGCAAGCTATCTCAACCGCCTCTATAAGATTCAATTTGGTGATATGAATGTTGGGGAACTCGCTACCTTCTATCAAAACTTCTTTGGTAAGCAAGTCAACAGTCTTGAATGGCTAGCAAATCTCGGTCGTATGGGCAATGATTCATTATTGATAAAAAACAACCCAGCTACCTATGAGAAATGGATTGCCCCAGTATCTGGCTATGCGAAACTCCGTGATTATTTGAGCGCCTACCGTACAAGATTTACCACTCTTAGCGAAAATGATTGGTTTAAGTCAGCAACCAAAGCTCATATAGCAGAAGAACAGTCTAAGGAACGACCTGACCAGCCTTATCAAATTTATGATCAACTAAATCGTATTGACCACCCTCGCATGATCTTACCACTTTTGAACTTGACCACTGAAGGCATCTACATCATGAGTAATATGACAACTTTGTCATTTGGGATGTATGACCGATACATGGATATGTCGCTCAAAGAAACGAATCCTGAGAAGTATGCAAGTGAATTAGAGCGTGTCAATAAAGTAGTCGATTACTATGCGAAGGTGCAACGAGATCATTTTGATTTCTGGTATCGAATGGCAAAACCTGCTGTTAAAGACCGGTTATTTAGTCGAAATGATATGCCGATTCCATCTTGGGATGGTTATTCTATACCGAGGTTCGGAGACAAGCCAGCTTATTGGATGCCGAGCTTTGGAGAAAAAGCCTCAAGCCGTATGACCGATTTCTTTGCGCCAATTGGAAAATACTATACTTCAAATGGTTTAGGGGCGTATGCGACAGGTAACTTAGTGCATTTTGTCATTGATACGATGCTAAATGTCTACGGGCAATCTGTGTTTACTCATGAAATGACCCATAATTTAGATGGGACGATTTATCTTGGAGGAAATGGCCGTCGAGAAGCATTTGGAGCAGAAATCTATGCTCAAGGTCTCTTGCAATCGACAACTTCAGCTACTAATGCTATTTTTGCACTCAACACTCACGTAGACTTTTCAACAGTTGGCGGAGGTCAATTCGTGAATAATCGTGTTCATAATTTGTCGGTGGATCGCTTCCAAACTCCAAACGACTTAAAAGAATACGTCCAAGGTCGTATGGATGTTCTCTATACCTTAGAAGCCTTAGAAGGCAACGCCTTGGTTAAATTACCAAAAGAAGAGCAAGCTCTGTTCTACAAGAAGTTGGAACGCTTAAATGAGCTAGGTGAGTCGAAACTTCGTCAAATAACTGCGGAAGAGATGAACCAGCTGTCCTTTACAAGTGTGAACGATCTGGTGGATAATGATATTCTTCTGGGTACGCATGTCCTTCATAGCAATAAAAACAAGATTGGCAAAAATGGTTACGAAACCGCACCTTTATTCGCAGCGAATTATAGTGGCTTGACCAATCCAAATGGCTCTTCAGACAGCTTGAGCATCAAACGCTTAGCTTATGAAGTGCTAGCTGAAACAGGATATGATGGATTGATAGCTTATTTATCCAACCAATATCGTGCCGAAGCGTTGGCAGCAGGAAAAGCTTTTAACGATGAGTATATTCTCAAGAAAATTACCAACGATGAGTTTTCAAACTTCCATGACTTTAAAAAAGCCATGTACAAACGTCGCTTAGATAAGGTCGCACAGTTGAAGCCTGTCACCTTTACTTATAATAAGCAGACCTATACAGCAACTCCAGAAACGCTGAAACGTTTGATAAACGAGGCTATTCAGGCAGACCTTGCGGCCTTTAAGGCGAAGAAAGCAACACCAAATCTCTTTGCACTGAAAGAAGCCATTTACCGTGCTTATTTACTTGAGACAGATGACTTTAGAAATTCGATTTATCAATAGATTGAAAAAGCATTATTTGCAGCTAGGCAAATAATGCTTTTTGCATGATTTTTGAAAAGTATTAATCTGAAGAAATATGTTGTTTTCGATAGTCACTGGGACTCATATGAAAGTGATGCTTGAAAACAGAACTAAAAGTCAGAGGATCCAAGTAACCAACAGAAAAAGCTACCTCTGTAATTGTCAACTCAGAATGGAGAAGGAGCTCACAGCAACGATTCATTTTCACTCGGATGATATAATCTTTGATGGAATACCCCGTCTCTTTTTTGAAAATTTTATACAGGTAGCTACGACTTAGGGATAATTTTCCCGCTATTTCAGTAACCTTTAGGGGCTTATCGTAGAGACTATGGATCATCTTTATTGCTTGTTGGACATAGTTTTGAGCTAAATTAGTTGCTTCGTAAAGTTGCTTATTTGGAAATTCATCAATTAGTTGTGCCAGTAAAGTTTGTAGTTGTCCTACTAATTGGAGTTCGGTGACGATATTTAGTTTATGAATGGGAATTTTTGTAATAGTTTGCATTGTTTTTAAAATGGGCGAGGAAAGAGTTGAATGGAGGAAATATTCTTCCAATAATTGGGTTTGTTGGAGGATTGCTTGAGCACGAGACCCACTGAAACCGACCCATATATAAGACCAAGGCTCCTTGCTATCTGCTTGATAAAAGGTTACTTCGTTTTGAGGGAGAACAAATAGATCCCCTGCTTGCAATTCAGTTGTATTTCCCTTAACTGTAAACCGTCCCTTGCCTGATAGAATAAAATGGAGGACATAATTATCACGGACAGATGGTCCAAAAGAATAGTTGATGTCGCATTGTTCAGCCCCATAGTGGTCTACATTTAAATCCACATTGTGGCCCTCAAGTTCATAGTATGTATTTAAGATATTCATTGCTTAACCTCTCAGGAAACATTATACCATGTCTTAGTAACAAAAATCCATTCTTAAAAACGCTTACAATTGTTATAATTGTTACTATAAGAAAGATAAAGGAGATAAAAAGTGATTAAATTTTTCGCCGAAAATCGACTATTTCACTTACAGACAAGGGAATTTTCCTACGTGATGCAAGTCCTTGAGAACGAACAATTGGTTCATCGCTATTTTGGAAAAAAAGTAAATCATTTTGGTACAGGTAACAAAATAACATATTTGGATCGTGCTTTTGCTCCAAGTCCAATTTCAGGAGATAGAACCTTCTCACTTGAAGCTCTCTCCTTGGAATATAGTGGTAATGGCCTTGGTGATTTTCGTATGGCTAGTGTGGAACTCCGAAATGAATTTGGAGTAGGGCTTGATTTGAAGTTTCAAACATATCGGATCTACAAAGGTAAGTTTGCTTTGGAAGGGCTTCCAAGTAGTTTTGGTAGTGAAGATGAGGTGGAGACACTAGAAATTGATCTCTACGATGCGTTGACAGATGTGACGGTCACCTTGCTTTATAGCGTGTTTGAAAGTGCGAATTTTCTTGCTCGATCAGTGAAAATCACAGCAGGGGAACATGCGACGACTATTGAAAAATGCTTGTCGTTTACGTTAGATATGCCGCGAAAAGATTTTGTTGTGCACAGTCTGATGGGACGCTATGCTTATGAGAAAGAGTGGACACAGACACCGTTAACAAGTGGACGTTATGAAATCAGTAGTGTTAGGGGCGCTTCAGGTCATGCACAAACCCCATTTCTTGCCTTGGCAGATGAAAGGATTACAGAAGATAGTGGTGAAATATATAGTGGGCATCTTGTCTATAGTGGGAATTTTAAGGCATTTGCTGAAACGAGTCCTCTTCATTATACTCGTTGGGGAATTGGCTTGAATGACCAGGCATTTAGCTGGCGATTGGAAGAGCATCAAAGTTTTCAAACTCCAGAAGCCTTGATCTCCTATACAGATCAAGGACTGGCTGCCATGACTCAAGATAGTCATAATTTTATCAAGTATCACCTAGTGAGAAGTCCTTTTGTTGATAAAGTTAGACCAATCCTAATTAATAACTGGGAAGCAACCTACTTTGATTTTACAGAAGAAAAAATTCTTGAATTAGCTAAAGTAGCTAGCCAAACGGGGATTGAGCTCTTTGTATTAGACGATGGGTGGTTTGGTCGTCGAAATGATGATGAATCTTCTCTAGGGGATTGGTTTGTTAATCGGCAAAAATTGCCAAATGGTCTAGGTGGCCTTGCTCAATCGATTAATGATTTAGGAATGGAATTTGGTCTATGGTTTGAACCAGAGATGATTTCAATTAATAGTGACTTGTATCGTAAACATCCTGATTGGGCAATTGGGATAACCGGTCGTGATCCGATTTATAGCCGTGAGCAGCTAGTTCTGGATTTATCACAGGAACAGGTCTGTGATTATATTATTGAGTCAGTTGGATCAATTTTAGAGTCAGCACCTATTACCTATGTTAAATGGGACATGAATCGAAATATTACTAGCATGCCAGAAAGATTGGCAAATAATGAACGATATGAATTTCATCATCGCTATATGTTAGGGCTGTATCGGATTTTAGAAGAGTTAACCACACGTTTTCCGCACATTTTATTTGAAAGTTGTTCAGGTGGAGGTGGTCGCAATGATTTGGGCATGATGTACTACATGCCACAAGCCTGGGCTAGTGACAATACCGATGCTATTGGTCGATTATCTATCCAAGAAGGAACGAGTTTGATTTATCCAGTAAACTCTATCGGAGCACATGTATCTGCTGTACCTAATCATCAAGTTGGTCGAGTAACACCATTGGAAACACGTGGCAACATTGCGATGATGGGGGGAGCATTTGGCTATGAATTGGATTTGACGAGTTTAGAAAAAGAAGAAATTGAGGAAATTACTGAGCAGGTAGCGACCTATAAATCTATTCGCCAAACGATTCAAAACGGACAATTTTATCGTCTAGCAAGAACGAGCAATACTCAGTCGACGATTTATGTCAATGAGGATCGAAGTCAGGCAGTCTTTACCTTTGTTAAAATTTTAGCACAGCCAGAAGCACCGCTTATACAAGTACGCTTGAAAGGACTAGACCCAGAAGTTCAATATAGCTGCTCGCAGTTGAATGAGACTTTCTATGGAGATGAACTCATGAACATTGGTTTGACGATGCCATCTGTTCAAAAAGATTATTTTAGTGTACAATATATTTTTAATAAAATTTAGGAGGATTTTATTGTATGAAAATGAAAACATTTCTCAAAAGTGCAACCCTTTGTACATTTGCCACCTTCTTAGCAGCTTGCGGTAGTGCAGGTGGTAGCGATCAAGTTGAGATTGAGTACTTCTCTCAAAAACCTGAAATGCAAAAAGTGTTGCAGGAGATTATCAATGATTTTGAAAAGGAAAATCCAGATATCAAAGTAAAATTCACCAACGTGCCAGACGCAGGAACTGTCTTGAAGACACGTATGGCTAACAACGAAGCACCAGATGTTATCAATATTTATCCTCAAAATGCTGATTTTAAAGAATATGCAGCAGATGGTCGTTTCCTAGAAGTAGACAAGGAAGCTGGTTTAGAGCACTTAAAAAGCGGAGCAGTGACTCCATATGAAGTAGATGGTAAAAACTATACTTTACCGCTCACGGCTAATGCCTATGGTATCTACTATAACAAAGATAAATTCAAAGAATTAGGCCTAGAAGTTCCAAAAACATATGCAGAGTTTGAAGCACTTGTGGCCAAAATTAAGTCTGATGGCAAGGCAGCACCTTTTGCCCTCTCTCTGAATGATGCTTGGTCGTTAAATGGTTATCATCAATTAGCTTGGGTGACAGTTGCTGGAGGATTTGATGGAGCAGAAGATTTATTGATTCGTACTCCAAAAGGTGGTGTAAAAGACGACGATAATGCCAAAGCCGTTACCAAACGGCTAGCCCTTTTAACAGATAACGGTCAAAAAGGATTTGCAGGAGCTCTTTATGCAGATGCTGTCGCTTCGTTTGCAGCTGGAGATGCACTCATGCTTCCACAAGGTACATGGGCAGCTACTGCTGTAAATCAACAGGACCCAGAATTTGAATATGGTATGTTTGCCTTTCCTGGTGAGAAAGAAGGCGGTGATTTCACTGTCGGAGCAGCGGACCTTGCTCTATCAGTCAGCGCAAGTTCAAAGCATCCAGAAGAATCGAAAAAATTTCTTGAATACCTTTCTCGGCCAGAAGTTCTTCAAAAATATTATGATGTAGATGGTTCACCTGTTTCTGTTGAAGGAGTGAAAACAGAAGGTAAATTCATGGAAACAGAGGGTGTTACAAAATATGCCTTTACAGATAAGCATGTTGTATGGCTTCAAAGCGAATGGCAATCAGAAGACGAATTTTGGAATATCACAGTTGAAACGGTGAAAAAACCAGATTCAGCAGAACTTGTCAAAGATCTCAATGCCTTCTTTGATCCAATGAAGAAATAATGAGTTGATAAATCTATCTAGCTGGTATTAGTAGGCAGTCAGACTGGTACCAGCTGGTAGTATTATCATTGTATAGATGTGACACGAGGACATCTTATGTCATCTATAGTACACATAGGACTGATTTTTGGTCTCTTAAAACTGGTTTGCTAAAAACCAGCTTAAAAAGGCGAAAGACTGGACCTTTCATCGCTTTTATTACTACTATTTTAAGGAGGAGCAAAAATGAATCAAAAAGGTTTTATCGCAAAATATTGGGCATATTTGTTTGTGGCAATTCCAATTACCTTACAGCTCATCTTTTTCTTTTATCCGTTGTTTACAGGTATTTTTTACAGTTTAACGAACTGGAATGGTATTTCTAGAAATTACCAAGTTATTGGGATTCAAAATTATATTGATATTTTAAACAATCCTGATTTTTATACGAGTTTGGCATTTACAGTCATTTTTACAATTGGCTTAATTGTTGGTGAAATTGCGATAGGAATTTGGCTTGCGACCTTGCTCAATCGGAAAATCAAAGCAGTTGGTTTTTTCAGAACCTGGTATTTTTTTCCAGCAGTTCTATCCACAGTGACGCTAGGCTTGATTTTTGTCCAATTATTTAACTATGGTTTTACTCAAGTTGGAGAACTATTGCAGATTGAGTGGCTACAAGAAAACCTATTGGTGAAAGAAAATACAGTTATTCCATCTGTTCTCTTTGTTGCTTTATGGCAGGGGCTTGCTATGCCGGTGATTATCTTTTTATCAGGTCTTCAAAGTATTCCTGAAGATGTCAAAGAGGCAGCAGCAATTGACGGAGCAAATCGTACTCAACAGTTCTTTCAAATCGAATTACCCTACTTGCTTCCGTCAATTAGTATAGTCTTTATCCTTGCAATGAAATCAGGGTTAACCGCTTTTGACTTAATTTTTGCTCTTACCAGTGGCGGGCCAGATGGGAAGACAGAATCGCTCGGTCTGCTAGTTTACAATTACGCTTTTGTGCATAATAAATTCTCAAATGCGAATGCCCTTGCAGTTATTCTGTTCCTCTTCATCATTGTCATTTCACTTGTACAGATGAAGATTTCTAAAAAGTTTGAAGTATAAGGTGGTCTCTTATGAAGAAAGCAAAACAAAAAAATTGGTGGGTATATCTGATTCTCTGTACTGGCATCCTTTTTATGTTTATTCCCCTTCTTGTGACAGTAATGAGTTCTTTCAAGCCAACCAAAGAAATTACCAGTAATTTCTTTGGCTTACCAAAACAGTTTACTTTAGCTAATTACGCCCGCCTTTTTGAAGACGGAGTTGTCCAATATTTTGGGAATTCAGCGATTATCACGATTGTTGCAGTAGCTTTGATGATTCTGGTTATTCCGATGGCAGCTTTTGCGGTTGCCCGTCACATGAATCGTAGAACTGCCTTTAACATGATTTATTTTTTCTTAATTATCGGGATTTTTGTTCCCTTTCAAGTGATTATGCTACCGATGACTAAGTTGATGTCTAGCATTGGATTAAACAATATCATTGGGCTTATCATTCTATATTTGACTTATGCTGTACCGCAAGCTCTCTTTCTGTACGTAGGCTATATCAAGACAATTGTACCAGAGGAAATGGACGAAGCGGCGGCGATTGATGGATGTGATAAATTTACGATGTACTGGAAAATTATTTTTCCCCTGATGAAGCCAATGCATGCCACTGTCCTCATCATTAATGCTCTTTGGGTATGGAATGATTTTCTTTTACCACTCTTAGTCTTGAACCGTGACCAAAGGATGTGGACATTACCTCTCTTCCAGTATAATTACAAGGGGATGTATTTCAGTGATTACGGACCATCCTTTGCGTCTTACGTTGTAGGTATTATCCCTATCTTGATTGTTTATCTGGTATTCCAAAAACACATTATCTCAGGAATGACCAGCGGATCGGTGAAATAGAGATGCAAACATCAAAAAGGAGGAATCTATGAAAATTAAAAACCAAGCTATGTTGATTACTTATTCAGATAGTTTAGGAAAAAATCTTAAGGAGCTGAAAAAAGTGTTGGAAGGTCCGCTTAAGGATACGGTCGGAGGGATCCATATTCTACCCTTCTTCCCATCATCAGGCGACCGCGGATTTGCCCCGATGGATTACACGAAAGTCGATTCAGCCTTCGGAGATTGGGATGATGTGGAAGCTCTTAGCAAAGAATATTATCTCATGTTTGACTTCATGATTAATCATATTTCAGCTCAATCACCGCACTTCCTGGATTTTTTAGAGAAAAAAGATAAGTCACCGTACGCTGACTTATTTATTCGTTACAAAAATTTTTGGCCAAATGGAGAACCAAGTCAAGAAGATATTGACTTGATTTACAAGCGCAAACCTCGTGCTCCTTATCGTATTGCTAAGTTTGCTGATGGTAGTGAGGAAAAAGTTTGGTGTACCTTTGATGAACAACAGATTGATCTTGATGTGACTACAGAAACGACGCGTCAGTTTATTGAGGAAAATCTGGAGAGTCTAGCCAAACATGGTGCTTCGATTATTCGCTTGGATGCCTTTGCCTATGCCAATAAGAAAATAGGGACGAACTGTTTCTTTGTAGAACCAGATATCTGGGAGATGCTTCATTTTCCACGTCGTCTCCTCGCACCACAAGGAATTGAGATTCTACCGGAAATTCACGAGCACTATACGATTCAGCAGAAGATTGCAGAGAAAGACTACTATGTTTATGACTTCGCTTTGCCGATGCTGGTTCTTCATGCTCTGTATTCTGGTCATGTTAATCGCTTGGTCCACTGGATGAAAATTTGTCCTCGTAAGCAATTTACGACATTGGATACTCATGATGGAATTGGAGTGGTGGATGTCAAGGACTTACTGACCGATGAAGAGATAGAAGAGACACGTGAAGCACTCTATGCACAAGGTGCAAATGTAAAAAAGGTTTACAGTACAGAAGCTTATAATAACTTGGATATTTATCAGATTAATTGTACTTATTATTCAGCTTTAGGAAATAATGACCAAGCCTATCTTTTAGCGCGTGTCTTGCAATGCTTTGCCCCAGGGATTCCACAAATTTATTACGTTGGGTTATTGGCCGGAGAAAATGATATTGAATTACTAGAATCTTCTAAAGAAGGGCGCAATATCAACCGCCATTATTATGACTTAGAAGAAATTGAGCGAGAAGTAGAACGTCCAGTCGTACAATCTCTCTTTAAACTTTTAAAATTCCGTAACACTAGCCCAGCCTTTGATGGAGAATTTTCTGTTCAGATGTTAGATGAGTATACACTACAGATTGTTTGGAATAATTTTGATGCAGGAATTTCTGCTCAGATGACAGCTAATCTACAAGCAAAAAACTTTGAAATTCTTGAAATAGTTGAGGGTAAAAACATTCAAATTTTACTATAACTGATAGAATGAAAGAGTGAGTGAAAATAGTTATATTCCTCGATCTTTTAAGTAGGAGGTCGTCATGACAGAAAAAGAAAAGATGTTAACGGTCTGCTTTATAATGCAGCTGATGACGAATTGATTATCTTCGTTTGCAGGCTTGTAAAATGTGCGAACGAGTAAATCAGTAGTTATATGTTTAAAGCGTTTGCAAATGACGAAAGAATCTTAGGTGGGACTGGTAAACGTAATGCTGTCGAAACGCCTTATGGTTCAAATGTCTCTGTTGGAGAGGATTTTTTTGCTAATTCTGGCTGGGTAGTCTTAGATACCTGCTTGGGGACAATCGGTAATAATACTATGCTAGGACCTATACAGCCATGCATTTGCTTGAGGCAGAGAATAGGAGTGTAGGCCTAGAATACGGAGAACCGATTACAATTGGAGATAATATATGGATTGGTGAAGGAGCAATGATCTTGGTAGGAGTTGTCTTAGGCGGCAATGCCGTAGTTGGACCAGGTTCCGTTGTCACGAAGTCTTTTGGAGATAATGTTATCGTAGCAAACCAGCGCACATCATAAAGGAGTTAAAGAAAGGAACAGTGGAATAATGAAAACAGATTGGTGGAAAAACGCGGTCATTTATCAAGTGTATCCTCGAAGTTTTCAAGACTCAAATGGAGATGGGATTGGTGATATAAAAGGGATTACGAGCCGATTACCTTATTTGGAAAAGTTGGGAATCGATGCAATATGGCTCAGTCCAGTTTATCAATCTCCGATGGATGATAACGGCTATGATATCAGTGATTATCAAGCGATTGCGCCGGAGTTTGGAACGATGGAGGATATGGAGGAATTAATTGCGGTCGGTGGTAAACATGGAATTAAAATTATCATGGATTTGGTGTTAAATCATACTTCTGATGAACATATCTGGTTTCAAGAAGCTCTAAAAGGACCAGATAATCCGTATCATGATTATTACATCTGGGCGGATGAACCAAACCAGCTGAAATCCAGCTTTTCAGGAAGTGCTTGGGAGTATGTTCCTCACTTAGGTAAGTATTATCTTCACCAATTTTCAGTCAAACAGCCAGATCTCAATTGGCAAAATCCAGCTGTCAAACAAGAAATCTGGGATATGATTAATTTTTGGTTAGATAAGGGCGTGGGCGGTTTCCGCTTGGATGTCATTGATCTGATTGGTAAAGAACCAGAAAAATTGATCACAGCTGAAGGTCCAACTCTACATCCTTTGATCCAGGAGTTAAATGACAAAACATTTGGCAAGCATGACATTGTCACGGTAGGAGAGACTTGGAGTGCAACGCCGGAGCGTGCGATGCTTTATTCCCATCCAGAGCGACAGGAGTTTTCTATGATTTTCCAATTCGAGCATGTCTGTCTTGACCAGCAAGAAGGAAAGGAAAAATGGGATTTGGCACCGCTAGAACCTGCTAAGCTCCATCAAGTCATGTCTAAATGGCAAACAGAATTGATTGGGAAAGGTTGGAATTCGCTTTTTTGGAATAACCATGATTTACCAAGAGCGATTTCACGATTTGGAAATGATCTGCCAGAATTCCGTGAAATCAGTGGGAAAATGCTTGCTATCTATCTTCATTTTATGTCTGGTACGCCTTACATCTATCAAGGTGAAGAAATTGGAATGGTCAACACTCCAATTGCATCAATTGACGAAGTAGATGATATTGAGACAAGAAGGATGTATGCTGAACGGATAGAGCAAGGCTACACTCATGAAGATATTATTCGCTCCATAAATGCCAAAGGGCGTGACAATGCTCGAAGACCAATGCAATGGACGAATCAGGCAGAAGCTGGATTTACTACTGGTCAGCCTTGGCTTTCTCTGAATCAAAATTATCCAGAAATCAATGTCGAATCAGCCCTCGTTCAGGTGGATTCAATTTTTTATACCTATCAGCATCTCATTCAGGCGAGAAAAAACTATCCTTGTTTGGCACAGGGACAATATGAGGCACTTGATACGAGGAATGATGCTGTTCTTGCCTATCGTAAATATGATGAACAAAATGAATTTATTGTCTTGGTGAACTTTAGCGAGCAATTTCAACATTATCGCCTGAACGATGGGGAGCGAGGTACGATTTTCATTGGAAACTATAAAGAGGAATCTGACGGCATCCACCAAGTTCTTCGACCTTATGAAGCCTTGGTTTTCAAGAAAAAGTAATGTCCGACATCTTATTTCTAACGAAAAGTTTGCCATTTTGGCAAGCTTTTTTTCATATTTTTTGGTAAAATAGAAAAAACAAATAGAAGAGGTTACATCATGGAGAAATTCCAAGTTATTGCACATCCACTTATTCAGCATAAATTGTCTATCTTACGTCGTACAGATACGTCAACAAAGGCTTTCCGTGAGTTAGTTGATGAAATTGCTATGTTGATGGGATATGAAGTGCTACGTGATTTGCCATTAGAAGATGTTGAAATTGAAACACCGATTACCAAAACAGTTCAAAAACAAATCGCAGGGAAAAAATTAGCGATTGTTCCAATCTTACGTGCCGGAATTGGGATGGTAGATGGTCTACTTAGTCTGGTACCCGCGGCCAAAGTTGGTCATATCGGAATGTACCGCGATGAAGAAACCCTGCAACCAGTTGAATATTTGGTCAAATTACCAGAGGACATCGACCAACGTCAAATTTTTGTAGTAGACCCAATGCTTGCAACTGGAGGCTCTGCTATTTTGGCAATTGATTCACTTAAAAACCGCGGAGCAACTAATATCAAATTTGTCTGCCTTGTTGCAGCACCAGAAGGTGTCAAAGCTCTTCAAGAAGCTCATCCAGATGTGGATATTTTCACCGCAGCCCTAGATGAAAAATTAAATGAAAAAGGCTATATCGTTCCAGGATTGGGAGATGCAGGAGACCGATTGTTCGGTACAAAATAAGAAACATAAGAGTGAAGCTCAATTGTGATTCGCAAAAATCACTTGTGCTCACTCTTTTTACATTGGGAGTTTATTCATTTGCATATAAAGATAGGTTTAGAATAAAGCTGGTCTGAGTTCCATTTGCGAAAAGTAGAATTTTTCGTGCTTTAAATTTATTTGACCTTACTTGACTATTTTAGAGACGAAACTAAAGCAACCTCTATAGGTGTTTTCTATAATTGCTGTGAGTCTATTAACAGATTTCGATTGATGTATCATATTTTTAATAGCTACCATATGTAGAATATATAAAATGTTGAAAAGCTAGGTGCAAACGTTGTATTTCACTGTTTAATGAGACCGTTTTCATGTTATAATGAAATTATAAAGAAAAAATTGAATTTACGGTAATTACTGCTCAGATGGCACCAATGAAGAACCGATTGGAGGAAGTATAATGTTCAAAAAGAAGCAAATATCTTTTACAGATAGTCCTACAGCTCAAGATAAATTTGGGATAGGGAAATATATCACTGGTCTTTCTAATTTTATTAAGAAGTGTGAAGCACCATTAACTATCGCTGTTCAAGGTGATTGGGGTACGGGTAAAACAAGTATTATTTATCAAGTTAGAAATATTCTGGAAAGGGAGGGAATTAAATCTATATTTTTTAATACCTGGCAGTATTCTCAATTTGATATGGATACTCACTTGCCAATTTCGTTGATTTATGATTTAACGAGGGAAATTTCATCAGAAAAAGATAAGAGTGTAAAAGAATTTCTTGCCAATATAGCTTCATTACTTACAAGAAGCGTTGCCTATTCTGATCTGCCTTATTTAAATATGGAGAAAATTTCTGATGATTTGACAGACAAAGTCAAAGATACATTCGAAAAGAATGATAATATTAAATCATTAGTAGAGAATTGGAATAAAATTGTAGAAGATAGTTTGAAGAATGAAAAATATAAAAAAATAGTGATTTTTATAGATGACTTAGATAGGCTAGTCCCATCAAGAGCTGTTGAAATACTTGAAGTGCTCAAGTTGTTCCTTGAATCGAAGAATTGTGTTTTTGTCCTGGCGATAGATTATGATGTAATTGTTACTGGGGTTAAAAATAAATATGGAGATGATGTTGATTCAGCAAAAGGTAGAGCCTTTTTTGATAAATTAATACAAGTACCTTTTACTGTTCCGGTTGCACATTATAATATTGAGAATTACATTAGAGATTCGATTAATAATCTTAATTTGACGAATACGAAATGGGATGAAGCAACAATAAAGCGACAGATTATTCCATTGATTAAATACTCAATTGGAACAAATCCTAGGAGTATCAATCGCTTATTGAATTCTTTTAGTCTTCTGTTAAACATTTTTGAAGATGCGACTAAAGATAAATCAAATAGAGAATTGATGCTTTTTGCACTTGTATGCATGCAATATGCGTATGAAAATCAATATCTACAGCTGGTAGAAAGTCTAAAAGAAGATTTTCCTCCCAGAAAGGATGTCATTAAGGGTATAATTAAAAAATATAAACAAGAGGGGAATGATTTAGTAGATGAATTTCAAAATTTTATGCAAATTTTAGAGGAACTCATTAGCAACGATACAGATGATACTACTTTTATTCAATTATTTGATATGTCCGAGACAGTTTCTACTGGCAATTTAAATAAAAAGCAAAATCATTCGCCTAATGAGGATGTTCAATATGTAATCAGAAAATTATTCAATAAAATGACTACCGGTCAGGGATTTTCGCTAGATGAACCAACTCTGTTTGGGACTGAAAAAAAAGAAGATCGAATCTCTAATAAAGTGGAGATTGAAAATATTTCTAAACTTGAATTAACGAGAGGTAAGGGGCAGGGAATTTATATATATTTTAGAGGTTCTGATAAGAAGCAAGCTATTTATTTTTCTGGAGATACATACGGTAACTGGACAGGACCAATGCTCGATGGAGTGGATATTCAGTCCAGTGAATTAAAGGACTTTCCTGCAGCAGAATTACGAGATAATGAAGACAAGTTTGAAGCGTTTTATGAAAAACTAATGGAAAAAATTAAAGAAGTTATTGATAAAGATAATAAAAATTGACCACCTGATATGATGTAATGGGCGGTTACTTCTTTGGACTGATAGTCTCTAACTGTATAAGCCAGTTCATCAATTTTCCTTTTTAGAGTTGGATTTCAGTTCTCCCAAGTTTTTTATTTGACCTTTTTTGACTATTTAAGTATAATAATCTCAAAATCGAAAAGGAGAATACTATGATTCCTGTAGTTATTGAACAAACTAGCCGTGGGGAACGCTCGTATGATATTTACTCACGCCTCTTAAAAGATCGTATTATCATGTTGACAGGCCCAGTTGAAGACAATATGGCAAATTCTGTCATTGCCCAGTTGCTCTTCCTTGATGCGCAAGATCCAACCAAGGATATTTATCTCTATGTCAATACTCCTGGTGGTTCTGTCTCAGCAGGTCTTGCTATTGTGGACACCATGAACTTTATCAAGGCAGATGTCCAAACCATTGTTATGGGGATGGCAGCTAGCATGGGAACCATTATTGCGTCGAGTGGTGCTAAGGGCAAACGCTTCATGTTGCCACATGCAGAGTACATGATTCACCAACCAATGGGTGGTACTGGTGGTGGTACGCAACAGACTGATATGGCGATTGCAGCTGAGCACCTATTAAAAACCCGTAACACACTAGAAAAAATTCTAGCAGACAATTCAGGAAAAAGTATCAAACAAATCCACAAAGATGCAGAACGTGATTACTGGATGAGTGCTAAAGAAACCCTTGAATATGGCTTTATTGACCAGATTATGGAAAATAATCAGTTAAAATAAGAGGTGAGATTGTCTCACGTTGGAAATGACAAACCAGCTTGGCGAATTTGTCATTTTTGTTTGTTTTAAGCTATACAGCCATTCTTGAAAGATTACCCAAAACAAATAAAGCTCATCATTATCAAATGGCCTATTTTTTGATATAATAGCAAATAGAAGAAGTGAAAGAGGAAACGTATGGTATTTGAAAAACAAGAACGAGTGAGTTTAGCAGTTTATCTACATTACAACCGCGATGCGCGAAAATTGAGTCAATATGGAGATATTATCTATCATTCTAGGCGTTTGCGCTATTTACTGTTATATGTTCCTCAGGAGAGCGTTGAAACTTTGATGGCCACATTAAAAAAAGAACGGTTTGTGAAAAAAGTTGTTCCGTCGCATTTTAAAGAAATGGATAGGGATTTTGTCGGCAGTTTATGGCGTCAAGAAGAAGAGAAAAATAGTTTGTAAAATTATTTTTCTTTTTTTGTTGACAATTTTCAGATAATTCAGTATATTAGATACATCGCAAAAATTAAGAAAGTTTTAAGGAGTTTTTATGAAAACAAGTAAATTCAAATTAGCATTGCTTAGCTTTGCTTCTGCAGCGCTTCTTGCTGCCTGCGGAAATGTATCGAGCACCAACTCATCTGCGACTGGTACGGAATTAAAAGAAGATACATTGAAAATCGGTTATAACTTAGAATTGTCAGGTGCTGTTTCATCTTATGGTCAAACAGAAAAAAATGGTGCTGACCTTGCTGTAAAAGAAATCAATGCAGCAGGTGGTGTTGACGGTAAAAAAATCGAAGTAGTTGCGAAAGACAACAAATCAGAAACTGCTGAAGCAGCGACTGTTGCAACCAGCCTTGCTAGTGAAGGTGTAAATATTATCATCGGCCCTGCAACTTCAGGTGCGTCAGGCGCTTCTATCGCAAACGTAACAGCTGCAGGTGTACCAATGATTACTCCTTCAGGAACGCAAACAGACCTCGTTGTGAACAGCGAAGGAAAAGTACAAGATTTCTTCTTCCGTACAACCTTTACGGATGGATACCAAGGTGAAATCATGGCAGAATATGCGACAAAGAACTTGAACGCTAAGAAAGTTGTTCTTTACTATGATAACTCTTCAGATTATGGTAAAGGTGTTGCAGAATCCTTCCAAAATGCTTACAAGGGTGAGATTGTCTCAACTATTACCTTTGCTTCAGGTGATAAAGATTTCCAAGCAGCCCTTACAAAATTAAAAGGTCTTGACTTTGATGCCATTATCATGCCAGGTTACTACAATGAAACAGGGACAATCGTCAAACAAGCACGTGGTCTTGGTATTGACAAACCAATCCTTGGTTCAGACGGTTTTGACTCACCATTGTTTGCAGAATTGGCAACAGCTTCAGCAGCCAACAAAGTTTACTACCTTTCTGCCTTTGTTCCGTCAGCAAGCGACCGTGCCAAAGGATTCCACGATGCGTATATGAAAGAATACGGTGAAGAGCCTTCAATGTTCTCAGCACTTGCTTATGACTCAGTTTATATGGCAGCAGAAGCATCAAAAGGAACTAAAAACTCTGTAGAAGTAAAAGATAAATTGGCTGCTTTGAAAGACTTTGACGGTGTAACTGGTAAAATGTCTATCGACAAAGACCACAACGTTGTAAAATCTGTTTACGTGGTGAGCTTGAAAGACGGTAAAGCAGACACAGTTGATACAGTATCTCTAGCAGAAACCGCTAAATAATCAATAATAGTCATTATTATTTACTGATACAAGCAAGGAGTCTAGGACGATTGTCCCAGACTCCATTGCCATGTATAGACAGTCAAAGAATAGCCCTGTATTAGGACAGGAGCTAGTATCAATTTTTTAGAAAGTTTGGTGAACACATGCTTCAACAACTGGTCAATGGTTTGATTTTAGGTTCTGTGTATGCCTTGTTGGCCTTGGGGTATACAATGGTATATGGAATTATCAAACTGATTAACTTCGCCCACGGGGATCTCTACATGATGGGAGCCTTTATGGGATATTATTTTTTAAATAAGCTAACCTTTATTTCAAATGGTGGTCTCCGCTTGTTCGTTGCCTTGATTGCTACCATGATTGGAACAGCAATTTTAGGCGTTGTAATTGAATTTTTAGCCTATCGACCGTTACGGAATTCAACTCGTATCGCAGCCTTGATTACAGCGATTGGCGTTTCCTTCTTCTTGGAATACATCATGGTTTATTTCTTCACCGCGGATGTCAAGCCTTTTCCGCAGGTCTTAGATGCAACAAAATTTAACCTTGGCCCTATTACCGTGGACAGTATCCAATTGATTATCTTGGGAGTGTCTCTCTTCTTGATGGTAGCCTTGCAGTTGATTGTTCAGAAAACAAAGATGGGGAAAGCCATGCGTGCTGTTTCTGTTGATAGCGATGCAGCACAGCTAATGGGAATCAATGTCAATCGTACGATTAGCTTTACTTTTGCGTTAGGGTCAGCCTTGGCAGGAGCAGCAGGGGTCTTACTCGGTTTATACTACAACCAGATTGAGCCACTTATGGGGATGACACCTGGTTTGAAAGCCTTCGTTGCTGCGGTTCTAGGCGGAATCGGAATTATTCCTGGTGCTGCGCTAGGTGGCTTTGTTATCGGAGTCATTGAAACCTTTACCTATGTTATTGGCTTAGATACCTTCCGTGATGCGATTGTCTACATTGTCTTGATTATCATTTTATTGGTAAGACCAAGTGGTATTCTTGGCAAAAACGTGAAAGAGAAGGTGTAATCATGGCAAGAAATCTAAAAGTAAATGCAATTTGGCTAGCTGTTTTACTAGCTGGTTTTGGAGTCATTCAAGGACTCGTTGCAACAGGTATCTTGAACTTCTACTATATCCAAGTAGTACAACAAATTGGGATTAACATCATCATGGCAGTCGGTTTGAACTTGATTGTTGGCTTTTCAGGTCAATTCTCACTTGGGCATGCTGGTTTTATGGCTATTGGTGCTTACTCAGTTGGTGTTCTCGGGAAAATGATGCCTAGCTATGCAGGTTTTGCTATTTCGCTACTCGTTGGAATGGTACTTGCAGGTGGAGTAGCCCTCTTGGTTGGTTTGCCAACTCTCCGTTTGAAAGGAGATTATCTAGCAATCGCAACGCTTGGTGTGGCAGAGATTATCCGTATTTTTATTATCAATGGTGGAAAAGTAACGAACGGCGCAGCTGGGATTATGGGAATTCCTCTCTTTACCAACTGGCAATTAGTCTATGCTTTTGTGGTGATTACAACGATTTTCACTGTGAACTTCCTACGTAGTCCTATGGGACGGACGGTTATTTCTGTCCGTGAAGACGAAATTGCAGCAGAATCTGTCGGGGTGAATCCTACTAAAATGAAGGTCATTGCCTTTGTCTTTGGTGCCATGACAGCAGCTATTGCGGGTGGTCTCCATGCAGGCTATGTTGGTACGATTGTACCAAAAGACTTTGCGTTCATGACCTCTGTCAATATTTTGATTATCATCGTATTGGGGGGACTTGGCTCTATTACGGGAACCTTTGTTGCAGCGATTGTCCTAGGCGTCTTAAATGTTTACCTCAAGAGCTATGCAAGTGTCAGCATGATTATCTACTCACTTGCCCTTATCTTGCTCATGATTTTCCGTCCAGGTGGTCTTTTAGGAACGAAGGAATTATCCTTTGCTCGATTCTTCAAGAAGAAGGAGGATGCGAACTAATGGCACTTCTTGATGTACAAAAATTAACCAAAAATTTCGGCGGTTTAACTGCTGTTGGTGATGTCACAATGGAATTACACGAGGGTGAATTGGTCGGCTTGATTGGACCAAATGGTGCAGGAAAGACAACCCTCTTTAATCTCTTGACAGGTGTCTACGAGCCCAGTGAAGGCACGATTAGTTTAGCAGGTACTACCTTAAATGGGAAGGCGCCTTCTAAAATTGCTTCTCTAGGATTGGGACGGACCTTCCAAAATATTCGACTGTTCAAAGATATGACGGTTTTGGAAAATGTCTTGATTGGCTTGAGCAATCATGGAAAAAGTCATGTCCTTGCCAGTTTTTTCCGCCTACCAGCCTTTTACAAGAATGAGGTAGCTCTACGTGAAAAAGCCATTGAACTCTTAAAAATCTTTGATTTGGATAAGGATGCAGATACCTTGGCCAAGAATCTTCCTTACGGACAACAACGCCGTTTGGAAATTGTACGTGCCTTAGCAACTAAACCCAAAATTCTCTTTCTTGATGAGCCAGCAGCAGGGATGAACCCACAGGAAACGGCTGAATTAACTCAATTGATTCGTAAAATCAAAAATGAGTTCAACATTACGATTATGCTGATTGAGCATGATATGAGCTTGGTCATGGAAGTTACAGAGAGAATCTATGTCTTGGAATATGGTCGCCTGATTGCACATGGCACACCAGAGGAAATCAAAACCAATAAACGTGTTATCGAAGCTTATCTAGGAGGTGAGGCCTAATGTCAATGTTAAAAGTGGAAAATTTGTCCGTCCATTACGGTGTCATCGAAGCAGTAAAAAATGTATCCTTTGAAGTCAATGAAGGAGAAGTGGTTACACTAATTGGTGCAAATGGTGCAGGCAAGACCTCTATCTTACGAACTATTTCAGGCTTGGTACGTCCATCTTCTGGGACGATTAGCTTTTTAGGAAATGAAATCCAACGTGTTCCAGCTCGTAAAATTGTAGCAGATGGCTTGTCTCAAGTGCCAGAGGGACGCCATGTTTTTGCAGGACTGACCGTTATGGAAAACTTGGAAATGGGTGCATTTTTGCGCAATAATCGCGAAGAAAACCAAGCTAACTTGAAAAAGATTTTCGCTCGTTTCCCACGTTTAGAAGAACGTAAGAATCAAGATGCAGCAACCCTTTCAGGAGGAGAGCAGCAAATGCTTGCGATGGGGCGTGCTCTCATGAGTCAACCAAAATTATTGCTCCTTGATGAGCCTTCTATGGGGCTTGCACCTATTTTCATTCAAGAAATTTTTGATATTATTCAAGATATTCAAAAACAAGGGACAACTGTGCTCTTGATTGAACAAAATGCCAACAAGGCGCTTTCTATTGCAGATCGAGGCTACGTCCTTGAAACAGGAAAGATTGTCTTATCGGGGACCGGTCAAGAGTTGCTCGCTTCTGATGAAGTTCGTAAAGCTTATCTCGGTGGCTAAGAGTGAAATGTGATAGTGATAAGAGGCTGAGACAAAGTGTCCAGCCTCGATTCTTTTATAGATGTAACAGTTTGACGCCTATCAATAGTTAGGGGAGTGACTATTGATACCTGAGCCTAGAAATTTGAAAGCAAGGATTGTCGGGTTTGTAGAATGTTGATAAATCAACATTCTACAAATCACGTCAACCTTGCGGGGGTGAGAGTAAACGAATCCAGTGGATTCGTTTAGCCAGAACCTAGAAATAAAGGAGTGAGGATAATCGATTTCTGCGAATACCGATTGAGTCTCACTCTCTTTTTGTTTTTGAAAAAAACTTTAAAATTTATAAGAAACCGCTTGCAAAAACAAAAAAATCATGCTATACTAACATGGTAAAAAGATTCACAAAAGGAGAAAGCTTATGAAAGCTTATACATATGTTAAACCAGGCGAAGCAGCCTTTGTTGATGTTGAAAAACCAGTGGTCCGCAAACCAACCGATGCTGTGGTTCGTATGTTGAAAACAACAATTTGTGGAACAGACCTTCATATCATCAAGGGAGATGTTCCAGTTGTTGAAAGTGGTCGGATTTTAGGTCACGAAGGTATTGCGATTGTCGAAGAAGTTGGTGAAGGTGTTACAAACTTCAAAAAAGGCGATAAAGTCTTAGTTTCTTGTGTCTGTGCATGTGGAAAATGTTACTATTGTCGTAAAGGGATTTATGCCCACTGTGAAGATGAAGGTGGATGGATTTTTGGTCACTTGATTGATGGTACACATGCAGAATATCTACGTGTACCGCATGCAGACAATACACTTTACCACACTCCAGAAGGTGTGTCAGATGAAGCTCTCGTTATGCTATCAGACATTCTTCCAACTGGTTATGAAATCGGTGTTATCAAAGGAAAAGTAGAGCCAGGCTGTACCGTTGCGATTATTGGTTCAGGACCTGTTGGTTTGGCAGCTCTTCTTACTGCACAATTCTATTCACCAGCGAAGATTATCATGGTGGATTTGGATGACAACCGTTTAGAGACTGCTCTTTCATTTGGTGCGACTCACAAAGTAAATTCTGCTGATACAGAAAAAGCAATTCAAGAAATCTTTGATTTAACAGATGGCCGTGGGGTTGACGTTGCCATTGAAGCAGTTGGTATCCCAGCAACATTTGACTTCTGTCAAAAGATTATCGCAATCGATGGTACAATTGCGAATGCCGGAGTACACGGTGTGCCTGTTCAATTTGATTTGGATCGTCTATGGATTCGCAACATTAACGTAACAACAGGCCTTGTTTCTACCAATACAACGCCACAATTGTTGAAGGCTATGGAATCTCATAAGATTGCTCCTGAAAAATTGGTTACTCACTACTTCAAACTCAGTGAAATCGAAGAAGCTTACAAGGTATTCTCAAAAGCTGCTGATCACCATGCCATTAAAGTCATTATCGAAAATGACATCTCACCAGAAGCGTAATGAAAGGGAGGGCACTAGTCTCTAAAAGTTAGAAAATATTTTAAAGCAAGGACTGCGCTCTGTATTGCACTGGCTCAGTCCTTTTAATTATGTGAGTTTTAGTCTGTATCGCTCCGAAAGGGTACACCTAAAAACTCTCCAAATGCGCTACAATAAAAGTGTTCAAGCCTACTACTGTAAAGCGAAAGGAGATACTAATATGGCACCAAAGGTAGATAGTTTATTGCGCACAAAATGGATGTGCTCCACCACATTGATTATACAGTTACAAGGGAGTAGAAATTATAGAAGGACATCTGGTGCCAGACGACGTTCACATGTTAGTCCCCTCTACGGATAACTGTATTCAGTTTCATGGGGGACTTAAAACGATACCATTCTTTTTAAGAAACGATGTTTGATAGTGTTCAACATAGCAGCCACCTCCTTAACTTTGGTTTAGCATAGAAAAAGAGAGTTTATTCTAAATAATGGGAATAAACTCTCTTAACTTAATGACATTGGATTTTCGACCTAGCTTCTTTTTTGTTTTTTAGCTTTTATATACCTCATAATAATATATCCCAATATAATAGAAATACGGGGGAGAATGTTTACAACAATATAGACAACAATATCTTTAAAAATTTCAATCATTGTTCTCTAATCCCTATCACTTTAGGGTAAAGCTTTGCACCTGAAATTTGTGTAGGTGGCTCATAGACTTGTTTCAATCTGACAATAACACCTCGGTCAGCGCTCAAATAAGCACCTCCGACACCGCCACCTATCGCTCCAATCATTCCTGCCACACTAGCACTTATATGTGGTATAGCTCCCAACAATAATCCCATAGCACCCCCGCCAGCAGCCACCATCGCAGACCATGTAATATTATTAATATAAACATCAGTCATTCCATTTCCTAAATTAACAACCTTATTTACTCCTTTTACACCTAGACGCTGAGCAAATATAGAACATATTTTTTGATATTGTTCTTTAGTGAATACATCTTGATTATATAAATTCTCAGCAGCTTTATGAACATCACTGTTAGAAAAATAGACAACATTTTCAACCGATTCAGTCGGCATGTATCCAACATTAGTGTTAGCTTCTTCGGCTAAAACAACAATAGGAACAATATTACTAGATAATAAAACAATGGCACTAGAAACCAAAAATGATTTTTTTAGCGTAGTGTTCATAAGACAGCCTCCTTATATCAATTAAATTTTTTCAATTTAATTGTAAAGCAAATTTTCCCAAAAAACAAGTCTGTTATTGAAAGCGTTTTTATGTTATAATAAGAAGATTGACGATGGGAATTCTACATAAAAATAGTATAAAAAAGCACTAAAGGGGAGTGGGACAAATCAGGATGAGCGCGACGCGCTTACCCTGGTCTGTCCCAGACTCATACATACGTTCTAGGTATAAAAAGCATAAAAATAATTGAAAAAACTTTTAAAAAAGTGTATAATAAAATCGAAAGAAAGCGGTTACAAAAGGAGGTTTTTATGTTAGATTTGAGAAATGTTCGCCTAGCTTATTCAGAAAAAGTCTTGCTAGAAACTACACATCTTCAGTTTCACAGAGGAAATCTCTATACAATTTATGGGAAATCAGGTGTCGGAAAATCCTCTCTGTTGAATAAGATTGGGCTAGTGGCAGCAAGTGATTCAGCGATGGAGTATTTTTTTGACGGTCAGCGAATTGACAGTGATAATCCTGCATTAACATCTCTGTTTATCGCCGAGGAGGTAGCTTTTGTATTTCAACAACAAAATCTTTTAAACGATTTAACGGTGAAGGAAAATTTACTGCTGCCCTTGCAATTTTATGCGGAGTCCGAGGCAAGTAAGGAACTACGGATTGAAACGATTTTAAAAGAAATGGGGATTGAAGACTTATTGGATCGCTATCCGGAAGATTTATCTGGTGGCGAGGAGCAGAGAGTTGCGATTGCCCGTGCCTTAGTTGCCGATAAGAACATCATTTTAGCAGATGAACCGACAAATTCTTTAGACGATGAAAATAAGTGGCTGGTTTGTTCACTCTTAGAGGATCTTGCTAGGAAGTTCAATAAAATTGTCATAGTGGTATCCCATGATCCAACTGTTATTGCAATCGGTGATGAGCAGCTTCATTTTCAAGATAAGCACCTCATTGGAGGAACAATCAGACAATCTATGGAAGAAGCAGGAGAGTGGCAAGCGAGGATACGGACGAAAGTTTCGATTCCCCTACAAAAGCATAGGAGACATCCCCTCCCACGGTTGCTATCTGCCTTTGTTTCACTAGTAGTAGCGATAGCTGTTGCGTCGTTTAATATCCAATCTTTATTTGCAAGTCGCTACCAATCTTTAGTGAGTCAATCTTTGGAAAATGGTTTCTTGGTAATTCATGATACGCTACAGTTGAATACCAAAAAAGTGATGGACGATTTTTTAAGTCTGACCAGTGAAGAAATAAATCAGATAAAGGATAGTGGCCAAATAGAATCTGTTCAGCCCTATATGGAATTTCCCAGTATTGGCATGACTGTTGAAAATGCTCGCGATTATCTAACAGCTGGACGAAGTACAGAGCCATCTGTAACGATTAATGGGCAGACGGTATCACTGAGTAAACCGTATTCTATCCAGCCTTTGTTTGCTACCAATACAACTCAACGACAGATTCAATATTTTGATAACACACAGACAGAGGGAGTATATCTATC
The DNA here is from genome assembly GCF_001623565.1 of Streptococcus marmotae. Taxonomy (NCBI): domain Bacteria; kingdom Bacillati; phylum Bacillota; class Bacilli; order Lactobacillales; family Streptococcaceae; genus Streptococcus; species Streptococcus marmotae. The sequence continues at coordinate 51,912 of NZ_CP015196.1, read as the reverse complement.
AGAGCAATTTATCAATAATGAGAAATTAAAAAATATCGTTGCTGGATCAGAGGTGTCGGTTTCTTTTTACGTTCCGATTGCTCTGTATGAAAATAGTATTGAAAAAGAAGGGGTCATTTTTAAAGGAGATGGAGATTTGTATGTCAAGCAAGAGAGGACGTTCAACGTTTTAGGGATTGTAAAGTCTGAGTATCCTTTTGACTATTCTCCATATAGCAATTCTCTATTTATGGATAGTCAGCAGATGAAAAGGATTCAAGATGAAGCTATTGCTGAAAATCCCCTTAAAGAGACGACTCTTGGTGGATTTAATCTGAAAGCCTGGTCTCCAAGTGCGGTTCATCTAATTGTAAAAGATAGCCAAACTATTCCGCAAGAAGTTCAGCGCATTAAAGCTCTTTCTTCGAAATTTTCAATTGTGTCCTCTTTTGAGAATTATGAACAATTCAGCAAAGGTTTGCAGTATATCCAAAACTTCTTACTGCTCATTTCAGGCGTATTGTTAGTATTGGTAGTCGCTATTTTATCATTTGTATTTTATTTGGTGAACCGTACAAGACGATTTGAGGTTGGCATCTTAAAAGCCTTAGGCTATCAGACGAAACAAGTTCTTGTGCTGTTCTTTAAAGAATTACTGCTGTATGGCAGAAGGATTTTCCTTATTTCTGCAAGCATACTTTTTATTTTAGCAGTTCTTCCAATGCAGGTACTCCAATTACACTTACAGGATATCATTCAGTTTTACCTAAACTCTATCATGTGGCTTCTTTGTCTCACCTTTACTGTATTGACGATTAGTGGTCTGATGCCAATCTATCAAACCTGTAAACAGTCGATCGTTGATACACTGCGGACGAATAGATGAGGTAGTTAAAAATGAAAAGGAAACGGATAAAAGTAGTCTTATTGGTACTTAGTTTTCTCACTATGTTCATTGGTAGCAGGGTGAGTGCTGGATTTGAGACCCATTATCAGACCCTTGATGGGCATAGTTTAGTCGGTTTGCATGTTCTCAATGTGACGTTTCATGCTTCGGGCTACTCAAATAGCAATAGTGGTTCTGTGACAAATATGTATTTTACAGATTGGACGATTTTCCCTAATACGATTAGCAACCGCTCAACATGGAAAAGTTCCATTCCTTATGGAGAACGAGCAAATGGAAGTGTCATCATTGGCGCTGGTGTAAACTCTCCTTGGGGCGCTGTGAATCTCTGGGAAGGACAGCATTATTTCTCAATAGATTTCTAGACTTTAATAAATCTGTATGATAGTTGCTTTATGGTAAACTGAAGATGTCATTAGTGGGGTGGGAGTGAGCTTAGAAACAAGAGAGCGTCTTGATACTGCGAGTTCTCTCCCATTCCTTTTTTGAATGTATCAGGAAGTAACGAGTACGAGAAGATTGTGTATTAAAGAAAAAATTTCACTTTTTTTCAATAAAAATTGAAATCGTTTTCTGATTTGTGGTATACTAGAGTTATAGAAGAGACGAGGAGGATTGCATATGGCAGTTAAAGATTTTATGACACGAAAGGTGGTCTACATTTCCCCGGATACGACGATTGCACATGCCGCTGAATTGATGCGGGAGCAAGCGATTCACCGTTTACCCGTTATTGAAAATGATAAGTTGATTGGACTTGTCACTGAAGGAACAATTGCAGAGGCTAGCCCGTCAAAGGCGACCAGTCTGTCTATCTATGAGATGAATTATCTCTTGAACAAAACCAAGGTTCGTGATGTCATGATACGAGATGTCATTACTGTGTCGAAATTTGCCAGCCTAGAAGATGCCGTTTACTTGATGTACAAAAATAAGGTTGGTATTTTGCCGGTTGTGGACAATGATCAAATGGCAGGGATCATTACAGATCGCGATGTCTTTGCGGCCTTTCTACATGTGTCTGGTTATGGTGAAGCAGGCGTGCGCGTGCGCTTTTTGGTAGAAAATAAGGCTGGTGAGCTGGAAAAGATTATCAGATTGATTTCAGAAAAAGGCTACAACATTGTCAGCACTGTCCAGATTGCGGATAAGTCAGGTAGTGTGGTCATCGAGGTACAGATTGAAGGAAAGGTCGACAGTCAGCAGTTAGCAGACACGTTTGAACAGGCCAATATCAAAGTGGATAGTATGGTGCCAACTGAAACGAAGAAAATATAAAAAAGAGCAACGTGCTCTTTTTCTGTTAGGATAATCGGTACTCTAGAGACAGCGAGAGTTGTCATACTAAATAGCGAGTACACTTCTCTTATAGATTAGTTTGAAAGGAATAGAAAAGCTATTCGATTTGAATGAATGGCACATTCTTATTTTTCAAAGGGTTGTTTATTGCTATCAAGTGTAAATCCTTCGCCTAAAACTTCATGGGCATCCGTAATTGTGATGAAGGCATGGGGATCAATGCGGTGGATTAGTTCTTTCATTTCTTGTAGCTGACTTTTATAAATGACGGAATAAACCATATCAATCTCTTTTCGACTATAAAAGCCCTGTGCTTTAATCAGTGTAATCCCACGTTCGATATTTTCGTCAATCGCTTGCGCCAACTCATGTGATTTTTCAGAGACAATCATAACGCCTTTACTTCCGTAATTTCCGTCGCTGATAAAGTCAATCACACGGGAGACAATGGTGACCATCATGAGCGTATAGAGAACATTTCTTAAATCATGAAAGACCAGAATAGTAAGGGTTAAGACAAAGATATCAAAAGCTAGGATAATTTGCCCAATCGTATAAGAAGTATACTTGTGACCAATACGGGCTAAAATGTCACTTCCTCCAGTCGTTCCCCCAGCCTTGAAAATTATTCCCAGACCAGCTCCCATAAGAATCCCTCCTAGAATAGCAACTAAAATGAGGTCATTTTCTAATGGAATGGTAATAGGGATATGCTCAAATATGGCTAGCCAAGCAGTTACGCCAAGTGTGCCTACTAGGCTGTAATAGAGAGTCCGTTTTCCTAGAATTTTCCAACCAATGATAAACAGAGGAATATTGATGAGAATATTCATGAGCCAGGGTTGAATCCCAAACAGATAGTAAAGGATGAGGTTAATACCCGTTGCACCGCCTTCATAGAGATGGTTTGGAATAATTAAATAGTAGAGACCAAAAGAAAATAGCCCTGCTCCTATTAGAATAAAAAAAAGATTTTTGGCTCGTAGCATTGCCCGTCTCCCTTCGTTTCGCCTATTCTCATTCTAACAGATTTAAAACGGATTCACAAGACAAATAAAAAGTGCTTTTTCCTGGCTTTTTTGGTAGAATAAAAAGAAGTGTAGTTACTCTGTTTCACTTAGTCGGTTGTTGCTTGCCTGACCCAACTGCGGTTATTCCTACGACATGTTGTCCAAGACTAAGTGAAAGTGGAACGATTATACAGTCAAGTAAGAGAAACGCAAAGAATATCATAAAGTAGGGGATTCGTATGACACAAGGAATGTTTATCACATTGGAAGGACCAGATGGTGCAGGAAAGACAACGGTCTTACAAGAATTGGTGCCTCGCTTGGAAGCATTAGGAAAGCAAGTCATCACGACTCGTGAGCCAGGCGGTGTGGCTATTGCAGAAGAAATTCGCTCGGTTATCCTAAATCCTCAGAATACAGCGATGGATGATAAGACAGAATTATTGCTTTACATTGCGGCAAGACGCCAGCATTTGAAAGAGCGGATTATCCCAGCCTTAGAAGATGGCGCCCTGTTACTAGTAGATCGCTTTATCGACTCCTCTGTTGCCTATCAAGGTTTTGGCCGAGGGCTTGATATTGAAGCCATTGATTGGTTAAACCAGTATGCTACAGACGGTATCAAGCCAGATTTGACCCTCTATTTTGATATTGATGTCGAAGAAGGACTGGCTCGGATTGCTCGAAACAAGCATCGGGATGTTGATCGACTGGATATGGAAACCTTGGATTTGCACGAGCGTGTGCGAAAAGGGTATTTAACGATTGTAGACAAGGAAGCAGAGCGTGTGGTGAAGATTGATGCTTCTGAGAATGTGGAGAAAGTGGTAGAGGCAGCCTATACTGCTATCTATGACCGCTTTTTTAGATAAACGATGAAAAAAGAAGAATTACAACGACTACAACCTCAGTTATTCCAGTCTTTTCAACTGGTTTTGCAACAAGAACGGTTAGCGCATGCCTATCTCTTTTCAGGTAATTTTGCGAGTTTTGAAATGGCTATCTTTCTGAGTCAGGCGATTTTTTGTGAGGAGAAGGACGGATATGCTCCTTGTGGTCATTGTCGAACCTGTCGCTTGATTGAAGAAGATGAGTTTACAGATGTGACAATTATCCGTCCCCAGGGCAATACGATTAAGACAGAGACCATTCGAGATCTGGTCAAGCAATTTTCACAGTCTGGTTTTGAGTCTACTCAACAGGTCTTTATTATTCGTGATGCGGAAAAAATGCATCCAAATGCTGCCAATTCTCTCTTGAAAGTGATAGAAGAGCCTCAGAGTGACAGTCATATTTTTTTATTGACCAGTCAGGAGCAAGCCGTTTTACCAACCATCAAAAGCCGGGCACAGTTAGTGACTTTTCCCAAAAATGTACCAATTTTAGAGCGGTTGTTGGAAGAAGAAGGCTTGTTAAAAACGCAGGCCCAGTTGATTGCTCGTCTGGTCGAAAATATCGAAGAAGCGAAACAATTGGCCAGCCATAAACCTTTTTTGGATCTACTAACATTCGCTAAAAAATGGCTCGACCTGCTGCTGACTCAGTCTGATCAAGCCTATCTGCAGATAGGTGTCTTGGTACGCCTCGTTGGTGAAAAAGGAGAACAGGCAAGGTTGCTAGATTTGCTTACCCTCCTATTAGCAGATCGAATGAGAGAGCCACATGTCTTGATATACTTAGAACATCTACAACTAGCACGCCGGCAATGGCAAAGCAATGTTAGCTTACAAAACGCCTTAGAATATTGGGTATTAGCAACAGAAAAACAAGTGAAAGGATAGAGAATGGATAAGAAAGAGATTTTTGATGCCCTAGAAGGTTTTTCAAACAACTTACTGGTTACGATTGCAGAAGTTGATGCGATTAAGAAACACTTGCGAGGGGTCATCGAAGAAAATGCTGCGCTACGCTTAGAGAATTCCAAATTACGGGAACGCCTAGAAAAAGAAGACCGTGAACAGAATCGGACAGCCAATTTTGGAAAAGAAAATTTGAAAAGTATCTATGACGATGGCTTTCATATTTGCTCAGGCTTTTATGGTCAACGTGCGGATAGCGTTGAGCCATGTCTGTTTTGTGAAGAATTATTGAATAGAGAGTAACTATGCAGATTCAAAAATCAGTCAAACACTCCCTGCCCTATGGCACCCTATACCTTGTTCCGACACCGATTGGTAATCTTCAGGATATGACCTTTCGAGCGATTGGAGTTCTAAAAGAGGTCGATAGTATTGCGGCAGAAGACACACGTAATACAGGACTTTTGCTGAAACATTTTGAGATTGAGACGCGGCAGATTTCCTTTCATGAGCATAATGCCTACGAAAAAATTCCCATCTTACTCGACATGTTGCGTTCCGGTCAATCAATCGCTCAGGTGTCAGATGCGGGACTTCCAAGTATCTCAGATCCAGGGCATGATTTGGTCAAAGCCGCGATTGCAGAAAACATTCCAGTTGTTGCACTGCCGGGGGCATCGGCTGGGATTACAGCTTTGATTGCTTCTGGTCTAGCGCCTCAACCGCATATTTTTTATGGATTTTTGCCACGGAAATCTGGTCAGCAAAAAGCATTTTTTGAAGAGAAAAAGCATTATCCAGAAACACAAATTTTCTACGAATCACCACATCGGGTCAAAGCGACTTTGGAAAATATGCAGGCTGTCTATGGAAATCGCTCTGTGGTTGTGGTTCGTGAATTGACAAAACTGTATGAAGAATACCAACGTGGACAGATTAGTGAAGTTGTGTCCTCTATTTCAGAAAATCCTTTAAAAGGTGAATGTCTAATTATCGTAGCGGGTTACGCAGAAGATGAGGTCCTTGTAGCAGATAAAGGAAATCTAGTAGTAGAGGTGGATAAGCTGATTGCGGCTGGTCATAAGCCCAATCAAGCAATAAAGGAAGTAGCCAAGCGCTATCAACTCAAAAAGCAAGAAGTCTATGATCTCTATCATGGGCTCTAGTGAGCTAGAAGTTACCATTTCAGACACGTTAATAAGTTTGAACGAGGCTAGGATTTTTTCTGTCTCGTGTTTTCTTATTCTCAAAAGGCAAATAACTGGTCTAAGGTAGGGGAAAATGATGGAATTGTCTGAAAATTTGTGATATAATAAACAAAATCTTTTTTATGTCGGAGGAGTATGATGACAATCTATAATTTTTCTGCAGGTCCTGCAGTATTGCCCACCCCTGTCTTAGAAAAAGCACAGGCTGAATTACTGGATTACAAAAGCTCAGGGATGAGTGTATTAGAGATGTCGCATCGCTCCAAGGAGTTTGATGACATTATCAAGGGAGCTGAAGCGACTTTGCGAGAGTTAATGGACATTCCAGACAACTATAAAGTTTTGTTCTTACAAGGCGGCGCTTCGCTTGAATTTACCATGATTCCACTTAATTTTGCTCGTGGCAAGAAAGCCTATTATCTAGCAGGTGGTTCATGGGGGAAAAAAGCTTATACAGAAGCAGTCAAACTCTCTAAAACAATCGCTTTTGAGCCGATTTTACTGGGCTCGACAGAAGACATTACCTACGCAGAACTGCCAAGTTTTGATAAGAATACAATCGACCCTGAGGCAGCCTATGTCCACTTGACCACCAACAATACCATTGAAGGAACAGCTGTTTATACGATTCCAGATACCAATGGTGTCCCAGTCATTGCAGACATGTCATCCAATATTTTGGCAGCTCGCTATCGTGTGGAAGATTTTGCCATGATTTATGCAGGTGCGCAGAAAAACATTGGTCCTGCAGGTGTGACAGTCGTGATTGTCCGTGAGGATTTCTTGAATGATGAGCCAGTCTTGTCAAGCATGTTGGATTACCGCATTCAAGCGGAAAATGAATCGCTCTACAATACACCACCAGCTTATTCTATCTACATTTCGAAACTCGTCTTTGAATGGGTCAAGGAAATCGGTGGGGTCGACCAAATGGAAAAACTCAACCGTGAAAAATCAGGCCTTTTGTACGATTACATTGACCAATCAGCCTTTTACACGAATCCAGTGCGCAAGGTTGAAGAACGTTCGGTAGCCAACATTCCTTTTGTATCGCCAAGTCCAGAACTTGATGCAAAATTTGTCAAAGAAGCGACCGCAGCAGGTTTTAAAAATATCAAGGGTCACCGTTCAGTCGGCGGTATGCGAGCTAGTCTTTATAACGCTTTTCCCCGCCAAGGAGTGGTTGATCTGATTGCCTTTATGAAGAAATTTGAAGAGGAGAATGCCTAATGGAAATTCGACTTGCTCACCCCAATGAAGTGACTGCGATTTGTCAGATTTTTCAAGATGCTCGTGATTTTTTAGACCAATCGGGTAGTAGCCAGTGGCAAGGAGTCTATCCAAGTCAGGAGGATGTCTTTGAGGATATTTTATCAGGTCGTGGCTATGTGGCAATTGTAGAGGGACAGGTAGCAGCCTATACAGCTGTCCAAGTCGGTAATGAACCAGCCTATAACGAGATTTATGACGGAAAATGGCAGCACAATAATTTTATCTACACCACTTTTCACCGCATAGCAGTTGCGCAACAGTTTCGTGGGCAACAAATCATTCAGACCTTTTTACAGGGCCTGATTGAAGGACAAAAGGGTCCAGATTTTCGATGCGACACCCATGAAAAAAATCTGCCCATGCAGCATATCTTGGAAAAATTAGGCTTTGTCTATTGTGGGAAAGTTCCAATTGACGGGGAGCGCTTAGCCTATCAGAAAATAAAAAGTAAGCAAGAAACCAGTTTGTATCAGGAAATTGCAGAAGATGACCGCTGGTTGCTAGGAAGAAATGACTAAAAAAGAATAGAAAGAGAAGGGAATGGGGATAGCCACTCCCTTTTAGGAAATAACATGGTATTTAGTGTACGAACTTTTAACAATATTAATCAAATTGGCTTGAAAGAACTGGGAAATCAATTTCAGATTGATGGAGATCAGGCAGCTAATCCAGATGCTTTTATTATTCGCTCTGAAAATTTACATGGTGTTGCTTTTCCTGAGAATCTAAAAGCGATTGCTCGTGCAGGTGCAGGAACCAACAACATTCCAATCGAAGAAGCAACAGCCCAAGGAATTGTCGTTTTTAACACACCGGGAGCCAATGCTAATGCGGTAAAAGAAGCAGTTCTAGCCTCTATTTTACTCTCTGCGCGTGACTATATTAGCGCTAGCGCATGGACCAACACTCTATCAGGTGATGATGTGCCAAAACAGATTGAAGCTGGGAAAAAAGCCTTTGCAGGAACAGAAATTACAGGGAAAACTCTTGGTGTCATTGGACTAGGTGCCATTGGAGCCAGAATAGCAAATGATGCTCGCCGTTTGGGAATGAACGTTTTGGGCTACGATCCTTACGTATCGGTTGAAACTGCATGGAGCATTTCAAGCCATGTCAAACGTGTTGCTGATTTGAAGGAGATTTTTGCGCAGTCAGATTACATCACAGTTCACGTACCGCTAACGGAACAGACACGTGACTTGTTCAATGCGCAAGCATTTGCGATGATGAAAAAAGGAACGACCATTATCAACTTTGCTCGTGGAGAATTGGTGAATCATCAGGACTTGTTTGATGCTATTGCAACAGGAGTTGTTGGTCACTATGTGACAGATTTCGGAACAGAAGACTTACTCAACAAGCCCCACATTACAGTTTTCCCCCATGTTGGTGGTTCAACAGAGGAAGCTGAGCTAAACTGTGCCATTGCGGCTGGTCAGACCATTCGTCGTTTTATGGAAACAGGAGAAATTACGAACTCGGTTAATTTCCCAAATATGCACCAAGCCTTATCAACACCATTTCGGATTACCTTGATCAATAAAAATGTGCCAAATATGGTGGCTAAGATTTCGACAGCTGTATCTAGCTTAAATATCAATATTGACAATATCTTAAATCGTTCGAAAGGTGATTATGCTTACACTATGCTTGACTTGGATGAGGCAGATAAGGAAAAAATCAAGGCACTTGCTGAGCAATTTGAAAGTGATGAGAATATTGTCAAGGTTCGTATCATCGAAGGTAGGAAAAACTAATGGATAAACAAGAACGAAAAGAATATGTGAAAGAATTAAAAGAACGCTTTGAAGTCTTTCAAGTGAATCTCATTACAGCCCTCTGGGTTGATAAGGAAACTGGTGTCGAGTATCTCCGTCTAGGGGATGAGGAATTGCGTCCCTTGTTGAATCCAGAAGGAAAGCCAAACATCAATAAGAAATTCCAAGATGATGTACTATAAATGCCTGTATTCATCACCGCTAGGGGAGCTGTCTATCATTGCAACAGATAAAGGATTACGCGGTATTTGGTTTGAGAATCAACAGCATTTTGAACGTGGTATCACAGAAAAACCAATCATGACAGAACACCCTGTCCTAAGACAAGCCGTCTCCTTGTTAGATGATTATTTTGCTGGTCGGACAGTTGATGTTTCCACTTTAGCGCTGGACGTTCCTGCCACACCATTTCAAGAAACTGTTTGGCAAGTGCTACAAGAAATCCCCGGTGGGCAGACCATGACCTATGGTCAAATTGCCAAGCGCTTGGGTATGGCTTCTGGTCAAGCAGTCGGTGGTGCGGTGGGGAAAAATCCGATTGCGATTCTGATTCCTTGCCACCGAGTAGTAGGTAGTAAGGGGCAATTGACAGGCTACGCGGCGGGTCTTGAGAAGAAAATTTGGCTACTCGCCCATGAATCATCAATGAAAAAAGAGGACAATACATGTTAACATTTTATGAATACCCAAAATGCTCAACCTGTCGAGCAGCCAAGGCTGAGTTACAAGCTCTGGGACTTGCATTTGAGGCGATTGATATTAAAACCAATCCACCCAAAGCGAGTCAGTTAAAAGAGTGGATGGAAGCGACGGGGCTTGAGCTCAAGAAATATTTCAATACCTCTGGCAATAGCTATCGTGCTCTTGGGTTAAAAGACAAATTTGACCAGTTGACAGTCGATCAAGCCTTGGACCTACTAGCAAATGACGGTATGCTCATCAAGCGCCCTTTACTCATTCAGGACGGCAAAATCCTGCAGATTGGTTATCGAACAGAGTATAGAGCACTAGGGTTGTAAGAGAAGAAAGATAAATGAGCTAATGATGGTGACACTATCCTTGTATCATGAAATTGAACATGGCCGTTTATTGCAGTCCTATTCTTTATGTGACAGTACGCATACCGATACTCCCCAAAATATTATTGAAATGTCAAAAAAAGATAGGGATAGGTATCCGGTCGCAATACTTGATCAGGAAGATGGGTACCTTATTGGCTTTTTTTGTCTGCACATAAATGCTAAGAAGTATGGTTATGATTTAGAGGATTATGGAGAAAAAGAGAGACTAGTACGGCTTACGTACCTTTTATAGGGTGACAGAGAATGAGGGAGTAGCTGCTTGGGGCGAAAATTATCGTACGTAGCCTATATTGGAAAAAGATTGGTAAAAACGTTTATCGTGGACAACAATAAATGGGTGTATTAATCAAAGAAGAAATAAAAGTTAAGAAGACAGGAGTTCTAGTGAGCTACTGTTTTCATATCTTTGTCTGATCTTTGTGGTATAATGACAATGAATTAATTTTAAAAAGATGTTTGTACAAGAAAGGTCTAGTATTTAGTGTATGTTTGACTATGAAATTTTAACATCATTTAATGAATTGGAACACGAAATTTATGAATATATAATCAAAAATTTAGAAGCCGTTCCGTTCATGAGAATTAGAGAGCTAGCAGAGGCAACACATGTTTCGACAGCTACTATATTACGATTTTGTAAAAAAACAGGTTGTGAAGGCTATTCTGAATTTAAGATTATGTTGAAACAGTATGCAGAGTCGAGACGTGGGTCGTTTCAGTTGAAAAAGAATAGTTTTGAGTTGTTGCATTTTTTTGAATCTTTTTATTCAGATGAATACAATCAGATTGCTCAGAAAATTGCGGAACAACTTTATTTAGCAAATCAAATTATATTTATCGGTGTTGGAAATTCTTCAAGCATTGCATTGTACGGTTCAAGATATTTTGCTAATATAGGTAAAATGAGTTTTGCGATAACAGATCCTTTTTTTCCAATACGAGCAATTTCAGAAAGGAATCAGAACGAAAAAATTGTAGTAATTTTTTTAACTATTTCTGGAGAAACAAAGGAGATTCTTCAACTCCAAGAACAATTTCACATTCTGGGGGCTAAGACAGTGTCCATTACATCAAGTAAAAATAGCTCTATTGGGCAATTGACTGATGATTGCATTCCATTTTATTTAAAAAATATTAGAGATAAAGATATAGATATTTCCAGCCAGATAGCAACGGTAGCTTGGATAGAACGACTTGGGAGGGAAGTGTTAGAGATACAACAGAGTGTAAAGTAACACTCTGTTTTTATTATGTAACAAATTATAAAATGCTAAACCTGTTACAATCGTTTCCAAAAATATTGTAAGCCCTTTAATTATCTGCTATTATACAAGTGAGCTCAGAAATAAAAATGGAAAGTTGAATCATTATGGATTATAAAAAACTATCAAAATCAATTATTACTAATGTTGGTGGAAAAGAAAATATTATTTCGCTTGTACATTGTGCTACTCGTCTCAGATTTGAACTGAAAGATGAGGCTAAAGCGAATGAAAAAATATTGTCAGATATAGATGGTGTTAAAGGAATTATGAAACAGAATGGGCAGTTTCAAGTCATTATTGGCAGTGACGTTGTAAATGTCTATAATTCAATTGACGAGCTTTATCATTTAAATGCTGAAGTTGAGGGGCAGACGAATACTTCTAAAGTAGGAATTCTTTCAGCTTTAACTAGCATTTTTACACCGATACTTCCTGCTATTACAGGTTCAGGTATGCTTAAAGCATTATTAGCAGCGGCAATTGCTTTTAAATGGTTAACTTCGGATTCTCAAAATTACATTATCTTAAATACAATTTCAGATGCAGTATTTTATTTCTTACCATTGTTAATCGCTTATACATCTTCTAGATATTTTAAGACAAATACAAGTATTTCTTTGACTCTTGCTGGTGTATTGCTTTATCCAGCTTTGGTTGAGTTAATGGGAGCTGGACAACCAATTTCATTCTTTGGCATTCCAATTACTTCATTTTCTTATAGTTCGACAGCTGTTCCAATTATTTTAATTGTCTGGTTTGAATCTTATATTGAACGCTTTTTCTATAATAAAATTCATGAAACGGTTAAATTTTTTCTTGCTCCATTACTCACTTTAATTATTACCGGTCTTGTAGGATTAGCACTATTAGGACCTATAGGAGCTTTTGTAGGTAATATTTTTGCTACGATAATTTCATATTTTGTACAGTTTGCTCGTATTCCTGGGCTTGTTCTAATTGGTGTATTTGGCCCATTTATTGGAATGACTGGTATGCACCAAAGTTTTACACCTATTACTATTGGTGTATTTACTGAATTCGGATTTGACCCACTCATGTTTCCTGCAGTCCTAGCGGCCAATATGGCTCAATGTGGTGCGGCATTAGCAGTAGCAGTACGTTCTAAGAATATTAAAACTAAAAGTATGGCTTATTCATCAGGTATAACTGCCTTGATGGGTATTACAGAACCAGCTCTATTTGGCGTATCCGTACGTTACAAAACACCATTATATGGAAGCATGATTGGAGGAGGGATAGGAGCCTTAGTAGCAGGATTGCTGTCGCTTAAAGCTTTTGCTTTTGGCAGTCCGGGATTGGCTTCGATTGCTATGTTTATCGGTGGTGAAAACCCACTGAATATCGTTTATGCGTTCATTGTACTTGCTATTTCAATCATAACTTCATTCATTGCAACATGGCTCTTAGGTGATAGTTATTTGGAAGAACAAGCTTAGTTGAGAGGTGTGTAATGGTTAGAGGAGTCAATTTAGGCAATTGGCTAGTATTAGAAAAGTGGATGTCTCCTACAGTTTTTGATGGTACCAAATCAGACGATGAATCTGAATTAAAACTAGAACTAGGTTCTAACATCAATGAATTCCTCTCAAAGCACAGGGATAGTTGGATCACAGAGAATGATTTTAAGTTTATTTCTGATAATGGAGTTAGCCTTATTCGTATACCAATCTCACATACGATTTTTGAGGGGACAATTGACTATTTAGATAAAGCATTTCTCTGGGCTGAAAAATATGACTTAAAAATCCTGATTGATATGCATACAGCACCAGGTGGACAGAACGGCTTAGATAATAGTGGCTTTACTGGGCTATGTACTTTTCATCATCATCAAGAAAATGTTGTACAGCTATTAAATACATTAGAACGTTTGGCTGTTCGATATAAGGATTCATCAGCACTTTGGGGAATTGAGGTTCTAAATGAGCCGGCTGATAACAAAATATTTAATATGTTAAAATATAGTTTGCCTGAGAAGTACCAGGATAACTTATCTAAATCTTCAGAGATTTCCACTGAATTTCTTAAATCTTTTTACAAACAGACGTATAATAGATTAAATCCAATAATTGGAGATGAGAGAAAAATTGTTTTTCATGATGGATTTAGAATTGAAGAATGGTCTGAGTTTATGGTGAGGGAAGATTATCCAAATGTTGTAATTGATACCCACATGTATATTAATTTTGCAAGATTTGAAATTCAGGAAGCGACACTTGCCAGCTATGTTGACTATATCCAGAATAATTTCAAGAAGAAGATTGAAGATGCAAGCCAATCACATGATGTTTTAGTAGGTGAGTGGAGCCAATCCAATTACTTGAGTAGTGAACCAGAAATACTTGAGTGTCTTCTAAAAGAACAATTATCTGCATGGGAGAGTGCGATAGGGAATTGTTATTGGAGTTATAAGGTTGATGATTCTCTGAAAGAGACTTGGAGTTTTCAGAAACAGGTGTCAAAAATTTGAAAAATTAATTGAAATTGAGAGGAGCAAATATGGCGTTTCCAAAAAATTTCTTATGGGGTGGTGCTTTAGCGGCGCATCAGTTTGAAGGTGGTGTTTTAGAAACAAGTAAAGGGTTTAGTGTTGCGGATGTTATGACTGCAGGAGCATATGGAGTCCCAAGAGAAATAACAGATGGTGTTATAGAAGGTAAGTATTATCCCAATCATATAGGAATTGATTTTTATCATCGTTATACGGAAGATATTGCATTATTTGCTGAGATGGGATTTAAATGTTTTAGAACGTCCATTGCCTGGTCAAGAATATTTCCCAATGGAGATGAGTTAGAGCCAAATGAAGAAGGATTGCAGTTTTATGATGACGTTTTTGATGAGTTACTAAAATATGGAATTGAACCAGTTATAACGTTATCCCATTTTGAAATGCCCTATGGACTTGCAAAGAATTATGGTGGTTTCATGAATCGTAAGACAATTGATTTCTTCCTCAGATTCTCAGAAGTTTGTTTTAAGAGATATAGAAATAAAGTCAAGTATTGGATGACCTTCAATGAAATTAACAATCAAATGAACTATAAAAACGATATTTTTGGTTGGACAAATTCTGGAGCCCATTTTAATAACTACGAAAATCCTGAAGAGGCCATGTATCAATGTGGTCATTATGAACTGGTTGCTTCTGCAAAAGCAGTGGCGTTAGGTAAAGAAATTAATCCTGATTTTCAAATCGGTAATATGATTGCGATGGTTCCTATCTATCCATATTCGAGTAGGCCATCAGATCAAATATTAGCCCAAAGAATGATGCATGACAGATGGTTTTTCTGTGATGTTCAAGTACGCGGTCGCTATCCCCATTATGCTCTGAAGATGTTTGAGAAAAAGGGATTCAAACTTGATATTACTGAAGAGGATTTAGTAGATCTCCAATTGGGTACGGTCGATTATATTGGTATTTCTTACTATATGAGTAATACTGTCGATTCAACCGCATTTACGGATGTTTCAACTAGTTTAGATGGTTCGAGTGAGTATTCTGTAAAAAATCCTCATATCAAAGAGTCAGACTGGGGTTGGTCAATAGATCCAGAAGGTTTAAGGTATGTTCTAAATGCAATGTATGAAAGATATGAGAAGCCAATCTTTATTGTAGAAAATGGGTTCGGAGCATTTGATATTCTTACAGAAGATAGTAGGGTTAATGATGTCTATAGGATAATTTACTTATCAGATCATATTAAAGAAATCAAGAAAGCAATTAATGAAGACGGAGTATTAGTAATGGGATATACTCCTTGGGGCTGTATTGATTGTGTATCGTTTACTACTGGCGAAATGAAAAAACGTTACGGATTTATTTATGTAGATAGAAATAATGACGGTACTGGTACCCTTGAACGATATAAGAAAGATTCCTTCTTTTGGTATAAAGAACTGATAGCATCAAATGGAGAGAATATTTGAGTGCATAGACAGCCTTATTATTTTAGGGAAATTCCTTTTCCCACCTGATATCTAATCAATTTTTCCTTTAATAATATAGAAAAACTTGAAGTAAATTCTCTATTTTGGATGTTGCTGTAGTCTAAAGTATCCTACGTACTTAAAAGAAAACAAAATGTACTAAGAAAAACCACAGATATTGTTTACTACCTATTTTAGGTGAAACAATGTCTGTGGTTTTGTTATTTTATCTTACGGAGGATCTTCAAGGAAAGAAGAACAGGCAAATCCCTGCGACAAGAAGTGCAATCAAGGCACTAACGACTGTAAATCCCGCAACAATAAGAATGTTTTGATAAGGTGTCTTTGCTTTTTCCTCGCGTTTTGCGATTTTGCTGAGTGATTTTCCCTCGCTATAGGCAATCAATTCTTTGATAGTTTTCAAATCATATTTCTTCTTGAACCGATCGACCTGATGAGCGTAATAAAGAGAGACTCCCCAGAGAATCAAGAAAATGATAATGCCTGTCCAACCTAGATAGTAAAAGAGCGGAAATGAGAGGATGGCACAAAGAAACATTCCCCAAGTCATGATGCGTGAATGGCGTTCGTATCTGTTATAGTCTGCTCCGTGGAGAATTTCGCTGAATGTCACAATATCCCCTTGCACGAGTTGGTTCAGGTCAGTATCAAAAATCTGGCAAAGGAGCAGAAGATTTTGAATGTCAGGATAGGTGGTTCCGCGTTCCCAATTAGAAACCGTTTGCCGGCTGACAAATAGCTCTTCTGCCAAATCATCTTGAGACAAGCCAAATTCCTTGCGATAGTGTTTGATCTGTTTTCCAAGTTCCATAATGATTTCCTCCTTCTACACCTAGCATACCAAATGGTTGCATTTCTGGCTAGCAAAATCCTTTGACAAGGGATGAAAAATGAGCAATGTCAAGGAATTAAGACACGTTCTAAGGCTAAAAATAAGTTGACAGGAAGTTGACAAGGTATAAATAAAAAGGCAAGAGCGAACTCTTCTGCCTTTTTGCATTATTTGGCGGTGCTTTCTCGTACTGCGATGTAATGTCCTTCGTTGTCAGCAAAGGTGAAATGAACCATCCCTTGGTATTCCATGATGGGATTGGTGGAAACGCCTGCTTGTGTCAAACGTTCGTACTCAGATTTTAAATCTTCTGTTTCAAACAACAGACTTGGAAAGCCGAGAGTCATACCAGGATTTGCTTTTGCAACCCACTCCTTATCATGAATGCCAAATTTGGTCGTAGCCGCAAGCGACGGCGCAATTTCATAGGAAATAGCGTCTCCGTGGTCAGCTGTATCTAAGAGAACAAAGCCCATTTTTTCGGTCCAAAATTCCATAGTGGCTGTTGTATCCTCTACATAGAGCATGGTGGTTGATGCTGTAATCATCGTTTCTCCTTATAAATCAATTTCCATCACGATTGGGGTGTGGTCTTGGCGGGCACCTGAGTCAATCATCTCAGACTTGGTGACCTTATCAGCTACACGATTGCTGGTAAGCCAGTAGTCAATTCTCCAGCCGGTGTTGTTGATTTTGCTGGTCTTGCTGCGTTGCGCCCACCAAGTGTATTGATGGGGAAGCTCACCATGCAAGTGGCGGAAGGTATCAGTGAATCCCTTGGCAAGTAGATTGGTAAATCCTGCACGTTCTTCATCGGTAAATCCAGGTGATTGACGGTTGCTAGCAGGATTTGCAAGATCGATTTCGTGGTGGGCAACATTATAGTCACCTGTTGCCAGAACAGGCTTTTCTTGATCAAGTTTTGCTAAATATTCTGCATACTTTTCATCCCAGACTTGGCGGTCAGCAAGGCGTTTCAACCCGTCTCCCGCATTTGGTGTGTAAACTTGGGTCACAAAGAAATGTTCGAATTCTAGAGTGATGATTCGACCTTCCAAGTCCATGGTCGTTGGTGCTCCAATTTCTGGGAAGGTAATAGTTGGTGTCAAGCCTTTTTTATAGAGAAACATGGTTCCTGCATAGCCCTTACGAGCTGGTTCGACAGATGAACGCCATGTATTTTCATAATCAGGAAAGAGTTGCTCTAAAATCTCCAAATGCTTTTTAGTAGGTCCTTTGGCTGACAATTTCGTTTCTTGGATGGCGATAATATCCGCGTCTTCTGTAACGAGGGTTTGCAGCACGGCTTGTGACAATTGTGCACGGGCAGAATCACTGGTCAAGGCTGCATTGAGGGAATCAATATTCCATGAGATGAGTTTCATAATCTATCCTTTTCTTTTTGTTCTTCTTGTATTATATCAAAAAGTGAGAGAAGTAGGCTTCTTTTGTGCTCAATCTTCTGTGGTCATTTCTACACATAGGGAAGTAGAGTACGTGATATTTTGTGTGTTATCAGTTCCTTTTTTATGATATAATGAAGAAATAGAACTGGGTTTCATTTGCCCTGAAAGGAAAAGTTATGACAGAAAAGAATTTTTACATTACGACCCCCATTTACTACCCTTCTGGGAAGCTCCACATTGGAAATGCGACAACTACGATTGCCTGCGATGTTTTAGCACGTTACAAACGCCTTATGGGCTATGATGTTTTCTCGTTGACAGGTCTTGATGAGCATGGCCAAAAGATTCAAGACAAGGCAGCTGAAGCTGGTATTACTCCGCAAGAATATGTGGACGGCATGGCTGTGGGGGTCAAAGAATTATGGAAACTCCTAGATATTTCCTATGACGGCTTTATTCGTACGACAGACGACTACCATGAAACGGTAGTGGCAGAAGTCTTTGAACGTTTACTGGCACAAGACGATATTTATCTAGGGGAATATTCTGGCTGGTATTCTGTGTCTGATGAGGAATTTTTCACCGAAAGCCAGTTAGAAGAAGTTTTTCGAGATGAAGCAGGCAAGGTGATTGGGGGAATTGCCCCTTCTGGTCATGAGGTGGAATGGGTATCAGAAGAATCCTATTTCCTTCGTTTGAGCAAGTATGCGGATCGCTTGGTAGCCTTCTTTAAAGAACGTCCTGATTTCATCCAACCAGATGGGCGGATGAATGAAATCGTGAAAAACTTTATTGAACCAGGTCTTGAGGATTTGGCAGTCAGCCGGACTTCCTTTACCTGGGGAGTTCCAGTACCGTCCAATCCAAAACATGTTGTCTATGTCTGGATTGATGCCCTCTTGAACTATGCAACAGCCCTTGGCTATGGTCAAGAAAATCATGCGAATTTTGATAAATTCTGGAATAATGGTAGTGTCTACCACATGGTTGCGAAAGACATCTTACGTTTCCACTCGATTTACTGGCCAATCCTCCTCATGATGCTTGACTTACCATTACCAGAACGCTTGATTGCTCACGGTTGGTTTGTCATGAAAGACGGCAAAATGTCTAAATCTAAAGGAAATGTTGTCTATCCGGATATGTTGGTGGAGCGCTATGGACTCGATCCTTTGCGTTACTATCTTATGAGAAGTTTGCCGGTCGGTTCAGACGGGACCTTTACGCCAGAGGATTATGTAGGGCGGATTAACTACGAGCTTGCCAATGACCTTGGAAACCTCCTCAACCGTACAGTGGCTATGGTGAATAAATACTTTGACGGACAAGTGCCTAGCTATGCAGAAAATGTGACAGCCTTTGATGCGGATTTGGCACAGGTAGCAGCAGAAGCAATTGCAGAATACCATAAGCAAATGGATGCGGTGGATTATCCACGTGCCCTAGAATCAGTCTGGACCTTGATTGCCCGTACTAACAAGTATATCGATGAAACGGCTCCATGGCTGTTAGCAAAAGAGAAAGACAAACGAAGCGAACTGGCTGCCGTCATGAGCCACTTAGTAGCAAGTCTTCGTGTGGTGGCTCATTTGATTGAGCCATTCATGATGACGACAAGTGCTGCAATCTTAGAGCAGTTGGGAATGGAAAAGGCAAATAGCTTAGAGAATTTAGCACTTGCAGATTTACCAAAAGACTTGCGAGTGGTTCCAAAAGGTCAGCCAATTTTCCCACGTCTTGAAATGGACGAGGAAATTGCCTACATCAAGGAACAAATGGCAGCTGGTAAACCAGTTGTGGAAAAAGAATGGAAACCAGAAGAGGTTGAATTGACCCTCAACCGCAAGGAAATCAAGTTTGATGATTTTGAAAAGGTCGAAATCCGTGTGGCGGAAGTCAAAGAAGTTAAAAAAGTTGAAGGTAGTGATAAATTACTTCAATTCCGTTTGGACGCTGGTGACAAGGAAGACCGCCAAATTCTTTCAGGTATCGCCAAATATTATCCAAATGAGCAAGAATTGGTCGGCAAAAAAGTTCAAATTGTAGCCAACCTCAAGCCGCGTAAGATGATGGGACACATCAGTCAGGGGATGATTCTATCTGCTGAACATGGAGATAGCTTGACCCTCTTGACAGTTGATGCTAGCGTACCAAATGGAAGTGTGATTGGATAAACATTCTCCTAAGAAATCAAACAAATCCACTTACTTTGTTTTTTTGCTTCAACCTTCTAGATTTAGCTATCAACAGTTCATGTTAGCAAAGTTAATTTAATAACTATCAAAACAAGGGACGGCTACTGTTTGTGAAGAAAAATATCAAAAGTTGAACAACTGAAAATTGTTCAACTTTTTTTACGAATGAATAGACAGGAGGGCTTATGCTAGTTGCAAAAAATGAACAAGGACGGTCTGTCCACTTACTTGAACAGCAAGCGGTAGACGGTCAAGCATTTTTCTGTCCCGGATGTGGTGGACCTGTACGCTTACGCAAAGGGGAAGTTATGCGCCCCCATTTTGCTCATATATCACTGAAAAATTGCCATTATTTCTCAGAAAATGAATCGGAACAACATCTTCAGTTGAAGACAAGTTTGTATCAATGGGCTTTGCAAGATAGTCAGGCAGAACTCGAAAAACGATTGCCAGAGATTGAGCAAATTGCAGATGTTTTTATTAATGATAAGCTGGTTCTTGAAATCCAATGTTCGAGTTTGCCGATAAGGCGGTTACAAGAGCGGACCTATTCTTATCAGCAGGCAGGTTACCGCGTTGTTTGGCTATTGGGCAAGGACTTATGGCTGAAAAAGCGGTTGACGAATCTGCAGAGGCAATTTCTTTATTTTAGTCATCGCTTAGGATTTTTTCTTTGGGAATTGGATAGAGAGCGTGAAAAAATACGTTTGCGTTACCTTATTCATGAGGATTTGCACGGGCAAGTGCAGTGCTTGACGCAGGAATTTCCCTTAGGGGTTGGAAATCTGCTAACGATACTGCGTTTTCCGTACCAAGGGAAAAAAGTAGCCGTACTAAAAGGCAGGCTAGATAGGCAGATACGTGAATATTTAGCACGTCAGTTGTATCACCAATCTCCAAAATGGATGGGCATTCAAGCCCAACTCTACCAGGAAGGTGGCAATCTTCTTACTCAAACATTAGATGATTTTTACCCTCAGATTCGTTTGCCAGAATCGACAATTGGATTTGCTCAGATTGAGCAAGATTTGTCTGCTTATTATGCTCATTTTTGGGAATATTATCAGCAATTGGACTGCAAGACAGAGCAGTATCTCTACTCACCAGCATTTTATCAGATAAAGTCAAGGAAAAAACTCGGACAGTAGAGCTAACGTTAGAAGAACTCCTTTTGTTATGGTAAAATAGTCTGTACGGAGGTAAATCAATTATGACAAAACAACGTAGTGAAATTGAAGAAAAATACCAGTGGGACTTGACCACCATTTTTCCAACGGATGAAGCATGGGAAGGCGAGCTGGCTGCCCTACAAGCTGATGTAGAAAAGACAGCAGGATTTGCTGGCCACTTGCTTGATTCAGCAAAGAGTTTACTAGAAATTAGTGAGACGCAATTAGAGCTCATGCGCCGTATGGAAACACTTTATGTCTATGCTTCAATGAAAAATGACCAAGATACACGTGAAGGAAAATACCAAGAATTTCAAGCGAAGGCTTTAGGACTCTATTCAGCCCTTTCACAAGCTTTTGCCTTCTATGAACCAGAATTCTTAGAAGCGACAGAAGAGCAACTGGCGGCTTTCATGGAAGAAGAACCAGCTTTGCAACAGTACAGCCACCAATTTGAGAAACTATTAGCAGGCAAGAAACACGTCCTATCTCAAGAAGTAGAAGAAGTATTAGCTGCAACAAGTGAAGTGTTCGATGCACCGTCAGAAACCTTTTCTGTTCTTGATAATGCTAGCATTCGTTTCCCAGAGGTTACCAACGAAGAAGGTGAACTTGTACCGCTTTCGCATGGTAGTTACATTTCGTTTATGGAATCAAGCAACCGTGCCGTTCGTCAAGAAGCCTATGAAGGTCTGTATAGCACGTATGAGCAATTCCAACACACCTATGCGAAGACCTTGCAAGCCAATGTTAAAGTCAATAATTTAAAGGCTCGCTTGCGGAAGTATGACAGCGCTCGCCATGCAGCCTTGTCTGCTAACTTTATTCCAGAGTCTGTTTACGATACTTTGGTAGAGGCGGTCAATAAACATCTGCCACTCTTGCATCGTTATATCAATTTGCGGAAGAAATTATTGGGAATTGACGATTTGAAAATGTACGATATGTACACACCGCTTTCAGATGTTGATTACAAATTCACCTATGAAGATGCTTTAGCTAAGGCTGCAGATACCTTAACAATTTTTGGTGATGAATACAGTGCCCAAGTTAAGGAAGCCTTTGAAAATCGTTGGATTGATGTCCATGAAAATGAAGGAAAACGCTCAGGAGCTTACTCTGGAGGAGCTTATGATACCAATGCTTTCATGCTCTTGAACTGGCAAGATACGCTCGATAATCTCTATACTCTCATCCATGAAACAGGGCATTCACTTCATTCCATGTTTACACGTAAGAATCAGCCGTATGTGTATGGCCATTATTCTATTTTCTTGGCAGAAATTGCTTCTACGACCAACGAAAATATTCTGACAGAAAAACTATTGTCAGAAGTTGAAGATGATAAGACACGCTTTGCTATTCTCAATCATTATTTGGATGGCTTCCGTGGTACAGTATTCCGTCAGACACAATTTGCTGAGTTTGAGCAGGCAATCTACAAAGCTGATCAAGAAAGTCAAGTGTTGACAGCTGAATTTTTGAATAATTTATATAGTGAAATCAACGAGAAATACTATGGTTTATCTGCTGAGGAAAACCCACAAATTCAATTTGAATGGGCTCGCATTCCGCATTTTTACTATAATTTCTACGTGTACCAATATGCGACAGGTTTTGCAGCAGCTTCTGCCCTTTCTCATAAGATTGTACATGGGAGTCCAGAAGACAAGGAACATTATCTGGCTTACCTCAAGGCAGGAAGTTCAGATTATCCATTAAATGTCATCAAAAAAGCAGGCGTTGACATGACAAAAGAAGACTACCTGAACGATGCCTTCAAGGTCTTTGAAGCCCGTTTGACAGAGCTAGAAGCTCTAGTTGAAAAAGGTGTTCATTTGTAAAAAATAGTGAGGTTGAGAAGTTTTTCTCAGCCTTTTTCTACGGTGAGCGATAGAACTTGATTTCCAAACATGCCAAACGCATGAAGAAAATTTTTCCAAATTATTTCTAAAATATGATTTATTATTCTGAAATGTTGAAAGCCAAGACCCGTAATTGCCGAAAGCGAAACTTTCATGTAGTATTAAAGAATGGAAAACTAGAGAATTTCTCGAAAATCATTCGATTTTTTTTGAAATAAGGTTATCAAAGTAGGCGTTTTGCTGTTTTCACAACTTTTTCAACGAATGATTTTCTTCATGCGTCTGTCGTGATTTCCAAAGACTATCAGTTGACCGCAAAAATCCCTTATGTTATACTGAAAAAATGGTAGAATCATACAGTAAAAACGCAAACCACAACATGCGCCGTCCAGTAGTAAAGGAAGAAATTGTGGAAATGATGCGGGCACGTCAGGCGCAAAATACAGGATTTTTGAAAGAACTGGAAGACTTTGCACGCAAGGAGAATATTCCGATTATTCCTCACGAGACAACAGCTTATTTTCGCCTACTCATGCAATTGTTGCAGCCTGCTGCTATCTTAGAAATTGGAACAGCGATTGGATATTCTGCTTTATTAATGGCAGAAAATAGTCCAACTTCCAAGATTACGACTATTGATCGCAATGAAGAGATGATTGGCTTTGCTAAGGAAAATTTTACCAAATATGACAAGCGAAATCAGATTCAACTAGTCGAAGGTGAAGCGATGGATGTGTTGCCGACCTTGGCAGATAATAGCTATGATTTTGTCTTTATGGATTCTGCTAAGTCGAAGTACATTGTCTTTTTACCAGAAGTCTTGAAAAAAGTGAAAGTTGGAGGCTTGATTATTTTAGACGATATTTTTCAAGGTGGCGACGTAGCGCGCGATATTATGGAAGTTCGGCGTGGTCAGCGGACGATTTATCGAGGCTTGCAGCGACTATTTGATGCCACCTTAGACAACCCTGATTTGACAGCAAGTTTAGTGTCCATGAGTGACGGTTTGCTTATGCTTAGGAAAAACGTAGAAGATGTAGTCCTTCCTACAGAAGAAAATTAAGTATTTTTTAAGCATTTGTGGTATAATGGTACAGTTAATAAAAAAGGAGAAGCAATTCGGAATGAAGACTAAAAAAATTCTCGCAGGAGCTGTGACCTTGTTTGCAGCAGTAACCCTTGCAGCTTGTTCGAATACATCTGACAAGGATATCGTTACCATGAAAGGTAATACAATCAGCGTTTCAGAATTTTATGAACGTGTGAAAACAAATCAACAAGCGCAGCAGACCTTATTGTCAATGGTGATTGGCGATGTCTTTGAAGAGCAGTACGGCAAAGAAGTTTCTGCAAAAGAAGTAGATGAGGCCTACGAAAAAATGGCAAAGAGCTACGGGGAATCATTTGCAGGAGCCTTAGCTTCAGCAGGATTGACACAAGAAACTTATAAAAAACAAATTCGTGCCAATAAGTTAGTTGAATTTGCTGTGAAAGAAAAGGCAGAAAAAGAACTGACAGATGAAGAGTATCAAAAAGCTTACGAATCCTATACTCCAGAAGTAACGGCACAAATTATCAAATTAGATAATGAAGCAAAAGCAAATGAAGTGTTAGGTCAAGCACAAGCAGAAGGTGCTGATTTTGCCCAACTTGCGAAAGATAATTCGACAGATGCAGCAACAAAAGGTGAAGGAGGAACCATTAAGTTTGACTCAACGTCTACGACGGTACCAAATGAAGTGAAGACGGCTGTGTTTGCCTTGAACAATGGGCAAGTTGGAGCTTCTGTTGTGAAAAGTGTCAATTTATCGAATTATAAAACCAGCTACTATGTTGTAAAATTAAACAGTAAGTCAGAAAAAGCTGCGGATTGGAAAGAATACAAAGATATTTTGAAAGAGGCGTTTATTAAGTCTAAGCAAAGTGATGCCACTTATGTGAAGCAGGTAATTGCAGATGCCTTTAAAACAGCTAATGTAAAGGTGAAAGATCAAGCCTTCCAAGGCATCTTATCACAATATATCACTACAGGAGATGGTTCAAGTAAAGAATCATCAAGCACAGAAGCTTCAAGCAGTTCTGAAACAAAAGAATCAAGTTCAGAAAAAGATAAATAAGATTAAGAATAGATAGTCTATCCTCCTTATTTCAGAGAATTGGCGGTCGGTGCGAGCCATATAAGGTAGACTATCTTGCTACTTAGTCATGACAATTGCATAAAAAATGAGAATGACAAGTTCATTGAATGAAGGTGGTACCGCGGTTTTTCGCCCTTCGTTAGTGTTCTTGTCTTTTCTTTTGGAGGTCTAGGATGAAACAATTTCAGATTAAGCAACGTTTTTGGTCCTGGGGTGGCAAATTTGATATCAAAGATGACCGTGGTCAACTCTGTTACCAAGTCGAAGGCAGTCTGCTCAAATGGTTTAAAAACTTTGAGATTCGCAGTGCTAATGGACAGCTTGTTAGCACTATTCAGAGGAAATTCTCCGGGTTCTTCTCTCGCTTCGAGGTTAAGGTCTTAGGACAAGCCCCATTCACCATTCAGAAGAAATTCTCTTGGTTCAAGCCTCGGTACGAGATTGAGAATTTAGGCCTCGAGGTGATTGGTGATTTCTGGGATATGAAGTTTGACTTAATCCATAATGGTACTGTGGTTGCGAAAATCGACCAAGAATGGTTTCGGATGACTTCGACCTACCAAGTTACAGTCTATGAAGATGCGTATGCAGATGTCACAATTGCCCTTGTGATTGCAATTGATTATGTGAAGGAGATGCGGAGTGCCTCAGCAGCTGCCGCAACGTAAAGGAAAGGAAATAGGAAAAATGAAACAATTATCTAGTGCACAAATTCGTCAAATGTGGTTGGACTTCTGGAAGTCAAAGGGGCATTCAGTAGAACCATCTGCTAATCTTGTCCCAGTCAACGATCCAACTCTCTTGTGGATTAACTCTGGGGTAGCAACCCTAAAAAAATATTTCGACGGATCAGTAATTCCTGAAAATCCACGGATTACCAATGCTCAAAAGTCCATTCGGACCAACGATATTGAAAATGTCGGAAAGACAGCTCGTCACCACACCATGTTTGAAATGCTTGGGAACTTCTCTATCGGAGATTATTTCCGCGATGAAGCAATTGAGTGGGGCTTTGAACTGTTGACCAGCCCAGAGTGGTTTGGTTTTCCAAAAGAAAAGCTCTACATGACCTACTACCCAGACGATACCGATTCTTACAACCGTTGGCTTGCTCTGGGGGTTGACCCAAGTCACTTGATTCCACTTGAAGATAATTTCTGGGAAATCGGTGCAGGACCTTCTGGACCAGATACAGAAATTTTCTTTGACCGTGGAGAAGCTTTTGACCCAGAAAATATCGGCATTCGTCTCTTAGAAGAAGATATTGAAAATGACCGCTACATCGAGATTTGGAATATCGTTCTCTCTCAATTCAACGCAGATCCAGAAATACCGCGCTCTGAGTACAAGGAATTGCCAAATAAAAACATTGATACGGGTGCTGGTTTAGAGCGATTGGCTGCGATTTTTCAAGGGGCTAAGACCAACTTTGAAACAGATCTCTTCATGCCGATTATTCGTGAGGTAGAAAAGCTATCAGGTAAAACGTATGATCCAGACGGGGATAACATGAGCTTTAAGGTCATTGCAGACCATATTCGTGCCCTTTCCTTTGCGATTGGTGACGGTGCTCTTCCTGGAAATGAGGGACGTGGCTATGTCCTTCGCCGTTTGCTCCGCCGTGCGGTTATGCATGGTCGTCGCTTGGGCATTAATGAATCCTTCTTGTACCAATTAGTTGTGACAGTTGGCCATATTATGGAAAGTTACTATCCAGAAGTGCTTGAAAAGCATGAATTTATCGAAAAAATCGTTAAACGAGAAGAAGAAACCTTTGCACGGACCATTGATGCGGGTTCAATCCACTTGGATGAATTGTTAGCTGAGTTGAAAGAAGCTGGAAAATCAACCCTCGAAGGAAAAGATATTTTCAAACTGTATGACACCTATGGTTTCCCAGTTGAATTGACCGAAGAATTGGCAGAAGACCAAGGATTTGCCATTGACCATGAAGGCTTTAAAGCAGCCATGAAAGAGCAACAAGAGCGTGCGCGTGCGTCAGTTGTCAAAGGTGGTTCAATGGGCATGCAAAATGAAACCCTTGCAGGCATTACCGAAGAGTCTACCTTTGTTTATGGTGCAGACGAATT
Organism: Streptococcus marmotae; assembly: GCF_001623565.1. NCBI lineage: Bacteria > Bacillati > Bacillota > Bacilli > Lactobacillales > Streptococcaceae > Streptococcus > Streptococcus marmotae. The sequence goes on along the minus strand of NZ_CP015196.1, from coordinate 24,643 downwards.
GACCGCAAGCCTAGTGGTCATGATTGCAGACAATGCGCGTGTAGATAGCCTAGCAAGTGGCGAAGCCCTACTTGTCTTCAATCAAACACCTTTCTACGCAGAGATGGGGGGACAGGTTGCAGATCATGGATCGATTTTTGATGAAACAGGCCAATTAGTTGCTCGTGTGACAGATGTCCAGAAGGCTCCAAATGGTCAACCACTTCATACAGTAGAAGTGGTTGGAGAATTGCATACAGGTGCAACGTATACTCTTGCCATTGATACACTTCGTCGCCACCGCATCATGAAAAACCATACAGCGACTCACTTGTTACATGCAGCTCTTCACCATGTCATCGGTGAGCATGCAACGCAGGCGGGTTCTCTCAACGAGCAAGAATTCTTACGCTTTGACTTTACCCACTTTGAAGCCGTAACAGCTGAAGAACTCCGTCGTATCGAAGAAGAAGTCAACGCCCAAATCTGGGCAGCCCTTCCAGTCGTGACAGTCGAGACAGACATTGACACGGCGAAAGAAATGGGGGCAATGGCTCTCTTTGGTGAAAAGTATGGCAAAGAAGTCCGCGTTGTAACGATTGGCGACTATTCGATTGAGTTGTGTGGTGGTACACATGTGGCAAATACTGCTGAAATCGGCCTCTTCAAAATTGTCAAAGAAGAAGGAATCGGTTCTGGAACTCGTCGTATCATCGCAGTAACCAGCCGTGAAGCCTTCCTTGCCTACCGTGAAGAGGAAGAATTGCTTAAAGCAGTGGCTACAACCATTAAAGCACCACAAATCAAAGAAGTACCAAACAAGGTCGCAAGCCTGCAAGAACAGTTGCGTGAATTGCAAAAAGAGAATACAGCTTTGAAAGAAAAAGCAGCAGCAGCTGCGGCTGGTGATATTTTCAAAGATGTCAAAGAAGCAAATGGTCTGCGCTATATTGCTAGCCAAATCGAAGTGTCAGATGCAGGAGCACTACGTACTTTTGCTGACAACTGGAAACAAAAAGATTATTCAGATGTCTTGGTGCTTGTGGCTGCTATCAGTGAAAAAGTCAATGTTCTTGTCGCAAGCAAGACCAAGGATGTCCATGCAGGCAATCTAATAAAAGAACTCGCTCCAATCGTCGCTGGTCGCGGTGGTGGTAAACCAGACATGGCTATGGCAGGAGGAAGTGATGCTTCTGCAATTGGAAAACTCTTGGCAGAAGTTGGCAACCAGTTGTAAAGATATGGCGTGTAGCTGATAAAAGTTGTTAGTAGTAGAAAAGCGAAAGAAAGGAGTGAGACTCAATCGTGATTTCGAAGAAATCGATTAACTTCACTCCTTTCTTTATAGGTTTGGTTAAACGAATCCACTGGATTCGTTTGCTCTCACCCACAAACTCCTCTATTATTAAAACTAGTAAAAACAGAATAAAGCAGCAAGTTGTTGCTACTTTTTAAGCTTGATGATTGACCGCTCAACCCGGAGTCTACTGAAACAGTTTTTTGATAAAAACCGAATGATGATGCTATCTCAAAAGAGATTAAGCATTAATCATTCGGTTTTTGCCTTTTATTTTAATTTCTGTATTAGATTATTCATTTTCATGATCAATTAATTTCAAAAATAGCTATCACATGTATAACTATTTAATTTTGCTATGAAATGAAGTAGGCTAAGTACGGAGTAAGTCAAACATGATGCTTTTCAGTAAATGAAAAGGATAGTGATAAAAAAGAGGTAGGGAACATCTAAGAAAGTCGCTAACTTTGATTTTCATTGAGTATCAATTGCGCTGACTGTTTCAGGGCTTCATCAACTTTAGGGGGAAGAAGAGTTCTTTTTGAATAATTTGGGTTCGTCTTCCTGCGTCTTTTTTATTTATGTTCTGATGATGGTATGGTAGGCAGCCAGAGCACAGGCTGCTTGTGCTCCTCTGTATAAATCAAATGCTAAAACTTCAATATTTAATTGATCATCTGTTGAGATAAATTCGAATTGCTCATGGATATGCTTGATTAATTTTTCTTTGAAATCGAGATGATTTAGAAGTTGGCTATTGATAAAAATTTTTTGAGAGTCATAGATAATAAGTGTATTTGCAATTGAAATGGCCAGGAGTGATAGCCCAATTTCGATTTTATCAATGATAAAGCTATCTCCTAGTGTATATGCTGCAATGACGGTATCTAAGGTGATTTCTTCAGTAGAAGATACTAAATTCCGTAGTACGGTATTACTTGAATGTTCATATAAATACTTGGCGGTTTCGATTAACCAACTATCAGAGATATAAGTTTGTAAACAACCTCTTTTACCGCATTCACAAAAGGAGCCGGTCCTGTCTACAACAGTATGTCCGATCTCACCAATATAGTTCCCTTTAGGAAGTGTGATATGTAGTGAGTCAAAAAAAGAGCAGAATAAACCAGGTCCCACATGTATAAATAAAAATTTATCAGGTGAATTATGTGGATCAAAGAGGTATTCTTCTAGTGCCATACATTCGATATTGTTTTGAATGAAAATAGGTATAGAAAATACATTTTTTATTTCATTTAAATTAAAATGTTCCCAAATTTTATTATTAGAAATAACAGTTTGATGAAGGGAGTCAAAATGTCCTGGAATAGCTATGCCGATACCGGAACAAGTTTGAGATCCTAAATGATTGATACAGCCTTGAATAAGACGAATAATGACGTGATTGATTTGATTAGTAGAATATTCAGAAGTTTTGATAGAGTTTTGATAGAGGCAGTTTCCAATCGAATTGGTTGCGGCTATCATAATACCAGTCATATTAAACTCGATGCCAATAAAAAAAGCATACTGAGGATTAATACTGAGGAGTTTACGGCTTCTACCAGAACCTTTTAATTCTCTGATTTGATCGCCAGTTTCAAATACGAGTTGTTCTTTTATCAGAGAAGCAATGATGTTTGTAACAGTAGCTGGTTTTATATTTAACGCATGTGCAAGCTTAATCCGAGATACGTCTTGATTTCTGTAAATAAACTCTACTATTTTAGAGGTGTTCTGAGTGTTAGCGTCTGAATTATATATTGAATTACTCATTGTTTGTGCAGTTCCTTTTGTATTTATTATATTATATCATAGAATAAAACAAAATATTTTAATTTATTTTTTTAAAAAAAGATTGACAAGAAAACGCTTTCTTTGTATAATTAAGTTGAAATAAAAAATAAAACAAGGAGGATAGAAAAATGAATGGATTTATTCATTTTCTTGAACACAGACTGGCTCCCTTAGGAGAAAAAATAGGGAACCAGCGCCATTTGAAAGCGGTTAGAGAAGGGTTTATGGTTGCCATGCCACTTGTTCTAATTGGTTCGGTGTTCCTGTTGTTGACGAATTGGCCAAGCGAAGGTTTTAAGAACTGGCTGATGAATGTTGGGTTGATGGGGGTATTGACAACCTTAAATCAAAGTACGATGGCTATTATCAGTTTAGTTGCGTGTTTTGGTATTGCCTATAAGTTATCGAGCTCTTATGATACGGATGGACCTTCTGCGGGAGTATTAGCTATTTCCAGCTTTATCATTATGACTCCGCGTTTTTCAGCTCAAGTATTCAATGAGGCCGGGGAGAAAGTAGCTCAAACATTCGGAGGTGCGATTGGTTTTGGGAATTTAAACGCAAGTGCATTATTTGTGGCTATTGCAGTTAGTCTTGTTACTGCTGAAATTTATCGGTTCTTTATTCAGCGAAACATCATTATTAGAATGCCTAAGAACGTACCAGAAGCTGTAAGCAAATCTTTTTCAGCCCTTCTTCCAGGTATCACAATTTTTGCGGTTTGGGCGTGTGTCCTAAAAGGTCTTGAAGCAGCTGGAATTAGTGGAGGGCTTGGAACAGTTTTGGGGCTTGTTTTTGGTAAACCTCTAGGCCTTATTGCTGGAACGTTACCAGGGATGATTATTGTAGTCCTTGTAAATTCTCTTTTCTGGTTCTGTGGTGTAAATGGTGGACAAGTCTTAAATGCCTTTGTAGATCCAGTTTGGCTTGCGTTTACGAATGAAAATCAGACTGCATTTTCAGCAGGAGATGCCCTTCCTCATATTATTACGTTGCCGTTTAAAGATTTGTTTGTCTTTATTGGAGGAGGAGGTGCGACGATTGGACTTGCACTTTGCCTTATTCTTTTTAGCAAGAGTAGAACTTACAAAACATTAGGAAGGATATCATTTATTCCAGCAATTTTTAATATCAATACGGCTATTCTGTTTAGTTTTCCTACTGTTTTGAATCCGATTATGCTGATTCCATTTGTTTTGACACCTGCCACTAATGCGATAGTGACTTATTTGGCTATGGCAAGTGGTTTAGTCCCAATGACAACTGGGGTTGTTCTTCCTTGGACGATGCCTCCAATTATTGGTGGTTTCTTAGCTACAGGAGGTAGCTGGAAAGGTGCAGTGCTACAATTGGTACTAGTAGCAATTTCATTCCTCATCTATTATCCATTTTTTAAAGTTGCAGATGCGCAAAATTTAGAACGTGAAATACTGGAAGAAAAATAAGGAGGTCTTATAATGGATATCACCATATATACAGATAATAAAACGGTTACAAGTAACTTTGCTATCTCAGAATTAACTACTTACCTTTTCAAATTATTTGCAAAGAAAGTAGTGGAAATTGACAATGTACAAGCTGATCTTGTTTTATCTGTAATACCAGATAATAAAGAAACAGATTGTATTTCTATTCGATTAGCCAATGGGCAGGGAACAATTGTTGGTAATTCAGATATTGCACTATTGATAGGTGTTTATCGTCTGTTAAATGAATTTGGTGTGGTATTTACTCGGCCTGGTCGACAGAATGAAGTTGTTCCAACTTTGGATGGAGCGGTGTGGGAAGCAAAAGTTATTTCTGTTGATGAGGTAGCGAGTTATAAGCACAGAGGAGTTTGTATAGAGGGTGCAGACTCGTATGAGAATGTCTCAGATTTCATTGATTGGTTGCCAAAGATTCGCATGAATAGCTTTTTTATTCAGTTTGAGAATCCGTACTCTTTTTTGAAGAGATGGTATGAGCATGAGTTTAATCCTTATCAAGAAAAAGAGCCATTCAATCAAGAAATTGCTCAAAAAATGAGTGACCGTCTTGATAAGGAACTAGCTAAACGTGGCTTACGTCATCATCGAGTTGGTCATGGGTGGACTGGTGAAGTTTTAGGATATTCCTCAAAATATGGTTGGGAATCAGGATTGACATTACCAAAGGAAAAAGAGCATTTGGTAGCTCAATTAGACGGTAAGCGAGAGCTATATAATACTGCACCGATTTTAACAAGTCTCTGTTTTTCGAATTCGGAAGTAAGTCAAAAGATGGTAGAGTTAATCGTTTCTTATGCTAAGGAGCGACCTGATGTCGATTATTTACATGTATGGTTGTCTGATGCTCGCAATAATATTTGTGAATGTGAGGACTGTCAGAAAGATATTCCAGCTGATCAATATATTCGGATTTTAAACGAATTAGATGTTGCCTTAGAAGCTGAAAATTTGGAAACGAAGATCTGTTTCTTACTATATCATGAGTTGCTATTTGCTCCGAAGTATGAAATCTTAAAAAATCCAAATCGATTTACCATGATGTTTGCTCCGATTACACGTACATTCGAAAAGAGTTACGCAGATGTCAATTATGAAGGAGGAATCCCGCAAGCAAAATCTTATATTAGAAACAAAATGGTTCTTCCAAATTCCTTGGAGGAAAATCTGTCATATTTATTTAGCTGGAAAAAGATGTTCCAAGGAGATAGTTTTGTCTATGACTATCCATTAGGTCGAGCGCACTATGGTGATTTTGGATACATGAAGATTAGTAAAACGATTTATCGGGATGTACAGTTTTTAGAGCAGTTACAGTTAAACGGCTATATCAGTTGCCAAGAATTACGTGCAGGATTCCCGCATAATTTCCCGAATTATGTGATGGGACAAATGTTATGGAATAAAGAACAAGTATACGAAGACTTAAAGACACACTACTTCTCAGCACTTTATGGAAAAAATTGGCCTGAGGCTGTTTCGTATTTGGAAACGTTGTCACGGTATTCATCGTGTGATCATTTTAATGCTATTGGGGAACGTCAGAATGCTATCTTGGGAGTAGAGTATGCTGTATCGCGCAATCTCGCAGATAATATGTTGCCTGTTATCGAAAAAAATATTGTAGAGAATTGTGGAATACAACGGCATGAATGGCGGCAATTAGCCTATCATAGAGAATACATCGTAAAGATGAGTACTGCGTTAGCTTTGCTAGCTTCTGGAAATCTCCAAGAAGCACAAAGAAAATGGCGAGATGTACTGGATTACATTCGTAATCATGAAATGCATTTCCAGCAAAACTTAGATGTGTATCGTGTTATTGAGGTTGCAAAAAATTATGCAGGTTTTACCTTGTGATTCCTGCGCCTTATTCTAGATAGATAAAAATTTGAACTAGAGCGGAAGAGGAAGAATGTATAAAAGTGGTTGATGTTGATCAAACGAACAAGCACAAATATCATTATTCTTGGAAGCTCTTTTTTATCAGGTTCGATATCTGTTATAAAATTCACTCGTAATTGTCCAGTTAAGGGAACAATTCAGTCATCACAGGCTCTATTTTTCCATCAATACGGCTTTCAATATTGAACATTTTTTTGATTTTGTCCTGTTCTTTTATCTTTCTCGTTTAACGGATGGGACATCATCACGTTCGGCTGATAGTGCTAAATCCCCGAACTAACTTCCATTGCTCCTTAAAGTGGCATTTAGTCTGAAAAAACGCTAAAAACTAGTGGAAATTCATGTCAGATTGGACTATCGGTACGATCTGAGAGAGTTAAGTGTTTGTGTTTCATGATAGATTACCTACTTGTCCCAAAGTAAGTTCTACCTTATTTTTCTGTCTCAGTCTAACTTTTGGTTTTTACCACACCTAGAATTTACTCTGAGATTTTACATTCAAAAAATAATCATATATTTTACTTTACAAGTTCTCAATATTTGTATATAATAGAGAGCGTGTGTGATGGACGCACAAAAAAACGGTTAATCCGCTGAGACCATGCTCTCATGATTGGCAAGATAGGAGAATAGAAAACATGAATCCATTAATTCAAAGTTTGACAGAAGGTCAACTTCGTACTGATATCCCTGCATTCCGTCCTGGTGACACTGTGCGTGTTCACGCAAAGGTTGTTGAGGGAAGCCGCGAGCGTATCCAGATCTTTGAGGGGGTTGTTATCTCTCGTAAAGGTCAAGGAATCTCAGAAATGTATACTGTCCGCAAAATTTCAAGCGGTATCGGTGTAGAACGTACATTCCCAATCCACACTCCACGTGTTGATAAAATTGAAGTAGTACGCTACGGTAAAGTACGTCGTGCGAAATTGTACTACCTACGTGCATTACAAGGTAAAGCAGCGCGTATCAAAGAAATCCGTCGTTAATCAACGATTGGAATTTCAATCTATTACGGATATGGGCACCCGCAAGGGTGCTTTTCATTTTTTTCTTGCAATCTTTCCCTGTCTACGATACAATAAAAGAACCTTCCCTTAGTTAAATGGATATAACAAATTCCTCCTAAGAATTAGTTGCAGGTTCGATTCCTGCAGGGGAGATATAAAAACAGCAAAAACCCTTTGAACATCACTGTTTTTAAGGGTTTTCTGATGCCTAAAATATAAGCGAAGGGAAAGATAAGAGCATATTAAAAGAGTTCTTCGGTATAGCCTAACCTGTCGTGCGTTGTATGAGAATTTATTTTAAGGGTGATTTGTGGGGAGGACCCTCAATTCGATCTATTATTGCTTTAATTGGAACTAGTCCTCGCTTAGGTGAGGTAGTATTTTGTGTATTAACCCATTTCCCTCGAAAAATTGGTTTAGATTTGGTAGAATAGGGATAAGAAATCCTGAAGCCCACTAAACAGAATGCGTGATGTACATTTAGGGAGCTATTCATTTAGGATAAGGATAGGAGAAAAATTATGGAAAATCATCATCGAGAGTTTCGGTTTTCGGCAAGCTCGATTATGGGGTTTGTCTGGCGTGGCATAGTGGTTGGGATTGTTTCAGGGATAGTAGTTAGCCTATTTCGTCTGGCCATTGAGATACTTTTTGAGCTGGTTTTATCGCAGTATCATGCTGCTCAAGCCAATCCGATTCGTCTCGTACCGATTACTCTAGTCAGTCTACTGGTAGTTTGGCTGATTAGCCTATTAGTCAAGTCTGATCCAGATATTAAGGGCTCAGGGATTCCCCATATTGAGGGAGAATTAAAGGGCTTGCTGCGTACGGATTGGTGGAGTGTACTTTGGAAAAAATTTGTGGCAGGCGTATGTGCTATTTCAATGGGATTTATGCTCGGGCGTGAGGGACCGAGTATTCAGTTAGGCGCAATGTCAGCTAAAGGTGTAGCGAAATTCCTAAAAGCCAGTCCATTAGAAACGAGAGCCTTTATTGCTAGTGGTGCAGCAGCAGGACTTTCAGCAGCCTTTAATGCACCGATTGCTGGTCTACTTTTTGTAGTAGAAGAAATTTATCACCATTTTTCACGTATGGTGTGGGTAACAGCCTTAGTGGCAAGCCTTGTTGCCAATTTTATTTCATTGAATATTTTTGGCTTAACCCCTGTTTTATCGATGAATCAAGCGTTGCCTTTTCTCTCTTTAAAACAATACTGGATTTTTCTTCTTTTGGGAATCTTTTTAGGGCTAATGGGCTTTGGATATGAAAAAGTGATTTTAAACTTTCATCGTTTCTATGACTTTCTTGGAGAAAAATGTCGGGTACCGTCTTATGCTTATGGGATGATTGGTATTTTGCTGATTATTCCGATTGGTTATTTCTATCCACAGCTACTAGGTGGTGGGCATCGGTTAATTATTTCACTTGCTCAGGAGCATCAAATCTTAGCGACAATCTGTCTTTATTTTTTCATTCGGTTTGTTTGGAGCATGATTTCCTATAGTAGTGGTTTACCAGGTGGTATCTTTTTGCCCATGTTAACCTTGGGTTCTCTATTGGGCATGACTTTTGGTCTAATTTTTGAGCAACTTCATCTTGTTTCGGAAACGGCTCTTCCTTTATTTATCGTATTGGGCATGGCAGGGTATTTTGGTGCGATTTCCAAGGCTCCGCTTACTGCGATGATTTTAGTGACCGAGATGGTAGGGGATTTGAAACAACTGATGGCTATTGGTGTGGTTACTCTCGTCTCTTATATTGTGATGGATTTGCTAAAAGGGGAGCCTATTTACGAAGCCATGCTAGCCAAGATGTCTGTCACTGCACCTTCCAATATCATTGAGCCAACGCTGATTGAACTGATTGTATCGGACAAACTAGCTGGTAAACGAGTGCGGGATTTAGATTTACCGAAAAATATTTTACTGACAACTCAGATTCATCATCAGAAATCAGAAGTGGTATCTGGGACCACAGTCCTCCACGCAGGTGCGACCATTTTCTTAGTCGTGAATGAATCAGAAATCAGTAAGGTCAAACAGTTATTGCTATAGCCTTTTTCAAGTTTCTGGTCTTAAAAATGGTGAACAATCCATTCTGTTTGAATCATCATTTTGGGAGTGGGACAGAAATCGATTATCCTCACTCCTTTATTTTTAGGTTCGGGCTAAACTAATCCACTGGATTCGCTTACTCCCACCCCCGCATGTTGACTAGCTTCCACAATTGAGAATTGTGGAAGGCTGGAAATAGAACGAGCGCAGCTCGCCCCTTGCAATTGAGAATTGTGGAAGGCTGGAAATAGAACGAGCATAGTTCGCTCCTTACAATTAAGAATTGTGAAAGGTTGGAAATAGAGCTAGCGAAATGTTCGCTAGCCTCTTCTACTAGAGTGTTGACTTATCAACGTTTTACAAACCAGACAATCCTCGCTTTTTGATTTTCAAGCTCAGATATCAATCGTCACTCCCCTGACTATTGATATGCGTCAAACTGCTCAAACTATGTAACGTAACGAGGTAAGAGACTTTTGTCTCAGCCTCTGGTAAAATTTTTAAAAAGAAGGAGGAGCGATGATTCCCATAAAAGAAAGTTATCAACATCCCTATAGTGTGACGATTCGTTTAGCGGTATTTGGTCTAATCATCGGTCTAATGACAGGTGGCTTAACAACCCTTTTTGGTCGTGTTTTGCTCTGGATTGGAGAATGGCGGACGAGCCATCTTAGCAGTCTCTTGCCTTTTCTAGGACTAGCTGGACTTGCGATTGTTTTTCTTTACCAGCATTTTAGCAAGGAAGCACAAAAAGGAATGGCGCTTGTTTTTGAAGTGGCTCATGGTGAAGATAGAAAGATTCCATCTTCGCTCATTCCACTTGTCATCTTGTCCACTTGGTTAACCCATTTATTTGGTGGGAGTGCTGGGCGAGAAGGAGTTGCAGTCCAGCTTGGTGCAGCTATTTCTCATCAATTTGACCGCTTTTTTACCTTTCCTAAGAACGAACAAGTGATTCTAGTGACCGGTATGGCAGCAGGTTTTGCAGGCTTATTTCAAACCCCGCTTGCAGCCCTCTTTTTTGCCTTAGAGGTGCTTGCAATTGGCCAGCTTCAATTGTATGCCTTACTGCCAGCTCTTGTTGCGGTCTATACTGCTAGTAGCTTCTCTCATCACTTAGGCTTGGAAAAATTTACCCATGTGATTGTAACCACTCCAGAGTTAACCGTTTCCGTGTTTGTCAAATGTATCCTCTTGGGTCTTTTCTTTGGTCTGACTGGCAATGCTTTTATCTCTCTACAGCAGTATCTAAAAAAACAGGCTCTTCACTATTTGCCCAATCCCTATTGGAGAATTGCCATCATTGGTCTAATGCTTAGTCTAGTCATTCGTTTAGCTCATTTTGGACGCTATGCAGGTTTGGGGACGAATTTGATTGAACAGAGCTTTTCAAGCCAGCAAATCTATTCCTATGATTTTCTACTGAAACTGCTTTTTACCACTATAACCCTAGCGGCTGGATTTCAAGGGGGAGAGGTGACACCCTTGTTTGCTGTCGGTGCCTCTCTTGGTGTTATTTTGGCTCCATTTTTTGGACTTCCGGTAGAACTGGTTGCAGCAGCAGGGTATATTAGTGTCTTTGCCAGCGCGACCAATACCTTACTTGCTCCTATATTGATTGGTGGAGAGGTCTTTGGTTTTCATCATCTCCCATTTTTCACCATTACTGTTATCATCAGCTATCTGCTCAATCGCAAGCAGTCTATCTATGGTTTGCAACAAGCTTTAGTTATCGATGTAGAATAAAGAGAAAAGGAAGCCCACAAAATAGGCTTCCTTTTGGTTAACTTACATATATTAGGCCTCTAATGCTGCAACGAGGTCTGTTGCGAAGCGTTCGAGGTTCACGATATCGTCTTCTTCAGCTGCTAAGTCGACCTTGACATTTTCTGCTCCTTTGGTTGCACCACGTGAAGCGAGCATATGGTCAAAATCGTCTACTGACTTACAGAAATCTTCATAGAAGGTGTCACCAGATCCGCAGACCCCATAGATTTTTCCTGTCAGGTCATAATCCGCTAAATCTGTGTAGAAATCAACGATTTCATCAGGCAATTCACCGTCTGCACCGTATGAATAGGTGTAGGTTGCCACGATGATAATATCCGCATCCAAGATTTCTTCTGTTTCAACGGTGGTACACTCGTCATTGTGTACCTCCAGACCGAGTTCTTCCAATTTATTTGCGACAATATCCGCAATTTCTTCGGTATTGCCCGTCATACTAGCGTAGACAATTTTTGCCAGTGCCATAGTTTCCTCCCAAAATAGATGATAGCCTTAGTATACCATATTCTCCAAATTTTCAAAAGCGCTACTTTTATGATAGAATGAAAAAAAGGAGTGCTTAGAATGCTAGAAAAGATTTTAGAAAAAATAAGAGAGTACCAAACCATTGTCATTCACCGTCATATGCGGCCGGATCCAGATGCCCTAGGTAGTCAGGTTGGCCTGCAGCGTCTATTGCAGAAAAATTTTCCAGAAAAAACAATCAAGGTGACCGGCTACACAGAGCCAAATCTTGCTTGGTTGGCGCAAATGGAAACAGTAGCAGATGAGGAGTACCAAGGAGCATTGGTTATTGTGACGGACACAGCCAATCAAGCTCGTATTGATGACAAACGCTATAATCAGGGCGATTTTCTCATCAAGATGGACCATCACCCCAACGATGAAGTCTACGGAGATCTTTCATGGGTCAATACCAGCGCTAGCTCTTGTAGCGAAATGATTGCGCAGTTTGCCTTTGATATGGGGTTGGAAATAGATGCGGATATTGCCTATTTACTCTATGCAGGTATTGTGGGGGATACAGGGCGCTTTTTGTATCCAACAACTTCGGTAAAAACATTTGAAATCGTGGCAAAACTTCGTCAGTATGAGTTTGATTTTGCAGGTCTTTCGCGGCAAATGGAATCAGTTGATTATAGTGTTGCTAAGTTAATTGGCTATGTCTATGATCATTTAGAAATTGATGAAAATGGAGCAGCACGTGTGCTTCTCAGCCAGACCTTGCTCAAGGAATTTGGTATTGGAGATGCAGATACCTCTTTTATCGTAGGAGTGCCTGGTCGTGTCAATATAGTCAAAAGCTGGGGAATTTTTGTTGAGCAACCTGACGGTTCTTATCGGGTGCGGTTGCGCAGTAAGTTTCTCCCTATCAATGAAATTGCCAAGCGCCATCATGGAGGAGGTCATCCTTTAGCCAGTGGCGCCAACTCATATTCTACTGAAGAAAATGAGCAAATTTACCAAGAATTAAAGCAGGTAGCAGCCGATGCAAGCGAGTAGTCGACAACTTCGTCTCATGGGAACGGTCATTGATATTAAAATTTGGCACCAAGAGGCAGAGCCTATTTTAGACCAAGTAGAGGAGCTCTTATATCTGTATAAAGATCGGTTTTCGGCTAACGATTTAACATCTGAGCTTATGGAAGTGAATTATAATGCAGGGGTTCAAGCAGTCCCTGTTGCGTCTGATTTATTTGAATTGATTGCACTTGGAAAACGTCATAGTTGCGCTTCCAATAGCCGTTTAAATATTACGATTGGTCCTCTCGTACAAACTTGGCGGATTGGCTTTTCAGATGCGCGTGTTCCTAGCCAAGCAGAGATTGATGAAAAATTAGCCTTAATCAATCCACAAGACATTGAATTAGATGAGGAAACCCAGTCCGTCTATTTACGAAAAGAAGGAATGGCCATTGACCTAGGTGCCCTTGCTAAAGGCTATATTGCAGATCGAATTGTTGAGCACTTGCAGCGTATTGGCGTATCACGAGGCCTCATCAATCTGGGAGGCAATGTCCTGACATTTGGCCAGGCTAACCACAATCCAGATGGCCAGTGGCATATCGGTATTCAGCATCCAAACCTTCCAAGAGGAAATAATATTGCTATTGTAAAAATTGAAGACGGCTCAGTTGTCACCTCAGGTATCTACGAACGAACCTTTACCTATGAAGGAAAAACCTACCACCATATCTTTGATAGTCAGACAGGTTATCCCGTCACAAGTGATGTCGCAAGTCTGACCATTGTTTCCAAACAATCAGTTGACGGAGAAATCTGGACCACCCGTTTATTCGGACGCCCCATCCAAGAAATCTACCAAACAGTTAAAGACCAAGAAGGGATTGAAGCAATTCTCATTACTCAAAAAAATCAGCTGCTTCTCACCCCAGGTTTGCGCAATAAGCTAGTAGTGGCAAATGGAGACTAAGTTTGAAAGAATTAGATTATGACATCACTGATTTGTCGCTTCTAGGGCAAATGCTGATCAATGCATCTACGGATACTGATTCTGGAGCATCTGAGGGCTATTTTGGAAGCAAGATTAAAACGGATGCCGATTCGGGTGCCTCTATTCAATAAAAAATAGAAAAAATAGTTGCTAAGTGTTGTAAAATATGATAGACTATACAGGTATTATCTATGGCTCGACAAAGAGTCCATGGCAGAAAGGAATTTTTAAAATGAAAAAAGATATCCATCCAGAATATCGCACTGTTGTCTTCATGGACACAACTACTGGTTACAAGTTCCTTAGCGGTTCTACAAAGAACTCTAAAGAAACTATCGAATTTGAAGGTGAAACATACCCGTTGATTCGTGTGGAAATTTCATCAGACTCACACCCATTCTACACAGGACGTCAAAAGTTCACGCAAGCAGATGGACGTGTGGATCGTTTCAACAAAAAATACGGTCTCAAATAAAAAACGGTCCAGTGGACCGTTTTTTCGTGAGCCAAGAAATGAAAGAGCGGCTCTCAGCCCAGTGGGCTGTTTTTTCATGAGTTGGGGAATAAGTGAGCTAGTCTAGGCCTGCTGTGCTATTTTTTAGGTTTAGAAACCCCAAAAAGCGTAGTTACTAGTTATTTTTGTTGGTAAAATTATTTTCTTTGTCCTATCTTCCTAGTTCAAAATTTTTCTCTTTTCTGCTATACTGGAATGGTGAGCTATTTGAAAGTATGAGGAATGAAAATGAATAGGAAGAATTCAATAGAGAGCAGGGTTGACTATGCTTTGATTTTGCCGGTCTTTTTTTTATTGTTAATTGGTTTGATAGCGGTCTATGTAGCTGTCAGCCAAGATTATCCGCATAATGTGGCAACAATTGTTGGACAGCAACTGATATGGATTTTTACGGGAATTGCTTTTGCGTTTTTGGTGATGTTCTTCAGTACGAAATTTTTATGGCAGATGACTCCTTTATTGTATTTGCTCGGTTTAGGATTGATGGTGCTTCCAATCGTGTTTTACAGTCCGGAGCTAGTAGCTTCAACAGGGGCGAAAAACTGGGTAACTATTCGTGGTGTGACCCTCTTTCAGCCCTCTGAATTTATGAAAATTTCCTACATCATCATGACGGCCCGTACCATTGTCAGCTTTCAGAAAAAACACCCAATAAGAAACCTTCAAAAAGATTTTCAGCTGATTGCTTATCTCGTTTTATGGACGATTCCTGTACTTGGACTTCTCTACTTTCAAAAAGATTTAGGGACTTCCTTGGTTTTTCTAGCAATTTTCAGTGGGATGGTGCTGATTTCAGGAGTTTCATGGAAAATTCTCTTGCCAACCTTTGTTGGAGCAGTGATCTTGATAGGTGGATTTTTACTCTTGTTTATCGCTCCTGGTGGGACAACCTTTTTATACAACATAGGAATGGATACCTACAAAATCAATCGTATCGCAGCATGGTTAGACCCTTTTAAAAACGCTAAGTCCACAACCTATCAACAGGCACAAAGTTTAATTGCTATTGGTAGCGGTGGTCTCAAAGGAATCGGTTTTAACAAGACCAATCTCTTGGTTCCTGTTCGGGAAAGTGATATGATTTTTACGGTGATTGGAGAGAATTTTGGCTTTATTGGTGGAGTCACTTTGATTGGTCTTTATACATTGCTTATCTATCGTATGTTGCGGATTACTTTGCAGTGCAATAATCGCTTTTATACCTACGTATCGACAGGCTACATTATGATGCTGCTCTTTCATGTTTTTGAAAATATCGGTGCAGCCATTGGAGTTCTTCCCTTGACAGGAATTCCTTTGCCGTTTATTTCACAAGGTGGCTCATCCATCATTTCCAATCTTATCGGTGTTGGATTGATGTTATCCATGAGTTATCAATATACCTTGTCAAACGAACAGCGTTGGAATAAGTCGCGAACATA
Source organism: Streptococcus marmotae (assembly GCF_001623565.1). Lineage (NCBI taxonomy): Bacteria > Bacillati > Bacillota > Bacilli > Lactobacillales > Streptococcaceae > Streptococcus > Streptococcus marmotae. The sequence continues at coordinate 8,942 of NZ_CP015196.1, read as the reverse complement.
TAAGAAAATCACAATAAAACGTGTAGAAAGATAGGTGTTTTTATGAAAAAAGTAGCAGTTGTATTAGCAAATGGTTTTGAAGAAATAGAAGCCTTGACACCTGTAGATGTCTTGCGCCGTGCCTCAATTGAGTGTGATATGGTCGGATTGACGGATTTAGAAGTCGAAGGGTCCCATGGGATCAAAGTCCAAGCAGATAAGGTCTTTTCAGGCGAATTTTCAGACTATGATATGGTCGTTTTGCCAGGGGGAATGCCAGGGTCTGTTCATTTACGTGACCATGATGGCTTGGTTGCAGCTTTACAAGTTGCTGCAGCAAGCGGAAAATGGATTGCAGCCATATGCGCTGCGCCAATTGTTTTAGAAAGAGCGGGCTTGCTGACGGATCGTCGGTACACATGTTACCCAGGTAAAGAAGCAGAAATCCCTTCTGGTCAGCATGTAGCAGAGACCGTGGTCGTTGATGAAAAGATCATTACCAGTCGAGGAGCAGGTACCAGCCTTGCTTTTGCCTACCAACTAGTTGATGTACTTGGTGGAGATGGGGATAGCCTAGCACAAGCTATGGTTTATGAGCGCTAAACCTTGGCACCTATATAGAGGGAGAGTAGCTAGATAGAGTAAAGGAGGAACGAGCTGATTTCGCTGGAATCAGACTTGGAATCCTCCTTTTTTTCTAGGAAAATGGCGGAAAATATGATACAATAAGGAGTACTAGTCTAGCTAGTTTTATCATGAAAAAACTGTTTTTATAAGGCTTTCTTGGAAATAAGAGAAATCAAGAAGCAATCGTAAGAGCAGGTTGAAGGAAGAAAAATGACAGAAGAAATAAACAAAATAAAGGAAAAGGCGCAAGAATACGATGCCAGTCAGATTCAGGTATTGGAAGGGCTAGAAGCGGTTCGCCTGCGTCCAGGGATGTATATTGGCTCAACCTCAAAAGAGGGCTTGCATCACTTGGTGTGGGAAATTGTTGATAACTCTATTGACGAGGCACTGGCTGGTTTTGCGACCCATATTGAGCTTTATATTGAAAAAGATAATTCCATTACCGTTGTCGACAATGGACGTGGGATTCCTGTTGATATTCAGGAAAAAACTGGACGTCCAGCGGTTGAAACGGTCTTTACCGTGCTCCATGCTGGAGGAAAATTCGGCGGTGGGGGCTACAAGGTTTCAGGAGGTTTGCACGGTGTTGGCTCTTCGGTCGTAAATGCCTTGTCTACTCAGTTAGATGTCCGTGTGTACAAAAATGGTCAAGTTTATTACCAAGAATACCGTCGTGGGGAAGTCGTAGCAGATCTAGAAGTGATTGGCGAAACAGACCAATCAGGTACAACGGTTCATTTCACGCCAGACCCTGAAATTTTCACAGAAACGACAGAATTTGACTTTGCAAAATTGAATAAGCGTGTGCAAGAGTTGGCCTTTCTCAATCGTGGCTTACGTCTATCGATCATCGACAAGCGAGAAGGGCTGGAGCAAAGCAAGGAATACCACTATGAGGGCGGTATCGCTTCCTATGTCGAATACCTCAATGAAAACAAGGATGTCATCTTTGAGACACCGATTTACACGGATGGCGAAATGGATGATATTACAGTCGAAGTGGCGATGCAATACACGACAAGCTATCATGAAAATGTAATCAGCTTTGCTAATAATATCCACACCCATGAAGGTGGAACGCATGAGCAAGGTTTCCGCACAGCCTTGACCCGTGTCATTAATGACTATGCTAAGAAAAATAAAATTCTCAAGGAAAATGAGGACAACTTAACGGGTGAGGATGTCCGAGAAGGGTTGACAGCTGTTATTTCCGTCAAGCACCCTGGCCCACAATTTGAGGGACAAACCAAGACCAAGCTGGGAAACAGCGAGGTAGTGAAAATTACCAACCGCCTCTTTTCGGAAGCCTTTTCAGAATTTCTGCTGGAGAATCCGCAGATTGCTCGTCGCATCGTTGAAAAAGGAATTTTAGCAAGTAAGGCTCGGATTGCTGCTAAACGAGCCCGCGAAGTAACACGCAAAAAATCAGGATTAGAGATTTCAAACCTTCCAGGCAAATTGGCAGACTGCTCCTCAAATGATCCAGCTCAAACAGAACTCTTTATTGTAGAGGGGGATTCAGCGGGAGGTTCAGCAAAATCAGGACGTAACCGCGAATTTCAAGCAATTTTGCCAATTCGTGGAAAAATCCTCAACGTTGAAAAAGCCAGTATGGATAAAATTTTGGCCAACGAAGAGATTCGCAGTCTGTTTACCGCTATGGGAACTGGATTTGGAGCGGACTTTGATGTGACCAAGGCACGCTACCAAAAGCTCGTCATCATGACAGATGCCGATGTCGATGGTGCCCACATTCGTACCCTTCTTTTGACTCTCTTTTACCGCTATATGCGCCCAATTGTCGAAGCGGGCTATGTCTATATTGCGCAGCCACCGATTTATGGGGTCAAGGTCGGAAGCGAGGTGAAAGAGTATATTCAGCCTGGTGTCAATCAGGAGCAAGAATTGCAAGAAGCCTTGGAGCGATACAGTCAAGGACGTTCGAAACCAACAATTCAGCGCTATAAAGGACTTGGGGAAATGGATGATCATCAGCTGTGGGAAACGACGATGAATCCCGAAAATCGTTTAATGGCACGTGTATCAGTTGATGATGCAGCAGAGGCAGATAAGATTTTTGACATGTTAATGGGAGATAAGGTAGAACCACGTCGCGAATTTATCGAAGAAAATGCGGTATATTCCACACTTGACGTATAATTTTCTAAAAAACGAGTGCATATCGCTGAAAAGTATGGTATAATAAAGCGATATTTTCCAGTACAAATTATTATCTAAGGAGATTTACATGTCTAGAGGAACAATCATTTTAATCGTTGCGATTGTTGTTATCTTAATCATTGCTTATATTGCCTGTCTGATTGCTCGTAAACGCAATGATAACTTATTGATTGCGTTAGAAGATCGAAAAGAGGATTTATTTAACCTACCTGTCAATGATGAGGTCGAAGCGGTGAAGAGTCTTCATTTGATTGGACAAAGTCAGGTATCTTTCCGTGAGTGGAATCAAAAGTGGGTTGATTTGTCTCTGAATTCATTTGCAGACATTGAAAATCATATTTTTGAAGCCGAAGCCTTTAACAACTCATTCCGCTTTGTGCGAGCAAAAAGTGCTATTGACAGTATCGAAAGTCAAATCGACTTGATTGAAGAAGACATTGCTGCGATTCGTCAGGGCTTGCGTGATTTAAAAGAGCAAGAGGAAAAAAATTCAGGTCGTGTCAAACATGCCTTGGACCTCTTTGATACCCTACAAGAGTCTGTTCGTGAAAATGCAGAACAGTACGGCGAAACCCTACCAGAATTAGAAAAGCAACTCAAAAATATTGAAGTTGAATTTTCAGAATTTGTCATGTTGAACTCGTCTGGTGACCCAATTGAAGCTGCAGGTATTCTTGATAAGACAGAAAATCACATGATTGCTCTCAATCAAATTATGGAGCGCATCCCTGCTTTGATTGAAAAGGTCACTCAAACTTTCCCAGATCAATTGGAAGATTTAGAAGCTGGTTACCGGAAACTGGTCGAAGAAGGCTATCTTTTCATAGAAGGTAATATTGAAGTTCGTTTCCAAGAAATTCGTGTGGCTATCCGTGAAAATACAGCTCTGATTGTATCCTTTGATTTGGATGCTGCTGACTCAGAAAATGCGGATATTCAAGCAAAAATTGACCACCTATACAAAGTATTTACGCGTGAAATTGATGCACACCAATCGGCGGCTAAAATCAGTAAAAACTTACCAAAATTCTTGGAGCACATTGCAAATAATACAAAGGTGTTGGTGGAAGAGACAGAACGCTTGAGCACTTCCTACCTATTAGCAGAAAGCAAACAATCTCGTATTCATCAATTATCTGTGAAAGTCGCCTCCTTGGAGACAACAGTTGCTGATAGCATCGAGGAATTAGACAATCCGCAAGTCGCTTACTCCATCTTAGAAGAGCGTTTAGAACATGCTTTGACAGCCTTGAAGGAGATGGAAGAAGAGCAATTAGTCCTAGCAGATTATCTCAAATCTCAAGAAGCGTCTGAGACGAATGCCCGTAAGCAAGCTACTGTTTATGTGAATAAATTACATGTCTTGAAGCGCTATATGGAAAAACGGAATCTCCCTGGAATCCCAGATGAATTTCTATCAATTTTCTTTAGAGCAAGCGACCACGTAGAAGCTTTGCTAGCTGAGTTGGATCACAAGCGCATCAATGTTGAAATTGTCAACCGTTTATTAGAAAATGCGACATTTGATATGGGAGAAGTAGAAGAAACAGCTTACCGTATTGTACAAAATGCAGCTCTAACAGAACAATTGTTGCAGTATTCAAATCGTTACCGTTCATCTAGTGACAGTATTCAAAAGGCTTTCAATCGTTCATTAGCAACTTTTGAAAAGGACTTTGACTATCAAGCCGCATTTGAAGAAATTTCATTTGCCTTAGAAACTGTTGAGCCAGGAGTGACAGAGCGATTTGTGCGCTCCTACGAAAAAACAAAAGAAACCATTCGTTATTAAAAACAAAAAGCCCTTGGGCTTTTTGTTTTATAGAAAGAGTTGGACAAAACTCACAAAGAAAAATATCAGGAGATTCGTGTTGGTGACAAATTCATGAAAAGTTACCCGACATGGACATTAAAATGATAAAATCTATAAATCAGATAAAGGAGAAAAAAGTGACAGTAAAAGGACTATTGGTCATGGATGTGGACAGCACCTTGATTTTAGAAGAGGGGATTGACTTACTAGGTGAGGAAGCTGGTGTCGGTGAGAAAGTCGCAGCCATTACAGAGCGAGCGATGAGAGGAGAGTTGGATTTTAAAGAGGCACTTGCTGAGCGTGTCGCTCTACTAAAAGGTCTGCCCTTGAGCGTTTTTGACCATATTTTAGAAAAGATTCATTTTACACCGGGTGCTCGTGAATTGGTTACAGAATTGCACCAGAGAGGATACAAGGTTGCTGTTGTTTCAGGAGGTTTTCATGAAACGGTTGATAAGCTGGCAGAGAAGCTGGGGCTTGATTATGTCAAGGCCAATCGTCTGGAAACTGAAAATGGAATCTTGACTGGTCGAGTTTTAGGAGAGATTGTCACGAAAGAGACTAAAAAGGAGTGTTTAGAAAAATGGGCACTCGAAAATGGTCTGCATTTAGCTGATACAATCGCAGTTGGAGATGGTGCCAATGACCTCCCGATGATTCAAGTGGCAGGAATAGGCATTGCCTTTTGTGCCAAACCAATCGTACGAGAACAGGCACCTTATCAAATCAATGAAAAAAATCTAATCAAAGTTCTGGATGTCATGGACGGATTGATGGAAGATAAAAAAAAAGGAGTGGGAGAAAAATCGTGATTTCGTAGAAATCGATTTTCCCCACTCCCTTTTTGCTTTCAACCAAATAATTTTTTCCAAAAAGAAGTTTTTTTCTCTGTTTTTGGCGTTGTAGGGTAGAGAAGTTCTGTAAATTGTTGAGAGAGCTCGTAGGTGTCTACCTGACTAGGGCAGTTTGTATGAATGACCAGACCATATTGTTTTGAACAATCTTCAGAGACAATCGTAGCCTCACAGCCTAATTCTTGCGCCATTTTGAGATAGAGAATTTGCTTCTGGCTATCAATGTAGGGGGAAATTTTGACAAAAATAGGCTGAAAATCCTTGCTCAGTTGCCGCAACATCTCCTTGAAATGCTCTAGTAGCTCGTGTGAATTTGCCTCGTCAATGTTACACAAGCCAATCACTCGTTCTTCAAAGGTTTGTAAAAATCTTCGCTGCTCATCTGGATTGAGTTTCAACCCTCCAGCAGCCTGTTGCATAATGATGTCATTTATATCTTTCATATACCTAGTATATCATAAGACGGTTAAATAGAAAATGGACAGATGAAATCCTTCTCGCTTTTCCTCGGAAAATGAGTGCAACTGTGGTACAATAAGGTCACGTATAGCAAAGGAGTTCAATTATGAAAATTATCCATAAGGAGATCGTGCCAGGTTTTATCCTGTCCTTTCTAGTAGCAGTCCTTGCAAAAGGGCTAGCTAGGTTTTTCCCCAGTATCGGAGCGGCTAGTTTAGCTATTTGTATCGGGATTTTTTTAGGAAATACAATCTGTAGAAGCACGCGATTTGAAAAAGGGACAAAATTCTCAGAAAGTAGGCTGTTAGAAATTTCAGTTGCCCTACTTGGTCTAACCGTGACCTTTCAAACGATTGCTCACTTGGGATTATCTGGTCTTTTCTATATTCTTCTCATGATGGCTAGTGTCATTACCTTTAGCTATTTTCTAGGGAAAAAATTAGGGTTCAAAGAAGAAATGGCCCTCATGATTGCAGGGGGAAATGCGGTTTGTGGCTCATCGGCTATCGGAGCTATTGCTCCAGCTATTCGAGCTGATAGTAAGGACAAGGGACAGGCGATTGTACTCATCAACTTACTCGGTACGATTTTACTCTTTGTCTTACCTGTTATCGGCGTTAGACTATTAGGCTTTTCTGATTTAGCAAATAGCGCTCTGACAGGAGGTGTTTTACAGTCAGTCGGTCAAGTCGTAGCCGCTGCCAGCCTGATCAATGCAAATGTCACCCAATATGCGACCCTGTTTAAGATTACCCGTATCCTCTTTCTAGTGGTTGTCGTATTTGCCTTTGAGCGCTTGATGACCAAGAGGAAAGGAATAACTCCTGCTGAAAATACCAATCTGAAATCGGTTTTAGCCAGCATTCCGTGGTATATCCTAGCTTTTCTCACCCTTTGTTTGTTGAATAGTTTTTTCCCACTTCCATTCTTTTTCGGGAAAACCTCTACATTTTTCAGTTCTTGGTTTGAATTGACAGCCCTTGCAGCGATTGGGCTACGCCTAGACTTTAAGAAGTTTCTCCAAGAAGGCCCTAAATTTCTGATTTACATGGGCTTGATAGGTGTCTTTCAAGTCAGTCTAGCCTTACTACTGATTTTTCTGCTTAGAATTGGATAGGAGTAGAAACAAGGAAGCGTTATCATTGCTAGAAGTGCGAAAAAAATAAGTTTTTCCTTGAAAAAAACGCATTTTTAAGGTAACATGGTTTAGTAAATAAAATTAACTCAAAGGAGAGTAAAAAATGTCAATTATTACTGATGTTTACGCTCGCGAAGTCCTAGACTCACGCGGTAACCCAACACTGGAAGTAGAAGTTTACACTGAATCAGGCGCATTCGGTCGTGGTATGGTTCCTTCAGGAGCTTCTACTGGTGAGCATGAAGCAGTTGAGCTTCGTGATGGAGATAAATCTCGTTACCTTGGTCTTGGTACACAAAAAGCTGTTGATAACGTAAACAACGTTATCGCAGACGCTATCATCGGTTACGACGTTCGTGACCAACAAGCAATCGACCGTGCAATGATTGCTCTTGACGGTACTCCAAACAAAGGTAAATTGGGTGCAAACGCAATCCTTGGCGTGTCTATCGCTGTAGCACGTGCTGCTGCTGACTACCTTGAAATCCCACTTTACAGCTACCTTGGTGGATTCAATACAAAAGTTCTTCCAACACCAATGATGAACATCGTTAACGGTGGTTCTCACTCAGATGCTCCAATTGCTTTCCAAGAATTCATGATCTTGCCAGTTGGTGCGCCAACTTTCAAAGAAGGTCTTCGTTGGGGTGCTGAAGTATTCCACGCTTTGAAGAAAATCTTGAAAGCTCGTGGTTTGGTAACAGCTGTTGGTGACGAAGGTGGATTCGCTCCTAAATTCGAAGGAACTGAAGACGGTGTTGAAACAATCATCGAAGCAATCGAAGCAGCTGGTTACGAAGCTGGTGAAAATGGAATCATGATTGGTTTTGACTGTGCATCATCTGAATTCTACGACAAAGAGCGTAAAGTATACGACTACACTAAATTTGAAGGTGAAGGAGCTGCTGTACGTACTTCTGCAGAGCAAATCGATTACCTTGAAGAATTGGTAAACAAATATCCAATCATCACAATTGAAGATGGTATGGATGAAAACGACTGGGACGGTTGGAAAGCTCTTACTGAACGTCTTGGTAAACGTGTACAATTGGTTGGTGACGACTTCTTCGTTACAAACACTGACTACCTAGCACGTGGTATCAAAGAAGGTGCTGCTAACTCAATCCTTATCAAAGTAAACCAAATCGGTACATTAACTGAAACATTTGAAGCAATTGAAATGGCGAAAGAAGCTGGATACACTGCGGTTGTATCACACCGTTCAGGTGAAACAGAAGATTCAACAATCGCTGACATCGCAGTTGCAACAAACGCTGGTCAAATCAAGACAGGTTCATTGTCACGTACTGACCGTATTGCGAAATACAACCAATTGCTTCGCATCGAAGATCAACTTGGTGAAGTTGCAGTATACAAAGGGTTGAACTCTTTCTACAACTTGAAAAAATAATCTCTTTATGGGGTTAAGGGCTTAAAAGCCTTGATAAATCAACACTCTAGGGCGTTATCCTAGGGTGTTTTTTTGGGGGATTTACTACCCTTTGTACTACCCCAATTTTAGAGATTGTTCTTTTTGTTAAGTATAAAATCAACGCAAACGACTACTACAAAACCTACTCTACTGGTTATCTATCAGATGGGGTAACCTTGCCATGGCAGGGTTATTTTTTAGACCTTGAATTGTCAAATTAAGTGCATTTCTTCTTCATAAAATATGTTCTCCAGTTAAGACATTTTCTAGATCTATTGTTTAGCTTGTCTGATAAATTAACGGTATATAGACTAAAAGCCCTTAGAAGCGATTTTAGGGGCTTTTCTGGTATAATTATGAATATAGAATCGCTCTCTTAACGTTTGTTGAGGGAGCTTTTTAACATGGTTTAATATGTTTTTTGTTTTAATAACTTAAAAGTATTTAAAATAATAA